>DATHOA010000154.1:0-9757 GCA_035485475.1 Steroidobacteraceae bacterium | reverse complement strand
CGCTCGGGCTCGGGAGAATCCCTAAGCGACCCACGGACATCATCGGAAGAGCCGCGGAAATCAAGGAGATTGCGGGGCTACTCAGCCAGTCACGTTTCGTTACTCTGGTCGGCTCCGGAGGGGTCGGCAAGACAACCGTGGCTTTGGAGCTGGCGTATAGGCTGCGCGATGAGTTCGATCTGATCTGTTTCGTGGACCTGGACACGATCAAGGAACCATCCTCGGTGACCAGAGCGGTCGCCGCGGCTGCGGGCCTGGTGGTGCTCTCGGCAAGTCCTGCTTCCAGTGTGATAGCCAGCTTCCGCGACAAGCGCGTGCTCCTGATTCTCGACAGCTGTGAGCGCGTTCTCGAAGCCTCGGCAATGCTGTCCGAGCAGATAATGGAAGGGTGCGCGACGGTCTCAGTGCTGGCGACCAGCCAGGAGGCGCTGCGGGCGGATGGTGAGCGCACCTATCACCTGGGTCCGTTGCGCGCGCCGTCGGATGCGACACAGTTGAGCTGCGAGGCGGCACTCAGTTATCCGGCCATCGAGCTGTTCGTGGCCAGAGCCCGCGCAGCCCTGCCTCGGTTCCAATTGACCGCGGACAATGGTAGTGATATTGGCGCAATTTGTCGCAGCGTCGATGGGATTCCCTTGGCCATCGAGTTGGCTGCGGGTCGGGTGGGCACACTGGCACTGCCGACCATCGCCAACCTATTGAATACACAGTTTGCGTTGAGCTGGCCTGGACGCAGGACCGCGGCCGAGAGGCACCGGACCCTCGGCGGGGCGATTGCGTGGGCAGTTGACCTCCTCAATGATGAAGAGCGAGTCGTTCTGTGCCGGCTCGGCGTGTTCTCGGCGCCATTTACACTCGAAGCGGCGCAGTGTGTCGCCTGCGCAGCTGACATTCCGTCCACTTCCGTCGCCATCGCACTGGGCAGTCTCGTTGCCCGTTCCCTGGTCAGCTCCTCCTGCATTGACGGTTCGACTCACTTCTGGCTGCTCGGCGTCATGCGGGCATTTGCGAGCAAAATGCTGGAAGAGAGCGGGGAATCGACCCGGATCGCAGGCCACCACGCGACTTTCTTCTGCGAACAGCTCGAGAACGCGTATGCGGGATCGACACCGCTGCTTCGCGCAGCTGTCTGGCATTCGCACGCCGCCTGCCTGGGCAACGTCCGCGCGGCGCTGACCTGGGCCCAGAAGCAGAAGGCCGGGACCACCCTGGTTGCGCGCTTGGCCGCCGCAGCGGTACCTTTCTTTCTCGACCTGTCGTTACTGAGTGACTGCATATACTGGGCCCAGAGCGGGTTGGACGCACTCGATCAGAGCCAGCGCGGGTCACCTCGCGAGCTGGAGCTGCAGGCCTGTCTTGGACTGTCGCTGTTCTACGGTCGCGGCGGTCTCGAGCAGGCGCAGTCGTGCCTGAATCGCGCCCTGCAGTTGGCCGAAGAGCATCGGGACCCCTACAATCAGATGAGAGTGCTGGGTGCGCTGAACATCTTCCACGATCGCGCCGGCGACCTTCAGGAGGCCGCGCGCCTGGCGGAAAAGGCCCAGAGTGTTGCCACGTCACTGTGCGATCCCGCGTGCCTGGCAATGGCAAACTGGTTGCGCGGTACCGCGGCGCACATGACGGGAGACCAGCTGGCCGCGCGTCGACTGTGCGGGCAGGCGTGGTCGAGGCCGCCCATGTCCAGCCTGGTAAGGCGTGGGCGCTTCGGATTCGATGACCATCGGGTTCGTTCGCTGTGTGCGCTGGTGCGCAGCCAATGGCTGCTTGGGAACGCGGACGAGGCAGGTCGTACCGCTGTGCGGGTGCTGCAGGAAGCCGAAAGCGTCGGGCACCCGATCCCCCTGGCCATTGCTCTGGCGGGCATTGCTCCCGTTTGGGTATGGGCGGGCGAGTTGGAAGTCGCGCAGGCGTATGTCAACCGTCTGAGCGAACACACCGCGCAAAACTCGATGGGCATCCACAACGCAGTCGCCCGCGGTTTTCAGGGACAACTGGCCGTGGAGCGTGGAGAGCCCGCGGCCGGGCTCGAGGCACTCGGCGAGGCCTGCTATGTGCTGCAGGCCTCGCGGTTCAAAATGTTTTTGGTGTACTTTGCCGAGCCCCTGGCACGGACCCTCGCAGCGCTGGGGAGACTGGACGAGGCCATAGCCACAATCGACGAGGCGCTCAAAGTGCAC
The DNA here is from genome assembly GCA_035485475.1 of Steroidobacteraceae bacterium. GTDB lineage: Bacteria > Pseudomonadota > Gammaproteobacteria > Steroidobacterales > Steroidobacteraceae > DAIDKA01. The sequence goes on along the minus strand of DATHOA010000154.1, from coordinate 7,580 downwards.
GAGGCCGACCGAACCTCGTTCATGCTCCCCGAGCTGCTGCGTACGAAAGGGGAACTGTTGGCTGCACATTTCCCCGACCACTCGGTGGACGCGGAAGCCCTGTTGCGTCTGTCATACGAGCTCGCGCATCGCCAGGGCGCCCTTGCTTGGCAACTGCGCGCAGCAATGAGTCTGGCCCGGCTACATTCGCTGCCAGAGCGCGCGCGCGAGACCTATACACTCCTGCGGGACACCTATTTGCGATTTACCGAGGGCTTCGGCACGCGCGACCTCGTCCTCGCAAGACGGCTGCTGGAACCACAATCTGGCCGCGAGCCGCTGCGGGTCGCAACACCTCAGCGCAACCGCAAGAACTCCCGGATACGATAGAGGAGTTCACCGCGATTGGGTACGGGTTGCGATGCGCTGGCGGCCACTCGGCGATTGAGCAGATCAATGCCGCGCCGCACGGACTGATCGAAGGCCGTCAGCATTTCCGGATGTGCCGCGAGAAGCGGGGCGATCGCTTCACGGGACAACTGGTGGATATAGCAGTGGGTGCGCGCTCGCGCCGTCGCGGCGTGCGCGGCGCCGGTAAGTAGTCCGATCTCTCCAAGGTATTCGCCCGCCCCAAGCCGGCCCAGTGGCACGATGCCACCGGATTCGGTTGCCTTTGTCACTTCCATTACTCCGGAGGCGACCACATAGAGCGTGCAGTCGGCTGCACCTTCCGAAAAGAGAATCTCCTGCGGCTCGAGCGGCCGCGTGGTGGCCTCTTGTGCCAGCTTGTCGATCAGCGCGGGTTCCAATGATTCAAATAGCACCAGCTCGCCCAGAGTCTGGCGCACCGGAAGCCAGTGTGGGGCGCGCGCGCGTTGCCTCGGTTCATTGGCGAGCAGGCCGGCGTGATACAGCTGCCTGCGGGCATGGCGAAGCAGCTGACTCTTCGTCGGGGATAGAAGTTGTGTATCGGCTACCGAGAATGAAATCGTGTAACCGTTCAAGCCGGGACCAATTTGCGTCAGCGTCACAGTGGGCGGGGGGCTGTCGAGAACGTCGGGGCAGAGGAGAATAGCCTCGTTCACGACGGCGATCACCCGATCCGAATCCGCCGATTGCTGGCATGACAGCCGAACGGAGTCCGATCTGGTCCGGTAAGGCACACTTCGGTTGACTATCTCCAGCTTCGCAACGACGCTGTTCGGAACGATCGCGATGTCGGCACCATCGGTCTGAATGCGCACCGCCCGCCAATTCATCTCGACGACCTGTCCCTCCATATTCTTGCCGAGGGAGATTCGATTGCCCACCTGAAAAGGCGCTTCGATCCCGACGGCGATCCCGGCAAATACGTCCGCCAGGGTGTTCTGCAGGGCCAGACCGAGAACAATTGCGACAATTCCCGAGGTCGCAAGCACCCCGCCGATAGGAAGCGCCAGCACTGACTTGATCACTATCAGCCCGGTACAGATGTAGATCGTGGCCGCAATGAGGTCGAAGAACAGACGGGTCTCACGTGAGTGTCGATCGTGCTGCAAGGCGAAGTACATCGCCGAGACCGTGACGCGCGCACCGAGCAGCCACCAGGCCACGACAATCAGCCGCAGCCACGTAATCGGGGCATCCGTTGCGGCCAGCTGCGGGTGGAACAGCGGGGTGACACCGTGGCGGTAGAGCACGGCACTGAGGCCCGCGAGGCACACGGCATCAAAGGTAAAGCGAACCCCATTCGTCAAGGAGCGCAAGCCCACGATACCAACGAGGGCGGCGGCTACGATTAAGAAAGACCAGAGCATTCAGAGGGTTTCGAGCGTTCCGCCTCCTGGCGGTGCGTGTGGGTGAGACCCTGCGCCCCATTGGACTTCGATGTCCGCCCCCCATTCGGGGGAAAGTAAACCCGACTCACATGCTTTGTTATCCAAGCCGTATGCACTCCATCGCTCTAACAGCTCTTGGGTCCGGCGCAGCGCTCGTGTTCCTGAGCATGCTGGTCGCGACAGCGTTGCACCGATCCGCGTGTGGCCGCGAGGGCTCGCACCAAAGCTCGGCCGTGGCGGAATATGTGTGGGCAGTCGTGCCATGGCTGATGATGGCCGCCTGCGTGCTTCCGGCCGTGCGGCGGATCGCGGCGATGCCGTGACTGCCACGGCTGACGGTGTACGCGTGGTGCTGGAAGGCCGAATTACCGCCCACACGGCCGTGCCGATTTGGCAATCCGCTATCGAAACTCTCACGCGCAATCCCGATCGGCCGGTTGTGGTCGATGCGTCAGGCCTCGAGTACGCAGACAACGTCGGCATCGCGCTTCTCTTTGACCTGACTCGCCAGGAGCGCTTGCCAGGGGCAAAGGTTCAACTCGAGGCGCTCCCACCCAACATCGCGGCACTGCTTCACCGCTTTGAGCCGCATGACTTTGTCACGGGCGCAAGCACGCGACGGCATATCCGCACTCTTGAAGAGATCGGCCGGGCGACCGCCCGCCAGGTTGCGTACCTCGAAGAACTGCTCGAATTCCTTGGCGGGTGTCTTCGGGTGCTTTGGCAGGCCCGCTCGCGGCCGGGTGCAATCAACTGGGGCGATGTGCTCGACGTAGCCACCGAAGTTGGGGCAAATGCCGTGCCGATCGTGCTGTTGGTAGGCTTCCTGATTGGGGTCATCATCGCATTCGAGGTGGGCCTCGTGGCGCGACAGTTCGGTGCAGTGATCTTCGTCGTTAACGGTGTGGGCATCGCGATGCTGCGGGAGTTGGGCCCATTGATGACCGCGATCGTCCTCGCCGGCCGGACCGGCGCCGCCTTCGCCGCCCAGATTGGCACGCAGAAGGTCAACGAAGAGCTCAACGCTATCTCCACGTTCGGTCTTGACCCGATCGAATTTCTGGTTCTGCCGCGGATCCTGGCGGCAATCCTGGTCGTGCCGCTTCTGGCCGCGCTTGCCGACGTGGTCGGGCTATTCGGTGGTGCTTTGGTGATGGCCTCTTTTGATGTCAGCTTTCTGCAGTTCTGCACGCGGCTGCTCGGAGCGGTGACTGCAGGCGACTTGATCATTGGGATCATCAAGGCGGTGGTGTTCGGACTTACGATCGCTACGGTCGGGTGCCACCGCGGAATGCGCACTGGCGCGGGCGCAACATCAGTGGGACTCTCTGCGACGAGCGCGGTAGTGACGAGCCTTGTGCTCATCATTGTGATCGACGGACTCTTTGCGATCCTGACGAGCTGAGCTGGCTACATGGCACAGACACAGGCGCAATCGGTCATCAGCGTGCGAAACCTGCGCATGGGGTACGGCGCCCGCGTCTTGCTGGACGACGCGTCGTTCGAGGTGTATCGCAAGGAGATCGTGGTAATCCTGGGTGGCTCGGGGAGCGGCAAGTCGACCCTCATGAAGAACCTCATCGGCCTGCATCCGCCCATGGCCGGCGACGTTCTTATCGACGGTGAGAGCCTGGTGGGCGCGAGCGGAGAAGACAAGGCGCGCCTGCAACGAAAGCTCGGCGTCATGTACCAGAGCGGTGCCATGTTCGGTTCGCTGAACGTCCTGGAAAACGTTCGTTTTCCGCTCGATCGGTTTACGGAGCTTACGCTAGCAGAGAAGAACCTGACAGCGCGCATGCTGCTGCATATGCTCGAGATGGCACAGTCCGAGTCGCTGATGCCGGGCGAGCTATCGGGCGGTATGTTGAAGCGCGCCGCCATCGCCCGGGCAATGGCCCTTGGTTGCGACATCCTGCTTCTCGACGAACCCTCGGCCGGTCTTGATCCTATTACCGCGGCCAATCTCGACCGAACGATTCTGTCCCTTCGCATGAATTTGGGCGTCACCTTCGTGGTCGTCACTCACGAACTGCAGAGCATCTTTGCCATTGCAGATCGGGCGATCATGCTGGATCCCGTGTCTCGGGCAATCATCGCAGACGATAGCCCGGCGACGCTGCGGGATCATAGCGCGGATGCCCGCGTGCGCCAGTTCTTCAACCGGCGACCCGATGAGATACCGGCGAATCCGTATGGAAGAGAGTAAACGCTACACTCGCCTTGGGCTGTTCGTCATCGTGAGTGTTGCGGTGCTCGCCGGGTTGCTCTTTGCACTCGGCGGACGTGATTTGTTCCAGCACACGTTCATTTTCGAGACATACTTTAACAATTCGGTGGCAGGCCTGGAGCTGGGTGCGCCGGTGCGCTTTCGCGGCGTGCCGCTCGGTCAGGTCACACAGATCCTGACATCCGCGGCCACATATGAACGCGACGTGCCACTGAGCAGGCGCCGGGAATACATCGTCGTACGGGTAAAGGTCAATGTGTCGGCACTGGAAGCCGCGCAGATGAGGAAGGATGCCGTTGCGCTGGCGGGGAGGGGACTGCGCGCCCAGACCCAACTTGCAGGGATCACCGGTCAGCAGTACCTGGCGCTCGATTTCATGGATCCAAAGAAGTATCCGCCACTGGAATTTCAATGGACGCCGGAGTACACGTATCTGCCCTCGGCGCCGAGCGCGGCCGGGGAGATCATTGCCAAGGCACAGACGTTTTTGGCGAGCCTCAATGAGGCGGACATCAAGCAACTGGGGCAGAGCCTCAATACGCTGGTCGGCGACTTGGACAAGAAGCTCGGCGAGTTGCCCGTCGCGGAACTCTCGGGACGGGCACAGCAAGTGCTTGGGGCTGCCGATGTTACGCTGGCTCACCTCGACCGAATCCTGGCGGGTGCGCCCATCGATCACACCTTGCGCAAGCTTGATTCGGTCTCGACCCGAATGGACTCCCTCCTGGGCGATCCCGCACTCGATCGGATGGTGGCAGGGCTGGATGGCGCGGCGGAGCGCCTGGACGGCCTGCTCGGCGACAATCAATATGACGTGCGTGTCATGGTCCAGGATCTACGGGTTGCGGCCGACAATCTGCGGGCGTTGTCCGAAACGGTCAAGCGCTATCCGGCCGGTGCCTTGGTCGGTGGGCCACCCGATAAACTGCGGCTCCCCGGGAGTGCCCCATGAATGGCTGGCGTATTCTTCTGGCAGCGAGCATCACTTTGTCGCTCGCTGCCTGCGCTCTGGGCAGACCGATACCGCAGGCCACGACCTATATCGTAGATCCGGCCGGCGAGATTGCTCCGGTGCCGCGGCGCCCGGAGCGGCTGCGTATGGGCCAGGTGCGCGTTGCCGCCGCCTACGCCGGCAGCGGGCTGGTCTATCGGCTCGATGAGGTGCGCTATGCCATCGACCCCTATCATGCCTTCGTTGCCGATCCGGGGGCGATGCTTGGTGGCCGGATCGCCGAATGGCTCGATCGCACCGGACCGTTCAGCACGGTCTCGCCCCCCGGCAGCGCGCAACCAGCACCGTATGTTCTCGACGCCACTGTCGAGGAGCTGTACGGAGATTTTCGGGCCGGCGCAGGTCCGGCGGCGGTGCTCTGCGTACAATTCGCTCTCATCGACCAGGCAAGCGCACGCCCCAAGGTAGTGTACGAGCGAACGATCGCCTCGCGCGTAAGGCTGCAGACAGCATCACCCGACGCCCTGATAGGCGGGTACGGTACTGCGCTTGCGCAAATCCTCTCTCAGGTCGCTGTCGATCTGAGCACGCAGATCCCACGCTAGGGACTCTCCCTCGCAGGCTGTCTGCCAGAGCGCTGTGCGTATCTAACGGCACTTAACAGTTCATAGAGATACCTTAAAGACATGGCCCGGGAGCTTGAGAAGCGCCCACGGCCGGTCGAGGAAGGTACGCGCAATGCAAATCCACGCGAATGAGAAGGACCGCGACCCGACCATCGGTCGGAGCGCACCGCCCCACTGGGCGCACCATGTACTGGCCCTTCTGGACGCGGCCATGGGTCAGCTGCACCATGAACAAGCGGCGCGCGGCTCGATACTTCAAGCAACCTCATTGTTGCGCAGGCAAGTGGATCCGCAAGTTTCACAAGAGGATGCAGGCGACGGAAGGGAGCGGTTGCTGGCCTGGCAGGCGCGCAAGGTGCTCGAGCATATCGACAGACATGTCGCGCATCGCGTACGGATTGCAGATCTTTGTGCACTGGTGCAGCGCAGCGAGGCGCACTTTTCGCGCGCTTTCAGGCGCACATTCGGGCAGTCCCCCCACGCCTTTGTGGTCCGACGGCGCGTCGAACTGGCAGCTCAGCACATGCTGCAGACAGATATGCCGCTCAGTGACATCGCGCTTCAGTGTGGATTTGTGGACCAGGCACACCTTTGCAAGCACTTTCGAACGACAACCGGGGAAACTCCGGCCGCCTGGCGACGGGCGCGGCGCGTGCCGACTTAGAGCAAGCCGATTGATTCCGCGCGGGCGACCGCCTGTGCGCGGGTGCGGGTATCGAGCTTCACGAAAATGCTCTTGGCGTGTGACTTGACGGTCTCCGGGGTGATTCCCAGGGATTTGGCGATGCGCTTATTGGACAGCCCACCGGCAATCATTTGCAGAATTCCTGTTTCGCGATGTGACAGCGCGCGATAGGTCGGTGACTCCGCCGCATCCTCGGGAATCGGCGCAGCAAACCGCAGCAGGGTAGCAACGTAGGGTCGAAGCTGCGCGAGTCTTCCCTCCCTGGTCGGAAGCGCCTCGTACAGGGCCCGGAGCAACGTCAAGCTTGGATAGCCGGCGTCGACGAAAATCATCCGCAGTCCGCGCGCCGCCCCGATGCGCAGGCAACCGATGAGAAGCTCGTAACTATCATCAAACCTGCCGTCAGAAGCTGCTGAGCACGCGTTCCGCAGGGTGGTCTGGATTATCGCGACACTTTGCTGTTCATTGCTCCAAGGACTTTCGGGGCACGTTGACAATCTGCGCAAACGTCCGGGCATTGTAAGCTGCGCTGCGGTGCGCAAGGCATTAGCGCAGGGGCCGGAGCCCGCAGCCGATAGGGCCCGGCTATACTCCGATGCGGCGATGGACGCCAATCTCGGCCAACGCCGGATGTGGCCAAGAGCTTCCGTATCGCGCAGGATCGCCAGTGCGGCACGACGCTGACCCCTGTGGAGCGAGAGTTTCGCAAGAAGTACGCTGGCACGCGCAACGCATTCCAGCGTTCCCGAGGTACGTATCAGCGAGATCCGCGGTCGCAACAGCGCCTCGGCTTCCTCGAACCGGCCTTGCTCGTAGGCGACCTGCGCAAGAAGTGTGGCGGGGAACCCGCTGATGGCCGAGTGATTGCCATATCGCTCACGGGCAAGCCCCAGGGCCTCGGACGCTAGGCTTGAGGACACCGTGAGGTGTAATCGATCAAACGCCAGAGCGGCACTGACGCACAGGCTGAATATGCGCGCGATGGCCTTCCCCCCAATTGGCGCTGCCAGATAGTCGACCGTATCGGGCAGACACTCCTCGTCGCAACTGGCGCGCATCCAATCGAGGTACCGAAAAAGGGAAGTAGCGATCGGGTCGCTGGTGAGCGCAGGAAGGGTCATCAGTATGGTGTGTGCGCTCGCGAGTTGGTCCGCCGCCGCATGCAGCGATGCCTGGAGTATTCGGTGTGTGGAGACGTAGCGATCGCACCATGACTCCTCACGGTGACTCAAGAGGCGGCCGAGCTGATTCGTCGCCTTGGTGGCTTCATCTAGTCTCATTGCGACGAGGCTCG
>DATHOA010000153.1:0-5291 GCA_035485475.1 Steroidobacteraceae bacterium | reverse complement strand
GCCGAAACCTCGCTTCGCGAAGCGGATCGGCGCAAGGACGAATTCCTGGCCACACTCGCGCACGAGCTGCGCAATCCGCTCGCGCCCATCCGCCAGGCAGCGCTTATTCTCAAGGCGCCAACCGCGACGGAGGCCCAGAAGCGCTGGAGCAGTGATGTCATCAGCCGCCAGGTGCAGCATATGTCCCTGCTGCTCGAGGACCTGCTTGACATCTCGCGCATCACGCGCGGCACGTTGGGACTGCGCACCGAGACGGTCAGGCTCGATGAGATCGTTCAAGCGGCAATAGAGCCCGCCCGTCCGATCATCGATTCAAAGCGCCATGCACTTTCCGTTGAACTGCCTGCCGATCCGGTGCACTTCATCGCCGACCCGCTGCGCCTGGCCCAGGTGCTTTCCAACCTGCTGACGAATGCCGCCAAGTACACCGATCCGGAGGGCGCGCTGCGGCTGTGCGCCGCGTGCACTGAGAACACACTCGCGATCAGCGTGATCGACAATGGCATCGGGCTGCCACCCGAGGCGATCACGAGTGTCTTCGCGATGTTCTCGCAAGTGGCCTCGAGTCATGATCATTCGGAAGGCGGCCTGGGAATTGGCCTCGCTCTGGCGAAAGGATTGGTCGAACTTCATGGCGGGTCCATCGAGGCGAAAAGCGCCGGAGTCGGGCGCGGCAGTGAGTTCATCGTGCGCCTGCCACTGCGAACGGCTACGGTTTCCGCGCAGAATCGCGCCATCGATCCAGGCTGCGAACAGGTTGTGCGCTGCAAGGTGCTGATTGCCGACGACAATTGCGACGCCGGGGAGAGTCTCGCCATGCTGCTGCGCATGGATGGTCACGAGGTCACCGTCGTGCGCGACGGCCATGAGGCCCTCGCCGCCTGGCCGACGTTCCTGCCCGACGTGGCCCTCTTGGACATCGGTATGCCCAGGATGAGCGGCTACGAAGTGGCCCGCCGGGTGCGCCAGAGTGATCAGGGTCGGGCCGTCCTGCTCATTGCGGCAACCGGCTGGGGACAAACTCGAGACAAGGCCGAAGCGCTCGCGGCGGGCTTCGACCACCATTTCACCAAACCAATCGACCCCGACCGCCTTCGGGAAGTGTTGCGTGCGCACCGCGCGAATCCGGCGCCCGCATGAGCGCCACGATAGAAGGTCCAGACGGGCTGGCGCGCTGTCGCTGGAGCGCCTCGGCACCGGAATTCCGGGCCTATCACGATACCGAATGGGGGTTCCCCGTCGGCGATGACCGTCACCTGTTCGAATTCATCTGCCTGGAGAGTTTTCAGTCGGGATTGAGCTGGCGAACCATCCTGGCCAAGCGCGAGAACTTCCGGGCGGCTTTCCGCAATTTTGATTTCGATCAAATCGCCCGTTTCGCCCCGCGCGATGTCGAGCGTCTGCTCAAGAATGAGGGGATCGTGCGTCACCGCGGCAAGATCGAGGCCGTCATCAACAATGCACGCCGGCTCCGGGAGCTGGTCAAACGCGAGGGATCATTTGCAGCATTCGTCTGGCGCTACGAGACGGACACGAAGCGTCACGCCGCCGGGACGACGGCGTCCACCTCGGCCGAATCTCTCGCATTGTCGAAAGAGCTGCGGCGGCATGGGTGGACGTTCGTTGGGCCCGCGACGGTTCATGCCTTCCGGCAAGCCACCGGACTGATCAACGATCATGTCGAAGGCTGTGCCATCAGGAGCAAGGCCGAACGCGCCCGAAGGGGCTTCCGACCACCCAGGTGAGCACCCCTAGGATCAACCGGAGAGGATTCATCGCACGCATGGCCTTGGTCTGCGGTGCCGCGGCGGCGATATCGGCCAGATCTGCAATGGCAGACAACGCGCACCTGCGGTCAGTATCCTTCGTCCATACGCATACGGGTGAGAGGCTCACCGCCGCGTATTGGCGGGATGGTGAATACCAACCGGAGGTCCTGCAGCAGGTAAATCATGTGCTGCGCGACTTCCGCACCAATGAGGTTCACGCCATCGATCCGACATTGCTCGACGTACTGTTTGAGCTGCGAACCAAGGTTGGCTCGGAGCGCGCGTTCCATGTCATCTCCGCCTATCGCTCGCCCAAGACGAATGAAATGTTGCGCCAGTACGGCAACGGCGTCGCCGAGCACAGCATGCATATGCTCGGCAAAGCCATTGATGTCCGGCTGGAGTCGTTTCCAACCGACCGCCTGGCTGATGTGGCGCGCTCCCTGCGTCGCGGTGGAGTCGGATACTACCGCGCCTCTGATTTCGTACACGTGGATACGGGCCGCGTCAGGTACTGGTAGTCGCGGACGTACAGATCCGGCACACTGCCCGGACCATGGCCCTCTTTCAGGACATCAACCACTTTCTTTCCGTGGTGCTACTTGCGATCGCGGCGCTCTTTCCCATCGTGGATCCATTGGGCGGTGCCCCGATTTATCTCGCCATGGTCAGTTCGCTGACGCCGGCGGACCGGGCGCGCACCGCGCGCCTGGTCGCTATCAACAGTTTCTTCCTGCTGGCCGTCTCGGTACTGATTGGCGCCTACGTGCTGGATATCTTTGGCGTGTCCATCCCGGCGGTGCAGGTCGGCGGCGGCTTGATCGTATGCGCCATCGGCTGGTCATTCCTGATGGCCCCGGAGTCACCGGCCGTCTCCGATCGGATCTCCACTCCCGACGCCGATGTCCTTACCGAGCGAGCATTTTATCCTCTCACCATGCCCTTGACCGTTGGTCCTGGATCGATATCCGTCGCGATCACCCTGGGCGCAAATCCGCCACGGGGCTTGAGATCCCTCTTTACGACTGCATTGGCTCACGTCATCGGCGTATTCATCGTCGCCGTGAGTATTTATCTGTGCTATCGCTACGCGGACCGGATCCTGAACAAACTTGGGCGCACCGGAACCAATGTGCTGATTCGTTTGTCAGCGTTCATCTTGTTCTGCATCGGCGTGCAGATCGTGTGGAACGGGCTGCGGACGCTGCTGGCCACCGTCCTGCCCGGGGCCGTCGACACCACCAGTTAGACAGGCGTGCCCGTTGCGGGGAATCGTTCACGCAGTTCCGTGACCAGTACGCGTTCGTTTTCCGAATAGTCAATGGGAACGCTGACCAGGTGCACGCCGCCGGCGGCGAAGGCGCGCTCCAGCGTGGGTTTCAGGTCACCGACGCGCTCCACGCGCGCTCCGTGTGCGCCGTAGCTTTCAGCATAGCGAACAAAATCGGGATTTTCGAAGGTCATGCCGAAGTCGGGGAAGTGATCGACCGCCTGCTTCCATCGAATCATTCCGTAGGCGTGATCCTCGATGATGACCACGACCAGGTCCAGGCGCAGCCGAACCGCGGTTTCCAGCTCCTGGCTGTTCATCATGAAGCCGCCATCACCGCATACGGCCATGACGTGCCGGCGCGGATTCAATATGGCCGCCATTATCGCCGAGGGCAGCCCCGCACCCATCGTTGCGAGCGCGTTGTCGAGCAACAGTGTGTTCGCCATCCGGGTGCGATAGTTTCGGGCAAACCAGATCTTGTACATGCCGTTGTCGAGCGCCACGATCCCATCGGCGGGCATCACTTCGCGAATATCGTGGACCAGGCGTTGCGGAGTGAAACGCTCCTCGCGATCCCGAGCCGCGATGCTCTTCAATATGGATTCGCGTAATGGCAGCAGGGCCTGTGCGCAGGTGAGCTTGCCTTCCAGACGATCGGCCAACATGCGCAGCGACATGCCAAGATCGCCAATCACTTCGGATTGCGGGAAATACACCTGTTCAACGCTTGCTGCCTGGTACCCGATGTGAATGACCTGCGGGCCCGTGGCGCCCATGATGAACGGCGGCTTCTCCACCGTGTCGTGGCCAATCGTCACAATGAGATCGGCGCGCTCGATTGCCTCGTGCACATAGTCCCGCTCCGAGAGCGCCGCGGTCCCCATGTACAGTTCGGTTCCGCCCGGGACCGTCCCCTTGCCCATCTGTGTCGTGAAGTACGGAATCCGGGTCCGCAGGACGAATTGGGCGAGATCGGCGGTCGAGCGTGGACGCGAGGCTGCCGCGCCAAACATCAGCAGCGGCCGCTGCGCCTTCAGAATAATCGCGGCCGCGCGCTCGAGCGCGGCGGGGTTGGCGAGGGGTAACTCGACCGGATGCGGCGCAATCAGGGGCAGGTCATCGCACCGCTCCGCTGCGATATCTTCGGGCAGCTCCAAATGGACCGGGCCCGGGCGCTCTTCTGTGGCCACCCGGAAGGCCTCACGCACCAGTGTCGGGATCATCGTGGCCGACACCACCTGACGCGTGAGCTTGGTCAGGGGTTTCATCGCCGCGATGATATCCACGATCTGAAACCGGGCCTGCCGCGAGGACAGAATGCCTTTCTGGCCGGTGATCATGATCATCGGCATCGCCCCAAGCAGCGCATAGGCCGCGCCAGTAGACAGGTTCAGGGCGCCGGGACCTAGGGTTGAAATGCAAACGCCCGGTTTGCCGGTTAACCGGCCGTGGGTCGCAGCCATGAACGCCGCCGCCTGTTCGTGGCGGGTCAGTACCAGTTGAATCGATGACTTGCGGATTGCCTCCACGACATCGAGATTCTCCTCGCCAGGAATTCCGAAAATGCGCTCGACCCCTTCATTCTCCAGGGCGGCAACCAACAAGTCCGAGCCTTTGATCAATGTCTTCTCCTGTGCATAGAGCCAGTTTATCAATGCGCCGCAGTCAATCGGGACGTAGCAGCTGCGGCCGGCGCAGGCGACAGCTGGGCAATGCCCGCAAAATAGATTCCACGACCTTGGAACCCATATGGGCGCCGCGTGTACTCACCACCGCACGAATGTCCGCCAATCTTGCAAGGGGAGTTATCATGCGCTCGTTCATCCGTCACTTTGCTGCTGCAACCGTCATTGCGGTTGCGGCCGTCCCGGCAACGGTCCTCGCCGATGACGACGATTCGCCAATGCACCGCGACCTGTACGTGGTCACGCCGCTCGTATCGAACCTCACCAACAAGGCGTCCATCCAGGATCCCGTACTGCAGAATGCCTGGGGCATTGCCTTCAGCCCCGCCGGCAGTCCGTTCTGGGTCAATGACAACCAGAACGGGTGCTCGACTCTTTATCTTGGCAATGGCACGAAAATCGGCCTGCAGGTATCGATCCCGCTGCCTGGTAACGTCGTCGCAGCCGGTTCGTGTCATGCAGTGGATCCGAAGAACCCTCTCAATCCGGCTCCGGCCGCGCCCACGGGCATCATCTGGAATCCGTCCGCCTCCTTCCTGGTACCCGGCACGACGATTCCGGCGG
>DATHOA010000152.1:0-5158 GCA_035485475.1 Steroidobacteraceae bacterium | reverse complement strand
GCATTGCTGAAGCTGCCATCGACTGGATTGAACGTGCCGTTCAGGAATAGCCTACTCAGGCCGCCGATAAACGGATTCGGACCTTCGGTGAAGGCCAGCGAGTAGCCGTATATGCACCACAGCACGGTGATCAGGGAGAAGCCCACGAACACCTGCATGAGCACCGACAGCATGTTCTTCTCACGGACCAGGCCGCCGTAGAACAGCGCGAGGGCCGGAACGGACATGAAGAGCACGAGGGCGGTGGAGGTCATCATCCACGCCATGTCGCCCTTGTTCGGGGTCGGCGCCGGTGCGGCGGCGGCCGGGGCGGAGCTGGGAGCAGAACTGGCGGCGGTCGCAGCGGAAGAATCCGCAGCAGGAGCCGAAGCAGCCGGGGCGGATGCCGCATCCGCGTAGCTGGCACTGGGAGTGAAGCTGACCGCAGCAAAAGTCACTGTTGCCAGGGCCATCAACAAAGCCGACCGCCCAGTGACGGCACGGAACAGGGATCTCAAAGGGGTGCCCGCCTGCGCCAGCCACTTGGGCTTGCGGGTAGGCTGCGAGGTCATTGGAGCGGTGAGCATGGTCTCTCCCGGTGTAGTTTCGTTTTCGTAGGAATCCGCCAATCAGAGCGTCTTGCGCCAATTTTGCAGGCAGACACCGCGCCTCTTACGCGGGTATGCTTTCGGCAGCGCGCTGGAAAGGTGCAGATTCCGTGCCACAGGAATTTCCTCCGGTAATTCCGAGGTTTACGAGGGTTTGGAACCCTGTTTTGCACCAATTTGGAGCCCACTTCGGCGCGTATGCGTCAATCAGGGGCAAGCCATGAGAGGTCTTGAATAATGGAAGCGTTATCAATTAACGAAATCGCGCAACGTCTGCTGGCAAGCCTCCCGGCTGCGGTACGCGGTGCCCAGGCCGACCTGGAAAAGAACTTCCGCGTCGTCCTGCACAACTCACTGGGGAAAATGGATCTGGTCACCCGGGATGAGTTCGATGTTCAGACCAAGGTTCTCGAGCGCACCCGCGCCCGACTGGCGGTGCTGGAGGCGCGGCTGGCCGAACTGGAGCAGGCCGGCCGGAGTGCCGGTTCGGCCTAGATGTCGATTGCCGCGACCTACTGCCGTGGGCAGTTGGGGCTCACGGCACCGCTGGTCCAGGTGGAGGTCAATCTCGGCGCGGGCCTGCCGGTGTTCAGTATCGTGGGATTGCCGGCCACGGCCGTGAAGGAGAGCAAGGAGCGGGTGCGCGCCGCGCTCACGAACTCCGGATTCGAATTCCCCGCAGGTCGCATCACCGTCAATCTGGCACCCGCGGATTTACCCAAGGAGGGTGGCCGCTTCGATCTGCCGATTGCCTTAGGGATTCTGATGGCCTCGTACCAGCTGCCGGCGCCGCAGCGTGGCTTCGGCCGGGCGCCGTGGGAGTACTACGGTGAACTGAGCCTCAGTGGTGGGCTGTTGCCGGTGCGCGGCCTCACGCTCGCCGCGGCCCACGCGGCCCGCGTAGGTCACGACATCATCGTGCCCTTGGCCAATGTGCGCGATACGCGCATCGCGCGCCACGGCCGCGCACTTGGCGCGTGCAGCCTGCTGGATGTGTGCGCGCAGCTGCGCGGCGACCAGCGTCACGCACGCGCCGCACAGGACGGGATTGCGGCCGAGGAGGGTGTCGAGCCGCTCCCGGCGCCATTGAACCTGGCGGACGTGCGCGGGCAGCAGCTGCCGAAGCGTGCGCTGGTGATCGCGGCGGCGGGGTTTCACAGCCTGTTGCTGACTGGGCCGCCGGGTTCGGGCAAAACCATGCTGGCGCAGCGACTGCCGGCCCTGCTGCCGGCGTTGTCGCAGTCCGAAGCACTCGAAGTGGCCACCATCGCCTCGGTGGGTTCACTGGACATGAGTGCGCATCATTTTGGCCGGCGCCCGTTCCGCGCACCCCATCACACGGCATCCGCCACCGCGTTGGTCGGCGGCGGCCCGCAGGCACGCCCCGGCGAGGTCAGCCTCGCGCATCGCGGCGTGCTGTTCCTCGATGAGCTGCCGGAATTTGAGCGCCGGGTGCTCGAGAGCCTGCGCGAGCCGCTGGAGAATCGCACGGTGGTCATCTCGCGCACGCGCGTGCAGGCCCAGTACCCGGCCGCGTTCCAGCTGGTTGCCGCCATGAATCCCTGCCCGTGCGGGTACCTCGGCGACCCTTGCGGCAAGTGCCGCTGCACGCCGTCACAGATTGCCGCCTACCGCGCACGGATTTCGGGCCCGTTGCTCGATCGCATCGATCTGTTCGTCGAAGTGCCGCGCGTGCCCGTCGCAGACATCGCGGATCTGTGGGGTGCGGCAGCGGCGGGCGTGCCCGCGAGCGCGCCGGCGCTGACTACGGCGAGCGCCGCACAGACCGTGATGCGTGCGCGGCAGCGCCAGATGAGTCGCAGCGGGTGTTTGAATGGCGAGCTGCCACTGGCACGCCTGCGGGCGCTGGCACACCCGACACCCGCAGCGCTTGAATTGCTGGAACAGGTGTTCGAACGTCTGGGGCTCACCGCCCGTTCCTATCACCGGGTGCTGCGCGTGGCATTGACCATCGCCGACTTGGAAGGCAGCGACGTCATTGGACCTGCGCAGATTGCCGAAGCGGTGCAGTTGCGGCGCGCGGCCGTGGCCTTCTAAGTCTGAGCCTGCGCCGTAAGGGCCCCGGCGACCTTGCCGAAGCGCCGCTGCCGCCGGCCGAAATCCGCCAACGCCATCTCGTAATCGGCGGCCGCGAAGTCAGGCCATAGACAATCCGTGAAGTACAGCTCGGCGTACGCGCATTCCCACAGTAGAAAATCGCTGAGCCGCTGATCGCCACCGGTGCGGATCAGCAGGTCCACATCGGGCGCCGGCGCCGAATGGTTCACTGCGTTCAGGCGCGCGCGGAACTGCGTGAACTCATCGGTCGCGTCGAGCTCGGCGCTGTCGGTATGGCAGGCCGCCTGCAGAATGCTGTGGCGTGCGGAGTAGTCCACGGCCATGCGCAGGTGCATGCCGGTGCAGTGCGCAGTCTGACGCTCGCCGTGCTCGACGGCACGCAGGAGCGCGGGCCCGAGCCGATCGCGGCGTCCGATGATGTTCAGGCGCACCCGCTGCGCGATGCAGCGCTCGGTCTCGGTGAGCAGGTAGCGCTGGAACAGTTTGAGCAGCGCGGCGACCTCGCGGGCAGGACGGCCCCAGTTGTCCGAGGAAAAGGCATACAGCGTCAGCGTACCGGTGCCGGCGGCCGCGGCGGCCTCCACGATCCGACGCACGCAGCGTGCGCCTTCGATATGACCGGCGGTGCGCGGTAGCGCGCGGCGCCCGGCCCAGCGCCCGTTGCCGTCCATGATGATTGCCACATGCATAGGGATCAAAGAGTACTCTACATTACAAAGCTAGTGGGCCAAAAAAAACCCAAATTGTGGACTATGCACGGCGGGTGGCCCGGATCACGGCTTCGATGTGCTGCAGGTAGCGCTCCAGGGCCTTGCGGCCGGTATTGGTCAGGCGGTACTGCGTGCGCGGCCGGCGGTCCTCGAAGGACTTTCGGCAGGAGATGTAGCCGGCATCCTCGAGCTTGCGGGCGTGAGCCCCGAGGTTGCCGTCGGTCACGTCGAACAGCGCCTTCATGTCATTGAACGTCAGCTGATCGTTCACGGCCAGTGCGCTCATGATGCCGAGCCGCACGCGGCCGTAGATGAGCCGGTCGAAGTGATCATCTTCGCTCGCGCCGCGCGCCACTGGCGCCGGCGCCGCAGGCGCAGCGACGGCTTCGGCCGTGTGTCGCCTGGCGTTGGTCCTGGTGCTCATTGCAAACTCTCCCGGGTCTTGCCACCGATCAGGATACCAAACAGCAGGTGCAGGCCGCCAAATCCGATTCCCAGCACCGCATTTTGATAGTTCACCGGGATCTGCAAGGCGATCACCCCGAGCACGGCCAGCAGCACACCCATCACGGCCAGCGCGCGCCGGGTCAGGGTGCTCGCCGCCATCACCGCGCAGCCGTACATGAGCAGCCACACACCCGGAATCAGGATGGCTTCGGCATGCAGCCACAGCTGCCAGGTCAGCACTGCGCCGACGAGCAGCGGCGGGCACAGGCACATCAGGAACTTGCGCAGCGGCCCACGGTACAGCGCGGTGCCGCGCCGCACGACCTGGTGGACCATGAGAGCGGTGCCGAAGGCGACCGCCACGAGGCCGGCGATCAGCCAGATCTGCAGCCAGTTCATCGCGAGGGCTTTGGAGGAAACCAGCAGGGCAGCCAAGCTGCCGACCGCACCCATGGCGATGCCCGCCGAGCCGGGGACGGCCAGCAGCCCCGCGGCATCGATCGACGCGCGGATGTACTGCAGGGTGCCGAGGGCGTGGGAGTCCAGGGCCACCGTATTGCGACGGCCGGATTTCGGATCGATCATCGCCTTGGGCATGCCGGCTCCCGAAAAACTCAATGTTTGGCGAGGCTTATCATATGGTCCACGCCTTCCTCGATGAGGGCATCGGGGATGTCCAGGCGGTTGCCCTTCGCCGGCATGGTTCCGGCCTGGCCGGAAAAGCCGTGCAGCGCATGGTCATACAATACGGTCTTGCCCTTGGCGATGCGCGGCCCCCAGGCGGCGGTGTCGCCAGCCTTGGGTGCTCCCGCTATGCCTAAGCCGTGACAGGCCGAGCAAACCTGTTCGTACACCTGCGTCCCATCCTTCGGGATGGGCAGCGCCGCACCGGCGCCCGCGGGTGAATCAGGCTTGATCGCCAAGGCGGTATTGTCCTGCCCCACCAGCGCTTCCTGCGACAGGGGTTCGATGCGGCTGGCCACGCTGGTCGCGAAGTCCCGCTGTTCGATCACATCGGTTTCCTGAGTATGCGCGGCGACCACGCGTGCCAGGACAATGATGCCTATGGCGACCAGCACGAGCAGGCCGATGACCATACTGAACGTATTGACGAAGTGCGTGTCCTGCTTACTCACAATTAGCGCCCGACACCATCAGCCCGGAGAAGTGGGCGGCGAAGTATACCGAGTAACCGCCACGCTCTGGAACAGCGTGAGGGATTTTCTGGCCATGAACCGGCGCGGGGGCCCTGGAGATCGCCCGATGGGAGCACCCCGACAGCGGAAATTTTGACATCGGCATGCCGGGTTTGAGACCCGTCGATCCGCAGAAACT
>DATHOA010000151.1:0-10881 GCA_035485475.1 Steroidobacteraceae bacterium | reverse complement strand
TGCACGAAATTCCAGGCCCAAGTTGGTTTTCAAGCCCGGGAGTCGCCCGCAGCGCTGTGGGTCAGCGCCGGATCGGCGCGGGGCTACGAATGTCCGGTCACGCAGGCCCGCTACGTAATCGGTGACTCGGTCGCAATCGTCTACAACCCACGCAATCCCGCCGAAGCCTATCGGGATACAGTTGCCGACGTATGGGGTGCACCGATCGCGGCCTTCTTCTTCCAGATCTTCACGCTGATCGGCAGTTTCACGCGCGGACGGCAGCAGGTTTGAAATGACCACGGTCGCATTCATCGGTCTGGGACGGATGGGCACGGGCATGGCCGCAGGCCTGCTCGCAGCCGGTCATGCCCTGCAGCTCTATAACCGCACGGCTGCGCGTGCGCATTTATTGGAACGATTGGGTGCCCGCGTCTTCGCGACTCCCGCGCAGGCGTGTGCCGGCGCCGATGCAATCATATCCATGGTAAGCGACGATACCGCCTCGCAGGCCATTTGGTGCGGACCCGACGGCGTCCTGGCCGCCTCCTTGCGCCCTGCGGCGCTTGCTATCGAGTGCTCGACCCTGTCACATGCCTGGGTCGTGGATTTGGCGGCAAGGGCAAAGTCATATGGCTTGCGCTATATCGATGCGCCCGTGACGGGGCTGCCGGACGACGCAGCCGCCGGCGCACTTACCCTACTGGTCGGAGCCGACAGCGCTGACCTGGCTGCTGCTCGCGGAGTGCTGGAGGCACTCTCACGGCGCATCATTCATTTCGGAGCCGTTGGCACGGGCACGGCGTACAAGCTGATCATCAATCTGCTGGGCGCCGTGCAGATCGCATCGGTCGCGGAGTCCATGGCGATCGCCGAACGCGCAGGCCTCGATCTGCGCACCGTGGCCGACGCTATTGCGACAGGTCAGGCGGCCAGCCCGCAGGTGGTACGCAACAGCCAACGCATGGTCGCCTGTGACTACCTCCAGGACGTCGTTTTCACGCCGCAGCTGCGACTCAAAGATGTGAGTTACGCGCTACAACTGACGCAAAGCGTGGGCATCGGCGCTCCATTCGGGTCCCTGGCCGAAGCCGCATTCAGGCAGTTGTGCCAGATGGGCTATCAGGGAACCCATGAGAGCGCGATCATGGAGGTCGCGCGTCTTCAGACCCCGACCGACGATCGGCGCGTCGCTGGGCCCAGCGAGTAATCCAGATGCTGAACGGTTGGACGCGAGTATTCTGAAACGATCGGATCAGCCAATCTGCACCCACTCGAACCAGAACATACGTTTGATAAGAACGCTTGCGCCCGGATCCTGCGGTATGAACCAAGGCAATGTCATCCGAGAGCATCGCCAGGCTCTCGATTTGCGCGGACAGCTTGGTGCCCTTGAGGACGCCGCGGAAAAGCGCGCTGTGCAGGGCGGTATTTTCGGTCCGGCCATGAAGGTGCATGCCGTTGAAGGTGATGTAGTCCGACTGTTCCGCAAAGCACCGGCCATAGGCCAGGCCATCGCCGCGTGCCCATGCATCGTATAGACGAGTCAGTAACGCACGAATCGCCGTGTCGTCGTCTGTCACGATGCCTGCGGCTCCGCCGTCACCAGTTCGCGCAATCGCTGCTGCGCCGCGGGCTCCAGCTTCGAAGCCTCGCGCGCGAGGTTGCACTGCTGGGCGACATGCGCCAATTCAATGAGCTGCGGCTCGATCTGATAGGTGGCACGCGCCTGCAGCCACTGCAGCACAATCTCCAGATGCCACACCTGGCTGTGCGTCCCACTGTGTACGGGCGTGGGAAAGTCCAGGTGTGAGGCCATGAGCTTGCGCAGATTCTGGCGACTCATACCCACGAGGTCAGCGACATCAGTCAGACCAACGTAGTCTGGCGCCGCTTCAATCAGTTCGGCACCGGGGATCGCGCTGAGCACCGCATCGCTGGCAGAAGCTGCCTCGCGCGTGAAGTTAAGCGCGATCCGGCCGCTTTGACCAATTCCAACCGTTGCATCATCACATCCGGCTTCACCCAGTCGCTCGATCAGCTGCTCGACAGAGTAGGTTGCCGCCTGCAATTTGAACCTCAACGTGAAGTCGTATTCCATGATTCTCACTCCGCTCCGGTTACCTGACCGCTCACTGCGTCATGGTTCCCCATTGGGTTCCAGCCTATGACCATGCGTTTTCCAGAATAGTCCGCGGGGTGCTATACTGTATATATAACCAGTATCTCGGGAAACCCCATGGACCAAGTCTCCACGAACCTCGAAAAAGCGCGGCCCTTGCGCGAACTGGAAGCCGAAATCACCGAGCTATGCGGCCATCTGAACGCGGCGCAGCACCGCTGGTTGCTCCTGATTGCCGAGTTCGACCGCCGTAACGGCTGGTCGGATGGTGCCACCCAGTCCTGTGCGCACTGGCTGAACTGGCAGTGCGGCATCGACCTGGGTGCGGCGCGCGAGAAGGTGCGCGTGGCGCATGCCATCGAGAAGCTCCCGCGCATCAGCGAGGCGATGGCTCAGGGGCAGCTGAGCTATTCGAAGGTACGCGCCCTCACGCGGGTGGCGTGCCCACAAACCGAAAACTACCTGCTCCACATTGCTCTGCACGGTACCGCTGCGCACGTCGAGAAACTGGTGCGGGGGTTTCGACGCGCTGAGGAAGCGGAGGCATTGTCCCGGGAGGCGCGGCAACAGGCCACCCGCAAGCTGACCTACTTCTATGGCGACGACGGCTCGCTGATCCTCAAGGGCCGCTTACCGGCCGAAATCGGCGCCCAGCTGATCAAGGCGCTGGATGCTGCGGTGGAAGGCAATGGCGTTGACCCGGATGAGGAACGACCCTCATGGGGCGCCCGGCGCGCGGACGCCTTGGGGCAAATCGCGGAAAGTTTCCTGAAACACGGCATGCAGTCGCTCGCCCCGGCGGAACGGCAGCAGATCATCGTGCATGTGGATGAACAGACTCTGCGCGAGGGCAGTGCCGGCCGCTGTGAGTTCGAAGACGGCCCAGCCATGGCCGTCGAAACCGCGCGGCGCCTGGCCTGCGATGCCAGCACCGTGCATATCCTTGAAGATGATCAGGGTGAACCGCTGAACGTCGGGCGCAAGACCCGCGTCCTGCCTCCCGCGCTGCGCCGTGCTTTGAAGTCGCGAGACAAAGGTTGCCGGTTCCCCGGTTGTCCCAACACGCTGTATGTGGATGCGCATCATATTCACCACTGGGCGCATGGCGGGGAAACGAAACTCTCAAACCTGGTGCAGCTGTGCCGCTTCCACCACCGCCAAGTCCATGAGGGCCGCGTGGTCATCCTGCGCCTGGATGACGGGGCTTTGCGATTTGTGAGGCCCGACGGCCGCGCGTTCGAGAGCCCCGCTCCCGGGATATTCAAAGCCTGCCCGGAATGGCGGCAATCACCAGTGGCGCAACATCCGCGAGGCACTGATATCAATTCCCGTACCGCTACAACCCTGTGGCGGGGCGAGCGCATGGACTACGATCTTGCGGTCGCTGTCCTGCTGCAGCAGGCTGCGCGCGGCAAAAACGTTTCAGCGGAAACGTCTGTGGAGCTCAGTGACTTTCCCCGGCCTGCACCCATTTGCCGGTAACCGGATTGGGGTAATGAAAGGGCAGTTCCTGAAATGCCGGAAACGGCATGTAGTTCACTGAGGGCGGTCTATCCGGCGGCAGTGTCTTGCTCGGGCCCGGTGCCGGCAATGCACCATGCGCCCAGCCCTTCTCATAGTCGGCCAGGAAGGTCAGGTAAAGATGGTCTGACTTGATGCGCCATACGCCATTTTCCTTCACGTACTCATTCTCGCGCGTGCCGCCGCCAATGTAGGCCTCCACGCCGTACTTACCCAGGAGCGAAAGCTCGCGCACCCGGGCGCGCGCCGTCTGGCCATCCTCGGCGACATGGATGACCGGTTGATAGAACGCGTGGTCGCTGACCTCACCCTGGTGCAGACCCTGCGGGCCGAACGCATCCTCGAGGCTGGCGCGGATGCGGGCCTTGCCGACATACACACCGCGCTGTGCCAACTCGAGGGTTCCCTGCTGCGCGAACAGCGCCGTGGCCGAATCCCACTGCCACTTGTCCAGGTAAAAGCCGTAGGCGTTCTGCAGGTTCTCGATCTCCTCGGCGTCCTGCAGTCGCGTTAGCCGCTTGGCCAAGGTCGCCAGGTCAGCAGTGGGATCGGTTGCGCCAGCCGTCGCGAGATCGGCGGTTCGTTTGACCGGGTACACCGGTTTACCGGTCACGGGGTTCTCGTAGTGAGTCGGCGCGACCAGTGTGCCCGGGTACATGTCATATACCGTAGTCGGCGGCAGATCCGGCGGCAGAGTCTTCTCCGGATGGGTATTGGGGGTCGCGAATTTTTCCCAGCCCTGCTCCAGCGTCGAATACATCTCGAAGTACGCATGCAGCTTTGCGATCTTCCAGACGCCATTTTCCTTGCGGTATTCGTTCTCGTAGATGCAGTCGCCGATCACGCTGGTGCCGTTCAGTTCCCCACCAAACACCAGCGCACGCCAGCGACCCTTCGCGACGGTTCCGTCCGGTGACACATCGACAATGGGCTGGATCTGCGTGTGATCGTAGAGCTTGCCATTCTGCGGCTTACCCAACCACTGCAGGTACTGCAGCACGCGCGCCCGGCCCACGAACACACCTCGCCCGCCGATCTCCAGCGTGCCATCTTCGGTGTACAGATCCGCGATCTGCTTCCAGAGGTTCTTATCGACGTAATAGCCGTAGGTGCGCTGCAGGATTTCGATCTGGTGCTGATCCTCGAGGCGATCGACCTGCCATTTCAGGTGCGCGATGCGGCGCGCGGCTTCAGCCGCCGACAGTTTCACCATCGGGGCCGGTGCCGGATTCAGCGCGCCGATCGCATCTGGTCCCGCGTAGTGATACGGCGGCAAGGATACGGCCGGCCAGGGGTCGTACACGAACGAGCTCGGCCGATCCGGAGCGGGCAGCTTGCGATCGGCCACATTGCTCTGGGTCATTTTCGTCTTCCACCCGCCCTGCTCCGGCACCGTGAAGGTCTCGACCCAATGCAGCTTGCTGATCTTCCAGACTCCATGCTCCTTCCGGTATTCGCACTCATAGGGCCCGGTCTGCCAGCGCGCATATTCGTGGAACTGTCCCAGCAGCACGATGGCGCGCCAGCGACCCTTCGCGGACTGCCCATCCGGCGCAATGCTGATGACCGGCTGCAGCTGGACGTGTTCGCGCAGCTGCTGCGGTCGCAGCCCGGACTTGCCGTAGCCGATCGCATACAGCAGCGCCCTTGCATGCGCCTTGCCCACGAAAACGCCGGCAGGACCATATTCCAGGGTGGCATCATCGGTCAGCAGATCGACGATGTTGTCCCAGTCCGAGTGATCCAGGTAATAGCCGTAGGCGCGTTGCAGGCGCTTGACGGCCTCGACGTCGGCAAGCTGCGTGGCCTGTCGTTCCAGCTGCGCAATGTTGGGCATCGAGGATTGCGCGCGTGCAGTGGTTGCCAGCACCGCTGCAATCCCCACCAGTGCCGCTGCCCACGGACGATGACTCATGGTATTCACTCCAACAGCGTCCTGATCCGCTCCAGGTCGGCCGGCGTATTCACATCCACGCCCGGCCGCTCGGTCGCAATCGCAACCCGGATCTGCATGCCGTGCGTGAGCGCGCGCAGCTGTTCGAGCTTCTCCCGCAGTTCCAGCGGCGCCGGCGGCAACTGCGCGATGCGCCGCAGCGAGCGCACGCGGTAGGCATACAAGCCGATGTGACGCAGGGCCTGTCGGTAACTGTCCGGGCCGGGATCTGCGGCAATGGCACCGTCGCGGTCCCACGGTATCGGAGCGCGGGAAAACAGCAGCGCGCGGCCATCCTGCGCCAGCACCACTTTGACGGCGTTCGGATCGAGGAACTCTGAAGCAGAAATCACCGGCGCGGCCAGCGTTGCGATATCTGCATCGGCGTGGTCCTGCAGCAGCCGCGCGACTTGTGCGATCAGTGCCGGCGGCATGAGTGGTTCGTCACCCTGCAGATTGACGATGATGTCATCGGGGGCCCAGTGCAAGCTGGCTGCGGCTTCGGCGATCCGATCGGTGCCCGATAGATGCGTGGGCGAAGTCATGACGCATTCGACGCCGGCCTGCAGGGCCGCGGCCTGGATGCGCGTGTCATCGGTTGCGACGACGACCTGTTCGGCACCGGAGGCCCGGGCGCGCTCGCACACCCAGTGCAGCATGGGCCGACCGCCGATCGGCAGCAGCACCTTGCCGGGCAGGCGAGCCGAGTCAAACCGCGCGGGTATGACGACGCGGAACACTGTCGCTAGCGGTCCAGCAGTGGATCGTCGGCGGCCAGCTGCCGGGCCTCTTCCTCGAGCATGACCGGAACGCCGTCGCGGATCGGGTAACTGAGCCGGTCCATGCGGCACACCAGCACCTGTTCGCTGCGGCGGTACTGCAGCGGGCCCTTGCACACCGGGCAGGCCATGATGTCCAGAAGTTTGGTATCCATGGGTCCCACTTTATCCGGTTCCGGTCGCAGCGGCACCCACGCAGCGGGCATTGACCTCGACCAGCAGCGTCTGCGCATCTTCCGCGGAAAACTGCGCCGTGACCGGCACGAATCCCAAGCGCTCATTCGCGAAGGCCGCGCAGCGCACGGCGTCCTTCTCGGTCATCAGGATAGGCCATTTCCCCGGCAAATCCAGGTCCCGCGCCGTATAGGCATGATGGTCCGCGAAGGCATGTGGGATCACATCCAGACCATAGGAACTGAGGAGGTCGAAAAATCGCTGCGGGTTGCCGATGCCGGCCACCGCGTGCACCCGAACGCCGTGCAGATCCTCGAGCCGATGCCCCCACAGTGCCTCACCCGGACGATGATCGCCCGTCCCGCGTACCGGCTCCAGCGCCGACGGGACCATGCGCATGAACAGGGGTCGCGGCGCCCCCAGCGCGTGCAGCGTATCGAGCAGGCCCGGTTGCGGGTCGCCGTTGATCACGACGGCATCCACGGTTTCCAGACGCGCGGCGGATTCGCGCAGCGGACCGGCGGGCAGCAACCGACCGTTGCCGAGGCCACGCGCGCCATCGATGACCACCAGTTCAAAATCCCGCGCCAGGCGCAGATGCTGCAGTCCGTCGTCACACACGATCACGTCGGCCCCGAGCCCGATGAGGCGCTGCGCGGCAGCGACGCGATCCGCATCCACGACCACCGGAACCCCCGTGCGCCGGCGCAGCAGCACCGGTTCATCGCCGAAGGCGCGCCAGTCACCCGCCGGATCGACCTGGCGGCCCGCAAGCCCCGCCGAGCCATAGCCGCGCGAGGCGATGCCCACGTTCCTGCCCAGCGCGCCCAGCTGCCAGGCGAGCCAGGCGACCATGGGGGTCTTGCCGGTGCCGCCGACCGACAGGTTACCGACCACCACCACCGGGCAGCCCACGCGCGTCGCAACGCTCCGACCGGAGGCAAAGGCGCGGCGTCTTGCGGCGGCAAGACGGCCGTAGGCCCACGCGAGGGGCATCAGCAGGCCCTGGCCGAACGCACCCTCGTACCAGATCCTGTTCAGACGGTCGTGCATCGGCATGCGCCGCCGCCTCAGCTCGTGAACTGCATGGCGTGCAGCTGCGCGTACACCCCGCCATGTGCGAGCAGCTGGGCGTGTGTGCCGGTCTCGACGATGCGGCCGCCCTCGAGCACGATGATCCGGTCGGCCTGCTCCACCGTGGACAAGCGGTGCGCAATCACGAACGTGGTCCGATTGCGTACCAGCTGTGCGAGGGCCGCCTGGATGTGGCGCTCCGCTTCGGTGTCCAGCGCCGAGGTTGCCTCATCCAGAATCAGGATGGGTGCATCCTTCAATAGCGCGCGCGCGATCGCGATGCGCTGTCGCTGGCCGCCCGACAGCAGTACGCCGCGGTCGCCCACCATTGTGTCCAGGCCCTGTGGCAAGCCGCGCGCGAACTCCAGGACATGCGCCGCCTCGGCCGCACGTTCGATGGCTTGCGGATCCGCCGCACGACCAAAGGCAATGTTGTTGCGGATGGTGTCATCGAACAGGACGACTTCCTGGCTGACCACCGCGATCTGCTCGCGCAGGCTGTGCAAGCTATATTCGCCCACATTGCGACCGTCGATCCGCACTGCCCCCGCCTGCACGTCGTGGAAACGCGGCAGCAGGCTGACCAGCGTCGATTTGCCGCTGCCCGAGCGCCCCACAATGGCGATCTGCTGTCCGGCGGGCACATCAAGACTCAGACCGTGCAAGGCGGCGCCCTTGCCGCGCTCATAGGAAAAGGACACGTTGTCGAATTGCACGTCACCGCGCACCCGCGTCACGGCGATGCCACCGCTTTGCACTTCGCGCGGCTCATCGAGCACCTCGAACAGGCTCTGGGCCGCGGCGATGCCCTGCTGCAGGGCACCGGTCACACCTATGAACTGTTGCAGCGGCTGGGAAATCGTAGCCAGTGCGACAATGAACATCACCAGGTCGCCCATGCTCATGCGACCGTGAATCGCCTCGGAAATAGCCAGAGCGAGGACCAGTGCCAGACCCAGCGAGTTGATCGTCAGAACGATCGGGTTCGACAGCCCCTTGGTCAGGATCAGGCGCATGTTCGAGCGACGGTTGTGCTCGTTGACCACGGCGAACTGGCGTCCAAGATGCTCCTCGGCGTTGTAGATCTTGATCAGCCGCGGCGACTCGAAGCTCTCCTTCGCCACGCGTGTGACATCCCCCATGGAGTCCTGGATGCGCCGTGCGTAGCGCCGGAAGTAGCGGTTGATGCGCGAGACCAGCCACGCCATCAGCGGGCCCATTACCAGCGCCAGCAGGGTCAGACGCCAGCTCACGTACATCGCGATGGCTAGCTGACCGAGGATCTGCGCGAGGCTGCGCACCAGCATCACCACCGAGTCGGTCGTGCTTTGACCGATCTGCTCGACGTTGAAAGTCAGTCGCGAGAGCAGACTGCCACTGGAGTTGCGATCGAAAAAGGCGATCGGCAGCCGCTGGACCGCATCGAATACCTGCTGGCGGATATTCGTGACGACCCGGCGCGCCACATACCCCGTGAAATAGGTCTGCGTGAAATCCCCGAGGCTGCGCACCGCCAGGGCCCCGACGATCGCCAGGGGCAACCAGACGATGGTGCGCGGATCGCTGTGTTCCAGCGTCCCGTCGGTGAACTTCTTGGCGTAGTACGAAAAGCTCGTCATGGCGCCGGCGTACAACAGCCCGCCGAATATGCCGAGCGCAAACGCGCCCCGATACGGTTTGACGTAGCTCAACAGCCGCAGATAGATGGTCAGCGGGCTGGTTTTCTCCAGCCCCTTAGCCGCCGTCATTTCGTATCCGCTGCCGGCGCGACATCTTGCCGCACCGTGGCGATGTTCAGCTCCGCAAATCCCAGTCGGCCCAGCACATCCATGGCGGTGATCACGGACTGGTGGGTGGTGCGCGCATCCGCGCGCAACGTGACCCGCATCGTGCGATCGGTGCCGGCTTCCTTCAGCAGCGCCGCGCGCAGCGTGTCCGGGCTGGAATTGATGAGTTCGTGACCGTTGACCAGGTAGCTGCCCTGCTGCGTGACCGACACCACCAGCGGTTCAGTCGGGGGCTTGCCGGTGGCCACGTCCCGGGCCTGTGGCAGGTGCACGCGGATGCGCCCCTCGTCCACGAGGGAACTGGAGAGCATGAAGAACACCACCATCATCAGGACCACGTCGATCAGGGAGACCAGGTTGATCTCCGGGTCTTCGACTCGACGTGGACGCAGATTCACCGCGCACCCGTGCCGCTGGCCGCGATCGGTCTGGCCGGGGGTGCCAGGTCGGGGCCGGCCCGATCCTGGGCAGGCCGCTCATGGGGCGGTCGGCCCTGGCCGCCGCGCTCGTGCTCCGCACTCTCCACCACGTCGGCCAGCCTGATGGCGGCCTTCTCCATTTCGATCACGAAGCTTTCGACCCGCCCGCGCAGATAGCGGTAGGCGATGAGGGCCGGAATGGCGACGCACAGGCCCGCCGCAGTGGCGATCAGCGCCTCGCCGATGCCGCCGGAGAGCATGCGCGGATCTCCCGCCGCCCCGGCCTGTAGGGCGTTGAAAGACTTGATGATGCCCGTCACGGTGCCCAGCAGGCCCAGCAGCGGCGAAGTGCTGGCAATCGTGCCCAGGGTGTTGAGGAAACGCTCCAGATCGTGCACGACGTGCCGCCCGGCGTCCTCCAGGCGCTCCATCATGATTTCCCGGCTGCGATGGCGGCTGGCGAGACCGGCAGCCAGCACGCGCCCCAGGGGCGAGTTCTGCTCCAGAGCCGCGATCACCTTCTCATTGACCTGATCGGCCTCCACAAGCTGGCGTACGCGGCGGATGAGGTCCCGCGGCAGCACTCGCTGTTCCTGCAGCGTCCACAGACGCTCAAGGATTATGCCCGCCGCCACCACCGAGCACAGGACGATCGGCCACATGAACGGACCACCGGCCCGTACGATTTCCCACATCCGCT
The DNA here is from genome assembly GCA_035485475.1 of Steroidobacteraceae bacterium. Taxonomy (GTDB): domain Bacteria; phylum Pseudomonadota; class Gammaproteobacteria; order Steroidobacterales; family Steroidobacteraceae; genus DAIDKA01. Next base: position 393 of record DATHOA010000151.1, on the reverse strand, counting down.
TGCATCCCTCGGCCGGCAAAGTAATTCGGCGTCACATCATACCGGAGCGCCCCCCGGGCTCAAGGCGGCTCTGCTAGAGTCGCGGCCCGATGCCTCGCCGGTGGATCAAGAAGTTCGCGCCACATCCGGCCACGCTCCTCAAGCGTTGGCCGCTGCGGGTATTCGGGCCGCGCCTGGCCGATCCGAAGCTGTGGACCCTGCATCGACGCGGGGTGACGGCCGGCTTCGGGGCGGGCCTGGCAATCTGCTTTTGCCCGCTGCCCATTCACCTGCCGCTGGCCGCCCTGGTCGGGGTGACCTGGCGCATCAACATACCCACCATCATCGCGACGACGCTGCTGAACAATCCCTTCACGATGGTGCCGCTCTACTACTGCGCCTACCGGGTGGGAG
>DATHOA010000150.1:0-23334 GCA_035485475.1 Steroidobacteraceae bacterium | reverse complement strand
GGCCAGAGCGCCAAGATGCGCTCACGCGCCTTCAGCATGATGGGCAATTACGGCAAGAACGGCACCTGGATGGGCGGGGTCTACGAAAACACCTATGTGAAGCGCGACGGTATCTGGCGAATCGAATCCGACCACGTCATCAATACCTACTTCGCGCCCTACGATGTGGGCTGGAAGGATCTGCCGCCGCGCGATGCGCCGGGAATTACGGGATCCAATCCACCGGATGCGCCACCCACGGTCCACTTTGAAATGTATCCGCGCTCCTTCCTGCCGCCGTTTCACTATGTGAATCCGGTAACGGGAAAATGAGTACTGATCCTTAGCCGGTTGCACTGGCAACTGCGGCGGCGATACCATCGCCGACCGGTTCATCAGGAGAGCCCCATGCAGCGAGTTTCCATGTCTGTGATCGGTACCGCCCTGCTGGCGTGCCTGATGGGACTGTGCGGCTCCGCCCTTGCGCATCATTCCGGCGCGATGTTCGACACCGCCAAGAAGGTGGATGTCAGCGGCACCATCATCGACTTCAACTGGAGTAATCCACACGCCAATTTCAAGGTGAATGTCGACAAGCCCGGCGGCGGCTCGGAAGTGTGGGCGGTGGAAATGAACAGCCCCAACAACCTGGTGCGCGACGGCTGGAAGCGCACGACGCTCAAGCCCGGCGACAAGGTGACCGTGACCGTGCGGCCGCTGCGCGACGGGACGCCCGGCGGACAATATGTGTCGATCGTTCTGGCCGATGGCAAGGTGCTGGGCGGCGAACAGCAGCGCTGATCGGGACAAGAATTCAAAAATTTTCGGGGGACGAATGATGCGAATGACCAGCAGACGGATGGCGGTGGGCCTTGGCGCAGCACTGCTGCTGCTGGCGGGCACCCTGGCCGGTGCGCAACAGGCGCCGCGTCCCGGCCTCAGCCAGAAGCAGGAGGACGATCTCGCCCACAAGCACGATGGCTACTTCGGCGCCCTGGCGCCGCAGAACCTGCACAAGGCGCGGCCCAAGCCGCCCTTCGACATGACCGGGACCTGGTTCGTGAATCTGCGGCACGCCTTCGCCGACTTCATGTTCGGGCCGCCGTACCCGGAATTCTACGACGCGGGCAAACAGGCCTTGGTGGAAGCGGCCGCTGCGGCGGCGGACCACAAATCCTATCGCGACAGTATCGGTGAATGTTTTCCGGCCGGCATGCCCATGATCATGACGCGAGTGTGGCCGACGAACATCATTCAGCTGCCGACCTCGGTACACATGATTTTCGGCTTCACCAACAGCTACCGGGTGATCTATCTGGATGGTCGCAAGCACACCGACCCGGATATCGCCATCTCGACGTACAACGGCGAATCCATCGGCCACTGGGAAGGCAACAGCCTGGTGGTCAGCACCAAGTACCTTGAGCCGAATGAGCACTGGATCGATCGGGGACTGCCGATTTCAGACCAGTTCGAGCTCGTTGAGCGGTACCGGTTGCTGGATGAGGGCAAGACCCTGGAAGTCCAGTACACCATGACCGACCCGAAGAACTGGAAAGGCGAGTGGCACAACACCAAGCACTTCATCCGCGAGGACTACAGCGATGTGCCTGAGGTGGAGTGCCTGCCGAATCTGAACGCCAATCTGCCGAGCACCGAGAAGGGTCACGCTGCCGCGACGCGTCAGGACGGGGCGAAGCCGGCCACGGCAGGATCGCAGCCGGCGGCGAAGTAGCCTCTGCGCTTACGGAAAACCGGTCACCATGGCCGTCAGGCCGGTCGTGAAACTCTCATCGAAGCCGATCAGGCCGATGAGAAACTCGTGCACCGCTTCACTTTGCTGATAGATACACCAGCCCAGCACCAGTGCGATGACCGAGGACTGATAGGACAGCGCCACGTGGCGACTCAGACCTGCGAGCACCAGCGGTCGGGTGAGTCGATCGGTCGCCGTGCGCGGATCCTCCGCCAGTGGTGTCGCGATGGCGCATAGCTGTGCCGCATCACGGTGCCCCAGCAAAGACGCACGCAATAATTTGCCGTAGGTCAGCAGCCAGTCGCGCCACGCAAGCCCGGGCGGCACCCCCGCCAGCGCCGTCTCGTAGAAGTGCGAAGACATCAAGCTGAGCAGTTCGGCCTTGTTGTGCACATGCCAGTACAGCGCCGAGGCCTGGACGTTCAGGCGGCTGGCGACGGCGCGCATCTGCAATTCTTGAAGACCCTGTTCGTCCAGCAAAGTGAGCGCCACGTCGATGACCTGGCGTTTATTGATTTTCACAAACGATGCGTTCCTGCGACGCGGACCTTAGGTGTTGACTATACCCGGCCAATCTTGAACCATGTTCAACAGTGGCGGGGGTGATCTCATGAATTATGTGCGAAACGCATGGTATGTGGGCGCCTGGGATTCGGATCTCGAACAAAACAAATTGAAGGCGATCCGCATTCTCGCTGAACCCATCGTGCTGTGGCGCACGCAACGCCAGCTCGTCGCGCTCGATGACCCGGAATGGATACTGGGATACGGGCAGCTGGACTACCAGGCCGAGGCCCGTTATATCAACGACAATCTGCTCGACTTCAGCCATCTCACTTATGTGCATGCAAACAGCTTTGCGCCGGTCGGCCGCGGCGCCGATGAGTTGACGGACGGCTGGTCCGCCTACGACTTTCTGATTCCAGGCGTGCTATTGATGTGGTCGGGCAGTTTCAAATTGCGTACTGCGGCCGAATGCAACTACGAGCGTCCGGATTATTCCCAAGCATTGCGCGGTGTGACTTTCACCAGTCAGGCCGTCACCCCGACGGGGGATCGCACCGCGCGCTATTTTTTTTCCTGGGGCCCGCATCGACAGCATGGCGATGAGGCGCTGCGGGATGTGCTGATGAAAATCGCGGCTCAGGCTTTCGGTGAGGACAAGATCATGATTGAGGCTCAGCAGCGGGTGATCGATCAGACGGTCGACCCGGTCATCATGCCTACTGCCGGGATGAACGTCTCTTAATGACATCGAAAACCTGCTGAAATCGCGCAGGTGTAGCCTAACCGGGCCTATCAACCGCCGGATACCGCATTCATGAAGCTGCGCACCATAATCCTATTGGTCGTGATCCTTGTGCTGATCTTCGGCGGCTGGATTTGGTGGCAACATCACGAGGCGGCGGAAAAAGCCGCGGCGGCCAAGACTGTTCCCGGCGTGACGGTCACGACCGCCACGGCGGTCAAAGGTGATATCGGTATCTACCTGGAAGCCATCGGCACGGTGACGCCGGTGTACACCAGTTCCATCACCAGCCAGGTCAACGGCATGATCATGGCGGTGAACTACCAGGAGGATCAGCGGGTCAAAAAGGGTGATTCGCTGATTGACATCGACCCGCGACCCTACCGCGCAACGCTGGTGCAGGCGCAGGGCACGCTGCAGCACGACGAGGGCATCCTGGCGCAGGCGCAGCTTGATCTCACCCGCTATCGGGCGGCCCTGGCCCGCAATGCCATCGCCGAGCAGACCGTCGCGGACCAGGAAAAACTCGTCCAGCAAACCGAAGGTACCGTCAAGAATGATCACGGTGCCGTGGACTTCGATCAATTGCAGCTCGACTACTGCCACATCGTTGCGCCCATCAGCGGCCAGGTCGGCCTGCGCCTGGTGGACCCCGGCAACGTCGTGCAGTCCGCGGGTACCACGGTACTGGCAGTGATCACGCAGCTGGAACCGATCACGGTGATCTTCACACTTCCCGAAGACAGTCTCGGCCCGGTTCTTGCGCAGCTGCGCGCGCAGGCCAAACTCAGTGTCGATGCCCTGGATCGCAGCGGGCAGAAGAAACTCGCCTCCGGAATGCTCACGGCGCTCGACAATCAGATCGATACCACGACCGGGACCGTCAAGGCGCGGGCCACCTTCGACAACAAGAACGACGCGCTTTTCCCCAACCAGTTCGTCAATACCCGCCTGCTGGTGAACACACTGCATGGGGTGACGCTCATTCCCTCATCGGCCATCCAGCAGAATGGCCGCGCTTCATTCGTGTACCTCATCCAGAACGACGTGGCGCACATGCGCGGCGTGAAGGCCGGCGTCACGGAGGGTGAGAACACACAGGTGGAGGGCATCAACCCCGGCGATGTGGTGGCCAACAACGGCTTTGAGAAGCTGCAGGACAATGCCCGCGTCACGGCCCCGAAACCAGGCGCGCCCGGCGCACGACCGCCGGCCTCATCGGCCCCCGCCGCATCCCCAGCAAATCCGTGAATCCGTCCCGCCCATTCATACTCAGGCCGGTGGCGACGGCCCTGCTGATGGCGGCGATCTTTCTGGTCGGCGCGGTCGGTTTGTCGCAGTTGCCGATTTCGGCATTGCCGGAGGTGGACTATCCGACCATCCAGGTGGTCACCTACTATCCGGGCGCGAGCCCCGATGTCATGGCCACGACGGTCACGGCGCCGCTGGAGCGCCAGTTCGGCGAGATGCAGGGGCTGTCGCAGATGACCTCGAACAGCTCCGCCGGCATTTCGGTGGTGGTGCTGCAGTTCAGCCTGTCATTGAACATCGACATCGCCGAACAGGAAGTTCAGGCCGCCATCAATGCCTCGCAGAGCCTGCTGCCGTCGTCGCTGCCGACGCCGCCCGTGTACAGCAAGACCAATCCGGCCGATGCTCCGATTCTCACCCTGGCCATCACCTCGGACTCACTGCCACTGTCCCAGGTGGAGGATCTGGTCGATACGCGCCTGGCGCCAAAGATCTCGCAGTTGAGCGGGGTGGGTCTGGTGACCATCAGTGGTGGCCAGAAGCCGGCGGTACGCATTCAGGCCAATCCCGATGCGCTCTCCTCCTACGGTATCAATCTGGAGGACCTGCGCACCGCCCTCACCGCCGCCAGCGTCAATGCCGCGAAGGGCAACTTCGATGGTCCGCGGCAGGGCTACCAGATCGACGCCAATGACCAGCTGCAAACCAGCGACGATTACCGCAAGGTGGTCGTGGCCTTCCGCAACGGCGCCCCGGTGGTGCTGCGTGACGTGGCGACCGTCGTCGATGGCGTGGAGAACAACTTCCAGTCCGCCTGGATGAATCAGACTCCGGCGGTCATCCTCAACATCCAGCGTCAATCCGGCGCCAACACCATCGCCGTCGTCAGGGCGATCAAGCAGCTGATGCCGCAGCTGATCGTCAATCTGCCAGCCGGCATCAAGGTCACGACGCTGACCGATCTGACCACCGGCATCAAGGCCTCGGTGCTGGACGTGGCGTTGGAGCTGGGGCTGGCAATCGTGCTGGTCGTGCTGGTGATATTCCTGTTCCTGCGCAGCGTACCGGCGACCATCATTCCGGCAATCAGCGTGCCCTTATCGCTGGTGGGCACCCTGGCGTTCATGTACGTGCTGGATTACAGCCTGGACAACCTGTCGCTGATGGCCCTGACCATCGCCACCGGCTTCGTCGTGGACGATGCCATCGTGATGATCGAGAACATCTCGCGCTATGTCGAAAACGGCGAGCCGCCCATGCAGGCGGCGCTCAAGGGCGCCGAGCAGATCGGCTTCACCATTCTGTCGTTGACCATCGCGCTCATTGCAGTGCTGATACCGCTGCTGTTCATGGGCGATGTCGTCGGCAGACTGTTCCGCGAGTTCGCGGTGACCCTGGCGGTCACGATCGGCTTCTCGGCCGTCGTGTCTTTGACCCTCACACCGATGATGAGCGCGCGGATCCTCAGGCACCACAAGCCCGAGGAGCAGGGCCGGTTGATGCGGGCCTCCGAGCGCGTCTTCGAAAACGTCATCGGTTTTTACGGGCGGACCCTGAAGTTCGTGCTGCGCTTCCAGGGCGCGACGCTCATCGTGGCGGTGGCAACCCTGGCACTGACCGTGCTGATGTACATCCTGATACCCAAGGGCTTCTTCCCCGTTCAGGATACGGGCGTCATCCAGGGCATCTCGCAGGCCAGCCCGACCATCGGCTTCAAGGCCATGGCGCAGCAGCAGCAGCAGCTGGCAAAAATCATCCTGGCGGATCCGGGCGTTGAAAGCCTGTCGTCCTTCATTGGCGCGGATGGCACCAACACCACCATCAACAGCGGCCGCATGGCCATCAACCTGAAGCCATTGAACCAGCGCGATGCCAGCGCCAGCGGAATCATCAATCGTCTGGCACCCAAACTCGCTGCGGTGGAGGGCATCCAGCTGTTCATGGAGCCGGTGCAGAACATCACCGTGGACGACCGTGTCAGTCGCACCCAGTATCAGTACACGCTGGAGGATCCGGACCAGGATGAACTGAATCTGTGGACTGCGCGCTTCGTCGCGAAGCTGCAGGAATTACCGGAATTGACGAGCGTGGCGACCGATCAGCAAAACGGCGGGCTGGCGGAAAATCTGGTGATCGACCGGGTCACCGCCTCGCGGCTGGGCATCACGCCCTCGACCATCGACAACACCCTGTACGACGCCTTTGGCCAGCGCCAGGTCAATACGATGTACACGCAGATCAACCAGTACCACGTCATTCTGGAGAGTTCACCGCGCTTCCAGCTCAATCCGTCGGCATTGAGCCGCCTTTATATTCAGGCCAACGCCTCCTCGGGCGTGGCGGGGGCAGCCGCGGCGGCCTCCTTTGCTTCCTCGGGATCGACCTCGGCGGGATCCAATGCCCTGACCTCCGGCGCGCTGTACACACCCTCATCGACCGTGCTGGCGGCGCCCGCCAATGCGCTGAGCGCCAGCAGCACCAGCACCACCAGCAAGGGCGCGGTATCGGCCGGGACGACCAGTTCGGCCTTCGCCAATGCCGTTCCCTTGAGTACCATCGCGCACTTCGAGAAGACCACCGAGCCGCTGACCATATCGCACCAGGGCCAATTCCCGGTGATCACGGTCTCATTCGACATCGCGGCGAAGTCCTCGTTGGGGGCGGCCATCGAGGCCGTCAACAAGGTCCAGGAAGATCTGCACATGCCGGCAGGTCTGGCGGCGAGTTTCCAGGGCACCGCCGCATCCTTCACCAACTCGCTCTCCAATGAGCCACTGCTGGTGCTGGCGGCGCTGGTCGCCGTCTACATCGTCCTCGGCGTTCTGTATGAGAGTTTCATCCATCCCGTGACCATTCTCTCGACGCTGCCCTCAGCAGGCGTGGGTGCGCTGCTGGCCCTGATGTTGTTCGGCCAGGACCTCAACGTGGTGGCCCTGATCGGCATCATCCTGCTGATCGGCATCGTCACCAAGAACGGCATCATGATGGTGGACTTCGCGCTGGATGCCGAGCGCACGCGCGGCAAGAGCTCCACCGAGGCCATCTACGAGGCCTGCCAGCTGCGCTTCCGGCCGATTCTCATGACCACCATGGCCGCGCTGCTGGCCGGTCTGCCGCTGGCCATGGGCAGCGGCATCGGTTCGGAGCTGCGCCGGCCGCTGGGCATCGCGATGGTGGGCGGCCTGCTGCTCAGTCAGGTGCTCACCTTGTATACGACGCCGGTGATCTACATTTTCTTCGATTCCCTGGGACGGCGCTTTGGTCACAGCCTGTCCGGACCCAAGGACACCGGGGAGACGCCCCAGAGCACGACATGAACCTGTCAGCGCGCTTCATTGCCCGACCGGTCGGAACCACGCTGCTTGCCGTGGCGGTGGCGATCGCGGGCGCGATCGCGTTCGGCGTTTTGCCGGTGGCGCCCTTGCCCCAGGTGGACTTTCCCACCATCTCCGTGAGCGCGAGCCTGCCGGGGGGCAGCGCCGATATCATGGCCTCATCGGTGGCGACGCCACTGGAGCGGCAGTTCAGCCATATCGCCGGCGTCACGGAGATGACCTCGGCAAGCTCGCTGGGCAGCACCCAGGTGACGCTGCAGTTCGATCTGAGTCGCGACATCGATGGCGCGGCGCGGGACGTGGAGGCGGCGATCAATGCCGCACGCTCGTATTTGCCGGCGAATCTGCCGGGCAATCCCACCTATCGGAAGGTCAATCCCGCCGATTCGCCGATCATGATCATCGGGCTGACCTCCGACAAATACGCGCCGGCGCAGATGTATGATGCGGCCTCCACGGTCATCGAACAGAAGCTGTCGCAGATCGCCGGGGTGGGGCAGGTCAATCTGGGCGGCGGCGCACTGCCCGCGGTGCGCGTGGATGCGAATCCGGCGCAGCTGGCTCATTACGGTCTGTCACTGTCGACGCTGCAGACGGTATTGAGCGCGCAGAACGCCCACATGCCCAAGGGACAGCTCACCAATGGCGATGTGAGCGCCGACATTCTCGCCAATGATCAGATCGAAAAGGCCGTGGATTACCGCCCCCTGGTGGTGGGCTACAGCAACGGTGCCGCGGTGCGGCTGCAGGATGTGGCCGATGTCACCGATGCCGTGCAGAACTCGCGCGCGGCCGGCTACCTGAACGGCAAGCGCGCCGTGATGCTGATCATCTTCCGTCAGCCCGGCGCCAACATTATCGACACCGTCGACAGCATCCGCGCCCAGCTGCCAATCATCAAGGCGTCGATCAACAGCGGTATCGACATGACGGTGGTCCTCGACCGTACGACGACCATTCGCGCTTCGGTGAAGGATGTGGAGCGAACGCTGATCACCTCGACGCTGCTCGTGGTCATCGTCGTGTTCCTGTTCCTGCGCAATCTGCGCTCGACGTTCATTCCGGGCATCGCCATGCCGGTTTCGCTGATCGGTACCTTCGCCGTCATGTACCTGTTCGGATACAGCATCGACAACCTGTCGCTGATGGCCCTGACGATCGCCACCGGCTTCGTCGTGGATGACGCCATCGTGGTCATGGAAAACATCACCCGGCATATCGAGGCGGGAATGAAGCCCGTGGCGGCGGCCCTGAAGGGCGCCGAGGAGATCGGTTCCACGGTCTTCACCATCAGCGTCTCACTGGTGGCCGTGTTCATCCCCTTGCTGCTGATGGGCGGCATCGTTGGCCGGTTGTTCCGCGAATTTGCCGTGACGCTGTCTGCCGCGATCATCGTCTCGATGATCACCTCGCTGACGTTGACTCCGATGATGTGCGCCCATCTTCTCAAAAACGAGAAGCAGCAATCCCATGGACGCTTCTACAAGTACAGCGAGCGGGCCTTCGACGGGATGCTGGCCTTTTATCGGCGCACGCTGCATTGGGTTCTGGATCACCCGCGCATCACGCTGACGGCGCTGCTGTTCACGGTCGCGCTCAATGTGTTTCTGGTAATCGTGATTCCCAAAGGCTTTTTCCCGCAGCAGGATACCGGGCTGCTTGCCGGCGGCGTGCAGGGTCGTCAGGACACTTCCTTCGCGCCCATGGAGGATTCGATCCGCCAGATCGAGGGCGTGGTGAAGGCCGACCCCGCTGTGGCCAATGTCATCGGCTTCACCGGTGGCGGTGCCACCAACACCGGGAATATCTTCACGGCTTTGAAACCGCTGGCCGTGCGCAAGGTCAGTGCGGCGACGGTCATCAACCGCCTGCGACCGAAGCTGAACAAGCTGCCGGTTGCCCAGGTCTTCATGCAGGCCCAGCAGGATCTGCGGATCGGCGGACGTTCCAGCAACGCGATGTACCAGTACACCATTCAGTCGGACAACGTGAGTGACCTTACCAAGTGGGGTCCGATACTGATCGCGCAGATGAAGAAACTGCCGGGATTCCAGGACGTGAACAGCGATCAGCAGAACGGCGGACTGGACGAGCTGCTCACCTATGATCGCGTCACGGCGGCGCGCCTGGGACTTACGACCCAACAGCTGGACAGCACGCTGTACAGCGCCTACGGGCAGTCGGAAGTCTCGGTGATCTTCGAGCCCCTGAACTACTACTATGTCGTGCTGGAAGTGGCACCACAGTTCTATCAGGATCCGGGCGGATTCAACCTGCTGTACCTGCCATCCTCCACCGGGAGCCCGATTCCGCTGTCGATGGTCGCCAAGGGTTACCCGACCACCACCGCACTTGCCGTCAATCACACCGGGCTGTTCCCCTCGGTCACCGCTTCCTTCAACCTGGCGCCGAACGTTTCCCTGAGTCAGGCAACTGCGGCGATCGGGCGGATGCAGACGCAGATGGGTACCCCGGACTCCATCCGCGGCTTCTTCGCCGGCACCCTGCAGGCATATCAGCAGTCCTTGAGTACCGAGCCGATCCTGGTGATCACTGCACTGCTGTCCGTATTCATCGTCCTGGGCGTGCTCTACGAGAGCCTGGTGCATCCCCTGACCATCATCTCCAGTCTGCCACCGGCCAGCGTCGGGGCGATGCTGGCACTGCTGCTGTTCCGGCAAGACCTGAATGTCATTTCCATCATCGGCGTGGTGCTGCTGATCGGCCTGGTGAAAAAGAACGCCATCATGATGATCGACTTCGCGCTGCAGGCGGAGCGGGGCGGGGGTATGAAAACCGAAGATGCGATCTTTGAAGCCTGCATGCTGCGTTTCCGGCCGATTCTCATGACGACCATGGCGGCATTGTTCGGCGCCATACCCTTGGCCTTTGGCACGGGCACCGGATCGGAACTGCGGCGCCCGCTGGGCATCGCCATCATCGGCGGACTGATCGTGAGCCAGATGCTGACGCTGTATACGACGCCGGTGGTGTATCTGTACATGGACCGCTTCAGTGTCTGGTGGGCGTCCAGACGTCGAGCGCCCGCAACCGAGGCACAATTCACTTGAACAAGATGCGAACCCGGGTCGTGCAACTGACGGTGCTCGCGGCGCTCGGCGGCTGCACCGTGGGGCCACCCTATCATCGGCCGGGCACTGATGCCCCGCAGGCCTACAAGGAACTCACAGCGGCCCAGTTCAAAGACACCGATGGCTGGAAGGTCGCGGTACCCCAGGATGCGGCGATCCGCGGCAAATGGTGGGAACTGTTCGGCGATCCGCAGCTGAATGCCCTGGAAGAGCAGGTGAAAACCTCCAACCAGACGGTCGCCGCAGCCTATGCGAGCTTCATGCAGGCCCGAGCACTGGTGCGGCAGGCGCAGGCGCAGTACTGGCCGACGCTGACCGTAGGCGCCGGCGTCACCCGCAGTCGCCAGCCGGCCCTGTCGGCGGGGTCCACCGGATCTAGCGCGGCGGGACCTGCGGCGGGCGCAGGCGCGTTCACGGGCAACGAGTTCTCGCTGCCCTTCGATGCCTCCTGGACGCCGGACCTGTGGGGCAAGGTACGCAATCTGGTCAAAGGCAATATCGCGGCGGCCCAGGCCAGTGCCGCGGACCTGGTCAATGCGCAACTGACCGCCGAGGCCGAACTTGCCGTGGATTACTTCCAGCTGCGCAGCCAGGACCAACTCATCGCCCTGACCAACGCGACGATCAAGGCCGACAGCGAGTCACTGGATTACAACCGCGCCCAGTTCGAAACCGGTATTGGTTCCGATGAGGCGGTGGCACAGGCGCAGGTGCAGTTACAGACCACCCAGGCGCAGGGCACCAATCTGGGTATCGCGCGGGCGCAGTTTGAGCATGCCATCGCGGTGCTGGTGGGTAAGCCCGCCTCGACCTTTTCGGTGACTGCGACCACCGCGGCCGTGCAGCCTCCGGCGGTTCCGCTGGGCGTGCCCTCCCAGCTGCTTGAACGGCGGCCGGACGTAGCAGCGGATGAGCGGCTGATGGCCCAGGCCAATGCCCAGATCGGTGTGGCCGAGGCCGCTTACTTTCCCTCGCTTACCTTGAGTGCTTCAGCGGGCTTTGAGAGTAATACGGCGTCCAACTGGCTGACCTGGCCAGCCCGTTTCTGGTCGGTGGGACCGTCGCTGTCGGAGACCATTTTTGACGGCGGCCTGCGCAGTGCGACGGTCGCGCAATTCCGCGCCGCCTACGATCAGGCCGTGGCGACCTACCGTCAGACGGTACTGACCGCCTTCCAGCAGGTCGAAGACAATCTGGCCTCCCTGCGCATCCTGTCAAAGGAACTGCGCGAACAGGACCTGGCCGTGTCCTTCTCGCAGCGCTTCCTCAATCTTGCCACTGACCGGTACAAGCTGGGACTGGATCCCTATCTGGATGTGATTACCGCTCAGACATCCTTGTTCTCCAATCAGCAGACGGCCGTGACGCTGCGTTTGCAGCAATTGACGGCCAGCGTGCAGCTCATCGAAGGTCTGGGCGGCGGGTGGGATAGCTCGCAGCTACCCACTTCTGGAGATATCCGCGCAGGAAATGCGCAGCATCCTTGAGGGGCGGTGATTCAGCCTGCCGGCTTGTCCTCTTTCTTCTTCGGTTGAGGCTTTGGTGGTGCTTTTTTCGCCTTGCGAACCGGCGCCGGCTTTTGGACGGCAACCTGCTTTTGATTGGCGGCCTGCTGCGGCTGAGCGGCCGGCTGGTTCTGCGCGGGCGTGCGCGGCTGTTCGCGCTGAAATTGCGCCTGTGGTGCGGCAGCCCCACGAGCGCCGACGACCCCCGGCGCATTGAAGGCCGCAGGCCGCGGCGTGGCGGCGATGGCCGGATGTCCGCCATTGGCGCGCGCGAATAGCCCTGGATTGTGCGCAGCCTGTTGCGTGTGCTGTTGCTGCAGGGTCGTTGGGGCGAGGTGTTTTTCCTGCGCGAACTGCCGCTCCTGCGTCGATGGAGTTGCGGCAATGCCGCCCGCACCCCCGTTGAAGCTGACCTTGTTTACCGCGACATTGTTGATGACAGTCGTGTTGTAGGTGTTGTGCACGACCGTGACATTGACGTTGGTGACGGCGCGATTATAGGAGTAGTGGTTGCCTTGCCAGGCACCACCGGCAAAGCCGATGCCGGTATAGCCGTAGCCATAATTGACGCCGCCATAGAACCCGACATGGGGGCCCCAATAGCCGGCATGAAACGCGTACACGCCACCGGCAAAGCCCCAGTAACCAGGGGTCCACAGCACGCCCACGAGTGGCGGCTGCACCCAGGTTCCGGGCACCCAGTAGTAGTCGGCGCCGGCCCAGGCCCAATAACCCGGCGTCCACAGGTAGCCATCCTCCGGGCACGGCGGTTGCTGGTAGTCCGGCAACGGGGGCGGGGCCTCGCGAACCTGCACTTCAACGCCTGGCGCGTAATAGGTGACCGGCGGTGGGCCCGCGACCCTCACCTGCGCCACGCAACCGATCAGGCTCGCTGCGAGCACTGCCAGCACGCCGCTACGGACGCAGAGGACCACGAGAGGCGCTGTCGGTGACAACTTGGACATGAGTGACGACCGTGTGTAGGTAGATGTATCAAATAGTAACGGGCGAATGGCCGCTGCGTTGACCCCGGCCGCGAGAACCCGGCAATAGTTTTCGGCCAGGCACTGGTTGGCCATATAACGGCCGTAAAATCAATGTATTAGGTGAGATAGCTCTAATGTGCCTCAAAGGCTATTGAGCAGTAACGCCGTGACGGCCTCGGGCTGGTCGAGCATGGCATCGTGCCCACAATCCAGTTCGCTCGTTGTCCAGCCGCGTGACTTGGCCATTTGATAGATGGGATAAAAGGGCGATTGATCGCCGGCCCAACCGCGGGCAAAGGCGTAGGCGATCCGCGCGATCTGTTTGATGTCACCGCTCAATTGCGCGGGCTGACGGAAGCAGGCCAGCGATTGAACGGTGCATTGGCGATCGACCCAGGCGCGATCCGCCAGGTTGACGCCAAATGTCGCCGCAGAGATGGGCTTGCATTTCCAACCATCAATGATCTGATCGTCCGAAATCGGGGCGAACTGCAGCAGAGCCTGGTCATGCTCCGGTACGAACGCATCCAGATAGACCAGCGAACGAATCCGCTTCGGGATCCGGTCCGCGACACCGGTGACCACCATTCCGCCATAGGAATGGCCGCATAACACCAGGTCGCTCAACTCCTCCCACTCGATGAGATTCAACACATCCATCGTATGGGTATGCAGGTCGATGTCGGGTGCGAGCAGGTGGGAGCGCTCCCCGACACCCGTGAGGGTCGGTGTAAAGACCTGATGCCCCAGCCCCTGCAACGCACTGCGGACGCGCTTCCAGCACCAGCTGCCATGCCAGGCACCATGGACCAGCACAAATGTCGCCATATGAATCCGACCTCCGATTGGCCGCCATCGTACCTGTGATATCGTCGCGGTAAAACAAGCACTGGCGTGACCGGTCACGACACAGGGCGATAGGGGGATATACGATGAAATTGCGCTGGGCCCCGTGCATTTTCGCGATCATCACCAGCCACGCACTGGGCGGCGAGGCGGCGTGGAAAATGGCCACGACCCCAAACTACCAGATCCTGTCGCAGCTCGACGACCGGGAGACAGCGCAATGGATGCGTGACTTTGACCAGTACATTCTGTCGATCTCCGACCTGATGAAGATCGACGTGCGGGCCTTACCGCCGCTTACGGTGGTGATCTTTGCCCGAGACAAGGACTACACACCCTACAAGCTGCTGCGTCCGGATGGCACGACCGCCAATGTATACGGCCAATTCATCAGGCGACAGACCTGGAGCATGATCGCCATGGCGTTTGACGCCCTCGACGAGCGCTCCCGCAGAACCATCGACCACGAGGCCACGCACTGGATGATGAGTGTTGACCAGTCGACCCAGCCGGCATGGTTCAGCGAAGGCATCGCCGAACTGTTTTCGACATTCGAGCGCCGAGGCGACAAAGTCGCCTGGGGAACGCCGATTACGGATCATCTCAGAACGCTGCATGACTCAGGGGTCATGCCCCTCGCGCAGTTTCTGGCTGAGCCCAGCGCGCTGTTCGACCGGGAAGACCACACTGAGCGTTTCTATGCACAGGCCTGGGCGTTCACTCACTTCATGATGTTCGCAAGGGACCCGCGCTATCGGCAGCTCCTGGTCGAATTTTTGCAGACGTTCAGGACACAATCCGGCCCGGCGACGGTCAACGCTGTGTTTGGTGCAACGCTGCCAGACGTTGAACGGGAGTTCCACATCTACATAGACCAGCGCCGTTGGACCAACATGGTACAGCCCGTAAAGCCTGCGCAGGAGCCACCCGCGCTCCAGCCCGCGCCGCCGGCGTTGGTTGAAGCATCGCTGGGGCGGCTGGCGCTCGGCGCCGGCCGGCAGGACTTGGCGCGCCAGCATGCCGAGAAAGCCATCGATCTGGACTCCTCGGCCCCCGATGGCCACGCGGTACTCGCGTATCTGGCGCTTGACGGCAATCACCAGGACCTGGCTGTGAGCCAGGCCGAAGCGGCCCTGGCGCGCGGCTCCAAGGACAGCGAACTGTTCATCCTGACGGGTGACTCATATCTGAGCGGGCCGAACAGCCTGAAGCCTGATGCCACCCGGGCGCGCGTGACCATGTACGAAAACGCCATCAACCTGTCTCCGTGGCGGCTCGAGGCGTATGAGCGCCTCAGTGACGCATTGATGGCACTGGAAAAACCCACTGCCGAGGATGCCAAGTTCGTGAATGTCGGCATCCGCGCCTTTCCTGGCGATGATTGGCTACGCGTAGGCGGGGCTGTCGTGGACGACCGCCTCGGACATCGCGACGCGGCACTGCCGGCGCTCGATGTCGTCCTGCAACCGAACAGCAAACTCAACCCACAGCAGCGCGACTTCGCGACCAATGTACGAGGACAGTGGCTGATTCAGACCATGAACGAGGAAATCGCCGCTGCTCGGGACAAAGGCGATTTTACGCAAGCTCGCGCAGTGTTCAGCCGCTACCGCGATCGAATCGGCAAGTCCCCCCAGATGGACTCCTATATGCAGGACACTGACGCGCGGCTCGAATTGGATGAATCGATGGCCAAGTACGAGGCGCTCGTCCACGACAAAAAGAATGCTCAGGCGCGCGCCCTTGCCAAGGAACTGCTGACGCGTCCGGACCTGCCGGCCAACTTACGCCGCTATCTGGAGCGCGGTGCCGGCGGCAGCCCCTAGCGAAATTATCTATTTTGCTGGCGTTTGCGCACCGAGTACTTGCCGACTGGGGGGCGGGGAGGCTTACTGCGACGTGATTTTCGGAGACACGATGAAGTATTCACTGCTGGCCGTGGTGTTGTGCCTACTGATGCAACCCACGGGATGGGCCGCGGACACCATGCGCGCCGTCGTGGTGACCGACGGTAAACTGCAAATGGAAAACGTGCCAATCCCGGTGCCGCAAGCCGGTCAGGTTCGCATTCACGTGCGGGCCGCATCGGTAAATCCGGTTGACTGGAAGCTGGCCGAGCGCGCGGTGCCGGGCAGCCACGCGATACCGGGCCGGGATCTCGCCGGTGTCATCGACGCCGTCGGTCCGGAAGCTGGCGCATGGCGCACCGGCCAGTCGGTCATTGCCATTGCGACGGGGGGTGCCTACGCCGAGTACGCCATCGCCCCGGTGCGCGCGGTGGCCCTGAAGCCCATCCATATGTCATTTGAAGAGGCCGCCGGCATGGCCGTGGTCGGCGAAACCGCCTGGCGCGCAATCGTTACGGTAGGCAACGTGCAGTCCGGTCAACGGGTGCTGATAGAGGGGGGAGCGGGGGGAGTGGGTTCTTCGGCGGTACAGATCGCCAAGGCACGCGGCGCACATGTGCTCGCGACCGCTTCGCCGAGCCACGCTGCGCTGCTGCACTCGATGGGTGTGGATGAAACCATCGACTATCACAGCGCGCACTTCGCGGATTCCCTCCAGAATCTCGATGTGGTGGTGAACACGGTGGATGCCGATACTGGTGTTCGCTCAATCGGTGCCATCAAGCCCGGTGGGATGCTGGTTTCCGTGGTGGGCGCGCCCCCGGCCGCGCAGTGTGCGGCTGCGGCAATCCGCTGCGCCATCACCGGTCCGGTGACGGGGGATTTTCTGGGCGCGCTGACCGAACTGGCCGATCACGGGCAGTTCCGAGTCAATATCGATCGGCGCCTGCCTCTCGCGGATGCCGCCAAGGCATGGGAACTGAATCGTACCGGCCACACGGGCGGCAAGATCATTCTCGAAGTGAGTCGCTGACGCCGCCCCTTTCAATCAGCCGCGTATGGTTGTAGGAATTATCCGGCCCCGACGAATTTCTCACTTTAAATAAAGCAAATAAGCAGAAAGCCTGCTGGTACCGGTCTGGCGCTGTATTGCATTCCGCATCTCAGTGCAGCTAGATTTCTCATCCATGCCGGGCACTAAAAAGCCGATTACCGTTCGAATTGATCCCGCGCTGCTGGAACAAGTGCGACTCGGTGCTGCGCGCGACAATCGCTCAGTCACCAATTTCATCGAGACCGCACTTCGTCAGCGACTGGCCGATGGCCGCGGACCGCGCCTACCCAAGCCCGCCACTTCTCGTACGACGACGGAAACAGCAACAAAATGACTGCGACTCCCTTGCCGCGTCTGCCGAAGTCGCCGACGGGCATCAAAGGCCTCGATGATGTGACCCTCGGCGGACTGCCTGCGGGCCGGCCTACGTTGATTTGCGGCGGACCAGGCTGCGGCAAGACGCTCCTGGCGACGAGCTTCCTGGTCAACGGCGCGGCGATGTTCGATGAGCCCGGCGTTTTCATGAGCTTCGAGGAATCGAGCGCCGACCTCATTCAAAACGTAGCGTCGCTGGGTTACGATTTGGCGGCCTTGATGGCTGCGAAGAAACTCGCCATGGACTTCGTGCGGGTCGAGCGCAGCGAAATCGAAGAATCGGGTGAGTATGATCTCGAGGGACTGTTCGTCCGACTGGGGCACGCCATACAATCGATCGGCGCCAAACGCGTCGTCCTTGACACGCTGGAAGTCCTGTTCGCGGGCCTCGGCGACACGGCGATCCTTCGCTCGGAGCTGCGACGACTTTTTGCGTGGCTCAAACAGCAAAACGTTTCCGCGATCATCACCGCTGAACGGGGCAGTGGCGCACTTACGCGATTCGGGTTGGAAGAGTACGTTTCCGATTGCGTATTGCTGCTCGACAACCGCGTCGATGAGCAGATAACCACGCGCCGGCTGCGCATCGTCAAGTACCGGGGTTCCGCGCACGGTACCAACGAATATCCTTTCCTTATCGACACGCGCGGTATCTCGGTACTTCCCATAACCTCGGCCGGCCTGGCGCACGGCGCATCGGGCGCGGTTGTCTCAAGCGGCATACCGGGTCTCAATCAGATGCTGGGTGCAGGTGGCTTCTACCTTGGCACCAGCATCTTGGTATCGGGCACTGCGGGCACGGGTAAGACCAGTCTCGCCTCGCATTTCGTCGAGTCGGTTTGCGCGCGCGGTGAGCGCTGCCTGTACTTCGCCTTCGAGGAGTCCCCGGCGCAGATCGTACGCAACATGCGCTCGATCGGCTTGGATTTGCAGCCGCGGGTGGATGCGGGGCTGTTGCGATTCGAGGCAGCGCGCCCGAGTCTGTTCGGGCTGGAGATGCATCTGGCGCGAATGTACCGGGAAATCGAGGAATTCGCTCCCACCGCGGTGGTGCTCGATCCCATATCGGCACTGCGGGGCGACAGCGGCGATGTGCATTCGATGCTGTTGCGCGTCATCGACTTGCTCAAGAGCCGGGGAATCACGGGATTTCTCACCAATCTGCTCGCCGCGGAGGGCCGCATGGATCATGCCGACGCGGGTGTCTCCTCCTTGATGGATACCTGGATCTCCCTGGTGCAGCTGGAAAGCAACGGGGAGCGGAATCGGGGACTTTATGTGTTGAAGTCCCGTGGCATGAATCATTCCAACCAGATTCGCGAGTATCAGCTCACGTCGCAAGGCGTGCACTTGGTGGATGCCTACCTGGGCAGCGGCGGTGTGCTTACCGGCTCGGCGCGCATCACGCAGGAGGCCTTGGATGAAGCGACGGCGCGCCGGCGCCAACTTGATGCTGACCGACGCCGGCGCGAAGTTGAACGAAAACGCGCCGCACTCGAGCGCCAGATCAATGACATGCGCACCACACTGGAGGCCGAGGAGCAGGAAGCACGCCAGGCAGCTGAGCATGATGCCGAACTTGAGCGGCGGTTCCAGGCCGAGCGCTCGGCGATGGCGGTACAACGCGGGAGCAAGCTCGCATGAGTGTCTCAATCCAGGAATCACTGGAAGGCGGCGAGCCGGTTGAGGAAGGCCATTACAACCTGAGGCTTTACGTTGCAGGACAGACGCCAAAATCCATCCTGGCGCTGGCCAATCTGAAGAGTATTTGCGAGCAACACCTGGCGGGCCGCTACCGCATCGAGGTCATCGACCTGCTCGAGTATCCGCAACTTGCCGCGGGCGATCAGATTCTGGCGGTGCCGACGCTGGTGCGTCGCCTGCCTGAACCCTTGAAACGCATCATCGGCAATCTTTCGGATAAGGAACGTGTCCTGGTTGGCCTGGATTTGCGGCCGGGCGCAGCGAAGTGAGTGGCGATCTGCAATCGGCACTTAGCGGCGGGCCGCCGTATGTATTGAGGCTGTTCGTGACTGGCACCACGCCACGATCTGCGCGGGCCATTGCGAATTTGCGGCGGGTTTGCGAGGAACATCTGCAAGGTGAATATGACCTGGAGGTCGTGGACATCTACCAACGTCCGGAAATGGCGAAGGAGCATCAGATCATCGCGGCACCGACCTTGGTGAGGTTGCTGCCGCTGCCTTTGCGCAAGATCATCGGTGATCTGGCCGATGAGGAGCGAGTCCTTGCCGGTCTTGATTTAACACCCAAAAGCAGCATTACAGGCAACAAATGAGCGCGCCTGTCGAGTCAGATGCCAACAACGATCGAGACCGCGAGCGCTCATCGACGCAGCTGCACGCGCAGATGATCGTGCTGCGCGAGCGGCTTCGGGAAGCCGAGGAGACCTTGAGCGCCATCCGCAACGGCGATGTCGATGCGGTCGTCGTATCTGGAAACGATGATGTGCCGCGGATCTACACGCTCGAGACGGCGGACGAGTCCTACCGCTTGCTGGTCCAGGAAATGCAGGAGGGGGCGCTGACGCTTACCGGCGCTGGGGACATTCTCTATTGTAATTCGCGTCTGGCGCAGCTCGTGGGCAGCGAATCCGCCAAGATCATAGGCGGATCGCTCAAGCACTTTGTCGCCGAGGGTGATTGGGAGGCCGTGGCCCGCATGATCGAAGCGGAGGGCAAGGGCGAAATTGAGATCAAGGGGGCATTGGGGGCCACCATTCCGGTGCACATTTCCTTCAGCGTGTTGCGGGGCGGAAAGCTTGCCAATGCGGAGCTTTTTTGCGGCATCGTCACGGACCTGACGGAGCAACGTCGCACGAGCGACCAGTTGCGCGCGACGCACGAAGCGCTGTTGCTGCAGGTGGCAGAGCGTGAGCGCACGGAACGACTATTGCGGCAAAGCCAGAAAATGGAGGCGGTCGGCCAGCTGACCGGCGGTATTGCCCATGACTTCAATAATCTTCTGATGGTTATCATGGGTGGCTTGAACGTGCTGGATCGTGATCCGACACCGGAGCGGCGCCGTATACTGCAGGACGCGATGCGACGCGCCGCGCAACGCGGTGCGGCGCTGACGCGCAAATTACTGGCCTTTTCGCGGCAAAGGGAATTGCACGCCAAGCCCATCGTAATTCCAAGACATGTGGAGAGTATGCGGGAACTGCTTGATGGGTCACTGAGCGGTGATCTCATCGTCAGGACACAATTCGACCCCGGAGTATGGGCCGTATATGTCGATGAGGGCGAGTTGGAAACGGCGCTGCTCAATCTTTGTGTCAATTCACGCGATGCCATGCCCAGCGGCGGCACCATTACCATTACTGCGGCAAATCGCCCCGACTTCAGCGAATTCCCGCTGCACGGCGACTTCGTTGAGCTGGCCGTGATCGATACCGGCTCGGGTATGGACACACAAACGGTAGCCCGATGCCTCGAACCGTTCTACACCACGAAGGACATCGGCAAGGGCTCTGGCTTGGGTCTGGCGCAGGTCTATGGATTCGTGCGCGGCTCGGCCGGCACCATTCAGATCGAAAGCAGGCCCGACGCAGGGACCAGGGTGTCCTTGTTCTTGCCCCGGGCGATGGGCGAAGCCGCCGGTCCCGAGGAATCGGCACCGAGCGTGCCGGAGGCGGCTGCGCGCTGCCGGGTACTGCTCGTCGAGGACGATGCCGAAGTCGCCGCGCTGACGCAGGAGATGCTGCTGGAGCTTGGCTACCAGGTGTTGCATGTGGGGAGTGCCCAGGAGGGTTTGCAAGCTCTGACCACGGAACAAGACTCAATCGGCCTGATCCTGTCGGATGTCATGATGCCCGGTGGAATGGACGGTCTGTCGTTTGTCCGGAAAGTGCGCAACGACGGCGTGCGACTGCCGGTGGTGTTAGCCAGTGGATATGCCGAATCGATCCGCGATGAGGCCGAGAGGGCGGGTATCGCACTGCTGGCGAAACCCTATCGGCTCGATGAACTCGGACGGGCGTTGGCGGGCGTTCTGGCTATGACAACAGCGGATGTCCCTGCGGTAATTTGTGCGCATACCACAGGGCAAGCCGATGCCGAATCGTCTTCTCGCTGACCTGATCTTCGGGCAGCGGCGAGATGATCTTGTCATGCACGAGCAACCGATATACGTACAGCGCCTTGTCGCTTGCGGAGTCGGTCGCCTCGAACTCG
This sequence comes from Steroidobacteraceae bacterium, assembly GCA_035485475.1. Classification (GTDB taxonomy): domain Bacteria; phylum Pseudomonadota; class Gammaproteobacteria; order Steroidobacterales; family Steroidobacteraceae; genus DAIDKA01. The sequence continues at coordinate 1,863 of DATHOA010000150.1, read as the reverse complement.
ACGGCCTTGCGGCCCTCCGCGTACTCGACCCCGCTGTGCAACGCCAACTTGAATAGCTCCGACTCGTGTTTCAATTTCTTCACACGACATTCTCCTCAAGTTGTTCGCGCGCCGATTGGCAGAACCATGCGCCCGAAGTCCGCATTGATGACTTCCGCGGCAGACAGGTAGGCCGCGAAGCAGGCGCAAGCAAGGCCGGTATAGCCTCCGGCCGTGTGCAATGCGTGCACGCCAAACCAATCGCCGCCGGCCAGCAGCAGGAAGGTGATCCATAGCGTGAGGAAAACCAGCTGCAATGCGGTGGTGTGGCGAAACGATGCGATCCACATGTAGAACGTGAAAACGCCCCAGAGGAATAAATACCAACCGACAAACGTCGGCGGTGCACTGCCACCGAACATCTGCAGGTACGCAACGAACGATAGCCAGAAGGCCCCATAGCTGAGGAAGGCCACGGTGGCGAACGTATTGCCCCGGACATACGACAGAAGCCCCGCGAGCATCTGTGCACCGCCGCCGAAGGTGAGCGCCATGGCCAGCACCAGCGGCATGCTCTCCTTGCCGTACCAGCCGGCGTTAACCATGCTCAGCAGCCACGTTGTCGCCGCGAAGCCGATGAGGCCCAGCGGTGCCGGATTGGCGAATTTGTTGTCCACGATTTCCCCCTCGGTTCTGGTTTGCGGCAGCGGTCAGCATTTTGGCACAGCCGCTCCTGCGCCGGCTGGTATCAGTGCTGACCGGGGTCCAGGAGCTTAAGACCGCGGAAGCGACGGAAGTCGCGGTCAGTCGAACACAGCGTTGCGCCGTGTTCCAAGGCAAGGGCGGCAAGCGCCGTGTCGGTGACAAGCGGCCCGCTGACCTGGGCATCGACCATTTGTGCCTGGAAGATCTCCCAGAACCGTTCACCCGCCTCGAGGACCACTACGTTGGGACGACGCAGCCACGACTCGACGATCCCGCAGGCATCAGCACCTGACAGGGGCTGGCGCACCGCCCGAGAGTTTGTTGCGATTCGCACGAATGCCAACAACGTCTGCCAGGGAAGGGCGACGGTTTCCTCTGCGTTCAATGCTGCTTCCAACCAGAGGCGACAGGCCGCGTGCTGCGCAGAATCGCTGTCGTATGAGTAAAGGAGGATGTTGGCGTCGAGCAGCTTCATCGTCGCCGCGCACCTTCGACATTGTCGAGCAATGCGCCGACATCATCATAGGACAGGCCCGGCAGCGGCCCGCCCAGCCTGCGGGGTTCTACGCGGAATTCAGGCGCCGCCTTGAGCACTTTGCGTTGCGACAAGGCAGCACGCAAATACTCGTTGACGACCACTTTGAAGGGCCGTCCGCTATGTCGCGCCTCGGCTTGCAGGCGCGCGGCGACATCGTCGTCCAGGGTCAGAGTAGTCCGCATGTCATGATGCTATCACATAGGCATCATGATGTCTAATGACGAAAACGCGGAATACTTGCGGTCGAATTTGCAGGCAAGTCAGAGTAATTTCAGACGGCGCAGAGAGGGGATATGCTCAAGCCCGTGAAGCCAAAAGCACGCCGTAATGCGGGACGGCATCCGTTCGCGGGGCCGATCGTCGCCGCCAAACGCCGCACGATTGCACCTCACGAGTTCGTGCTCGAGGCGCTCGCACCGTTGACACCGACCACGCGGCCGATGTTTGGCTGTCTCGCAGTCTACGTCGAAGACAAGATCGTTCTGATTCTGCGCGATCGGGGCGACTCACCCGAGGACAATGGTGTGTGGCTCGCTACGACGGCGGAGCATCATGAAAGTCTGCGACGCGAGTTTCCGCGGATGCGATCGATTCAATTGCTCGGACGCAAAGTAACGCACTGGCAGGTTCTTCCCGTCGAC
>DATHOA010000149.1:0-44749 GCA_035485475.1 Steroidobacteraceae bacterium | reverse complement strand
CCAGCGGTCCGAGAGTCTCGCCCGCGGCTGTGCGCCGATCGATTTCGCGCGCATCCGCGATCGCATCGGGATTCAGGAAGATGATCGCGTTGCAGAGGGGATTGATGGCATCGATGCGTGCCATGAAGGCCGCCGTCAACTCCTCGGCGGTAATCCCGCGCTCGCTCAGCGCCGTGTGCGCCCGGGCAACGTTCAGTTCGACGAGATCGATGGACATGGGTGCGACGCGACTGCATGGCGACCTACACCAGCTTCAGCAACTGCCCCGCCGGAAGGCCCGAGTAGTTTTCCGACTTGATCAGACAGAAAGCCGGAATCATGAAGCAAACGCCTTCCCCGCCGTAAATATTCATCCCAAGAAGTGTCTGCTGGTCATTCGTCACCACCGGTGCGCCACTATCGCCCGGTTGAGTCTGCGCGTCCGACTCTATCAGAGTGTCGTGCTGAACATCGACAGTAGTGCCATTATTGATCTGATAAGTCAGAATCTGGTTTTTCCACACCGTGCCCTTGGTAGCTATCAGCTTTCCATGCGATGTCGAAATCATGTACGTCGCAGGTAGCTGCGCGGCACTGCCGATACATTGCAGGGGTCGGGGCATATCCATGACGTTCGCGAGAGCGCTCGCGTCGCTCACTTGAGCCAGGGCCGCATCGAAACTCAGGCCGTCGCTCGATGACTGAATCGGTCCAGCAAAATCGGTTACCTGCGCGAAGGGCTCCTGTGAAACGCTGTCGGTTACCCCTACATTGGAGGGCAGCCCGGGCCACGTCTGTGCCGTCAAGTCGAAAACATGCGCGGCGCTGAGGGCGTAGGGAGTGTCACCGCCGCCCGGTATATTGACTATACAAGCGATGGAGCCGAGTTCGCTGACTGTCGGCTGGCCCGAGGGAGATGCGGCGACCAATCGGGGCCCGACTTGTGGCCGGCAATTCTTGTAGGAAACAGAATGGTCGATGTCGGTGGGCACAATGCACAGCGCACGCCCATCAGGCGCACCACAGTACGCGTGCAGTTCGCGCGGCAGCGCGCGTTTAGATGCGGCTTTGGTGGGTTTCCCGGCCCACTTTTTCTTCACCAGGAACTTCAGTGTCAGCTCAGGCAGTCGGCGACGTCTGCGGGCGCCGCTATATCTGGTTCGCATTCCATATCCTATTGCCAGAATATCCGGATACGCGCGTTGCAGATCGACGGCCCGCGTGTGCACGATCTCGTGCAGAATCGCCTCCTTCTCAGATTCCGGCAGTGCGTTCCAGGTCTGGCGCGCGATCTCGTCGTGCGTCTCCCGAACGTGTGCGCGCTCGGGCTGCGCACGTCGGGGCGTAGGGGGAACCCGTCGGCCACGTTTGCGTTTCTTTTGCGCTGCGACGTGGTGTCTTGCAGGACGTCCGGCTTTCACCAGGCTCACCTATTTAGCCAGTGCTGACTGCACATTCGACGTATCGATGCTTACCAGACATGGCGCCGGGGCTCCAATCGTGGCCAGAGCCGCGCACACTTTGCCGGTAATCTGTTTTTTCAGGTCGACATCGTTATAGACCGGCGGGGCCGTGGCAGCCGTGTCGCGGCCCACGACAACGCTGACTTGCCCGGTCTTCGCCGCTACGGTCACCTGAGACAAGGTGAAATTTCCGCCCGACGGCCCGTTCTGGACTGTAATCGGCTTCACCGCGCTGATGACCTGCGCAGATGTGGGTGCAGCGCCAGCCCCCGGTTGCTCTGTCCCTGATCCACTCGGAGCCGACACACCTGTGACATTGCGATCGAAGGATAGCGGAAAGCCCGGCAGTTCCTTCCAGGTCACTGTTGCACCGATGCCTGGGCCCGTCACCGTTGGCTCGAACACGCGCAGCTGTGCATAGCCCTTGATCGCCTGCGCCAGGTCGATGCCCGCCCCCTGATCTGCACTCTTTCCCTGCTGCCCCAGTTTCGCGGCGTTCGCCACGACGCCCTTCGCGGCTGCAGCGGCACCGCCCCCATACAGTGATGACACGAACGTCGACGCGGAATCGAAAATGCCGCTCACGGCACCTCCGGTGGCCGCAATCTTCTCCCCGGTAAAGCTATCGCGCAGATACAGGGGTCCTGGTCCGGTGAACATCCAGCCATTAGTAAGGTTCAGAGTCGCACGCATCTCGCCGGACCCGCCCTTGACCCTCAGCCCGTACCGATGGGTCAAGTCGGGAAGGTAGACAATCTGGTAGGTATAGAAAACGTCTGGCGTAAGACCGTCAGGGATCGAAGCGGACGGTACAACAGCGATCGAGGCGGGACCCAGTACCTGCTGACTCGGGGGATTGGTTGACGCGTTTTTGTCGCCGCCGGCGCCACTGGCATCGGTTCCAGTGCCAGCAACAGTCGCGGCGCCCGTTACCGGGGCTGCAGCACCACTTGCCGCGGGAGCCTGTTGTTTAGCCGTACCAGTTGGGGACGTGCCCTTTCCGGTACTTGAAGCACCTTTGTTCCCGCTGCCACCACCGCTGTCACTCGGGGCTTGCCCTGCGGTGGTATCGGCGTTGGGGGTCGTGTTGCCGCCGTTTTTCCCGCTACTGCCGCCAGTCGCCGCGGCGGCGGCAGCGCCGGAGGATTGAAATGTATCTGGGATTGACGCTGTCTGCGTTAAGCCGACTGTGGGCGTCGGAATGTAGCGGATGTTTTCCGCCACGATCAGATACGGCTTCGGGAGGTAATACGGGATCCCCTCCGGTGCACTCGAATTATCGAGGTCGACCGCCGTAATGCTCGGGGTGGCGCAACCCCCGATTAGCACCGCTGTCGCGGAGCACACCGATGCAACAAGCAGTCCCTTAACGAGCGTTCCCATGTTGAATTCTCCGCCGGTGCGTTCCTTGGTCACCGGGATATTGAATGCGCGAGAAAGGCCGGCGAAATCCACGAATGAAACTTTTGCATCCATTCGGGTTAGCCATTCGTTTGAATGAGCAATGATTTCACTAATCCGTGAATCGACGCAATAGCCCTTGCGAAACCGTAACGCGCCCGATGCGTGAATGCGCCGGAAGGCTTCTGCATGCTGCGCCGCAGCGATTCTAATCGCCTCAAACAATTGTTGATGCGCAGTTACGTCCATCATGAGCAGGTGATCGTAAATGTCCACCGCGGAGGCTGCGAACGACGCCAGGTTGCCATATACTGAAGTCGTTGTTCATCGACGGGCGGCGACAGGAAACGCCCGTCATGAGTGGCGGGGCTAGCGGATTGCACTGGTTTCCAAACATAAAATACTCTCGACCGGCGCATCTGGTAGCCGCCCTGCCAGGGTGCAACAGGTTGGACCTGCAATGCCGCAGTATCGGATGATAATCCACTGCCACAGTCCGTCGGACGCCCACAGGCGACGACGTGAATACCGCGGCCTGCGTTTGTGATCGGCTCGCGCTGCTTCCTAGTCGGACTGTACGCCGGTCTGCTTGTGTTCCTGGTGGTTACCCGGACGACCCAAGCAGGCGCGGATGGCCCCCTCGAATACTTAACCAATATTTATCTGATTCTCGCTGCAGTCGGTGGTGCAATTGGAATAGTGCGAATCGTCAATGTGAAGTTCATCGAAAAGCGCAACATCGATGTTTCTCCGGTGTGGTTCTGCCTCGGGCTCATCCTCTGGGCCTCCGGACAGACCGCATGGCTTATCTATAACTTTGTGGACGGGCGAGCGGTCCCTTATCCGTCCATCGCGGATCTTTTTTACTTGGGAAATTTGGCGTGCTGGACGATTGGGCTCAGCGCGCTGTGCCGGCACCTTGGGCTGATTCCGTTGCAGGCGTTCATTGCGCCCTCTGCATTTCTGATCGCGTTCTGGGCCGGAGCGTGGGTTTTCGTATCCGAGGTACACAAAACAAATCCGGTCATGACCAGTGAAGTGATCGATTTCATGTACCTCTTTTTCAATTTCTCGGATATCGTGATTGCTGCGTGGCTGGTGCTGGGGCCGGTCCCCCCGCAAATGAAGACCATCCGCCCCCTGCTCGGTCTCGTCTTTTTCGGTGCCGTTCTCGACTTGTTCGCAAACGGTGGTTTCATCATGACGGCCACCCTTCCACCCAAGGACCCTTTTTCCTATCACAATGGAGGGCTGATCGATCAGATTTTCATGACGGCGATGTTGATCTGGTCGCTGGTGGTGGTCTCATATCCGGTGGGCGCCCCGGGATGCATACCAACCGCCGTGGCCCCGGGCGGAATGGAAGAGAGTGGCTGAAAAAGTATTGTTTCGAGCAGTAGATGCGCCGGATGTGCACTGGCACGACGTATTGCGCGCTCTTGAAATCGCAGAAGAAATGTTCCACACGCAAACGGACGCCGACCAGATGCTGCTGAACGCAGGCTATGCGAGGTGGGTTGTGTCAGTGATTCCATGCTGTTGGACGCTGATCGTGCTGGGCGGCACCGTCGTCGGCGGCCAATTTGTATTGCCGACGTCCATCGACATGATGCGGTCGTTTCTTGGCGGTAATCTATCGGAGCGGGCGATGATGGACGAAGTCCGTGAGAACGGTGCTCGCGACTGGGATGCACTGTATCTGGCGGGCGCGACTGTCGTGCCGGATCACCGAAGAAAAGGCCTGGCGTTGGAAGCCCTATCGCGAACGGTTGAGGGCATAGCCAAGAGGCGCGCGGCCCGGCTGGAACTGTTCTACTGGCCCTTTTCTACGGAAGGCCGCTCACTCGTAACCCGTTTCGTGGCCCGTACCGGTTGGAATGTGCACGAACGGAATACGTCTGGGTGACCATTCGACCGAAATCCGGAGGCTCATATGCCCAGAAATGACCTGACGCGGTCGGTCGCCGTTGCCGCCGCAGTGGCCACGGTCGAGTAGTTTGCTAATCCGGGTTCGGAGATAAGGCCACCCCCATGAAATGTTCTATCTGTGACGCTAACAACCCAGATGACAACAAATATTGTGGCCGATGTGGCGCTCAGCTGAATTCCCCTGCGGCTGTGGCACTGGAAGATCAAATTAGGGCGGTCATCAAGGCCGAACTTAAGGGTGAATCTTCAGTTGAAGTGGAAGTCGCTGAAAAGATCGTCAAACGACTGATTACGTGGACGAAGGTCTTCGGAGTAGTAGTCGGAGTTCCACTGACATTGCTCTTGGCGACGTTCGCACTTCTAGGCTGGCACAGTTTTTCTGATGCGACCAGGGAGGTTGAAGAGGCAAAAAACACGGCCTTGGGGAGTATCGACACGCAGCAGCGCAAGTTCAGTATCGAAGCCGCCAAGCTTGACACCGATTCTAAATCCTTACAGACCCGCTTCGAGAGACTGCTCGAGGTCGCAGATAATGACGAGGCACTCACGCAGCAGGTCAAGTCATTGCAGAAGGCGGTCAATCATATCGAGGTCGCGAGGTTCGACTCGAGTAGTGCGCCCTTGGATGCCAGCCAAGCGGCAACTTTGGAAATGATTCTACAGAAATACCAACGAGCGATAGCCGCATTGGGGTATACCGGCGAGCAGGCAACGGTTACCGTGCATATCACCCCGGACGACTCAGACCCGAGTCGATTCGCATACTTCGATCAGCCCACACGCAGCGTCTGGCTTGAGAAAAGTGCCGTGTCGGATCCGAGGAACATGTTGCGGGAGTACACGCAGATTGTGTTGGAAGGAGGCCACGGGGCGCTCGCAAAGGACTACTTTTCACCTGTCTGGGCGATAGAGTCCGGCTTGGCGGACTACTTGCCGAGCAGTTTCATGGACAACCCGAAGCAAGGAAGATACGGGAATAGCCCTTTGACTGTGACTCAGCCGTGGCAACGAGACCCCGTGGATGCTTTCTCTGGGCGAACGAGGCGCGGTTGGGCATTTGCATCCATATGCTGGGAACTTCGGGCGATGATTGGCCGGGAAAGCCTGGATAAGGCACTCGTGAAAACGTGGCTAGCCAGCGGCGCAATCTATGCAGATCCTTCATTCGATTCGCTGTTTGTCGGCCGCGTCCTTGCCAATTTGGGCGTGAATCGTGCGAAGGCGGAGTCGGTGTTTCGTAGATGGCAGCTGTTGCAATAGTCTCATATGCCCAGAAATGACTTGACCCGGTCGATCGCCGTGGCCGCCGCAGTGGCCACAGTCGAGTAGTTTGCTGGCGTTATCGGCGTTGCTGCTAAGGGAAGGTTGTCCGCCGTGGTGGGCGCATTGACCGGCAGGTTGTGGCTCGCGGCTGCAAGTGCTGCCTGAATACCATTCGGTGACCCATATGCCAGGGTTGATACCTGAGCGAGCGTCGCTTGGGCCGACGAAGGCGTGAGACTTGGCGGACCCAGGTTGGTCGCGTCGGGAAGGCTGAGCGCGGCAACGAGGCTCGGGGCTGCTCCGTCGCGCGCAGTCAGCTGACCTCCCCCGCCTAAGAACAGATCGCGCACGGTTCTGATGATGGAAGTGTGATCAAACGGCGTTCCGGTGCCATCGTCACCTTGAGGATTACGGATCCTGCTGCCCGGGGGTATCCAGGGCGAGACGATCACTGTGGGCACGCGGACCCCGTAGGTGTCGAATCCAAACAGATCCGGTTGCGAAACGCACCCGTCGGGCGGTGTGGCGGCTGGCGGCACCACATGATCGTAGCAACCGCCATGCTCATCATAGGTAATGATAAGCAACGTGTTTTTCCAGCACACCGAACTGCGCAGGGCGTTGTAGACAGTGGCGATCAGCGTCTCCCCGTAGACAACGTTATGGGGAGGATGCTCATCATTCGGGCTGAATACGCCGAACAGATCGGCGAAATATCGCGGCTCGATAAAGCTGTAATTCGGCAGATTTCCGCACTGCGCATCCGCCAGAAACTGCGAAAAGCCGCGATAGTGGGTTACGGCGTGCAACCACACATCCTTGAGCAAGATGGACTGTGGCATGTCGTGGAAGTACACCCGCCAGGAGACCCCCGCAGCCTGCAGCTGGCCAAATATACTGGGAGCGGCAAACGGAACTGAGAAGTCTTTGTTGTTGACGCATCCCAGCGACGTGCCCGTGTGGGCAAAGAAGCGATTCGGCCAGGTCTGACATGGCGCGGAGGCGTGCCACTGATCGCAAACTCCAAATGTCGTGGCCAGCGCGCTGATGACCGGAACCTGATCCGGTGTGAAGTAATGCATGACGGCGGACGGCGCATAGATACCCGTCCCCGGCTGGGTTGCGTAGCTTCGCGCAAAGCCGCTCATATCCGCTGCAGTGGCCGGTCGGTCCGCGCTGCCGAACAACTGGGTATTCATATCCGTGAACAACTCGCCCGGATCCGGATCAGGAATGGTGGCCGTACTCGGAAGCATGCCCGTATCGTTCCAGACTCCGTATCCGGTGCTGTTATAGTTGTTGTATTCGCGAAGCGTCAGGCCCCGGTAGTTGGCGTCACCGGGGTATAGACGCCCGAGCATGCAGTCGAAGGATCGATTCTCCAGCATCAGCACCACGACATTTTGAATGTCTGCCATGTCAGTTGTTCACTTCCTGAATCTTGAACCCCACATAGCCCGCGCTGCTGATGCCCATCAGTGCCAATAATGTGCCGTTAAACTCCGGCATTGCCAGATTGCGATAGACCGAATACAAGAATATGGCGCCGAGCGCAGCCGTCCAGAACACCACCTGAAGCCGATGTACGGTTGGACCGTTAATATCCGTAGTGACGTCCTTGAACCACCCCTGACTGACGAAGGGTCGTACCTTGTCCTCGTAGGTGCGCAGGATGCTGGTGCGGTCGTTTATTTCGATCTGAAGTTGCGGTCGCTGCGGACTGGCGGGGGGCAGTGCGGCCAGCGCTGTTGCGCGATTAACGATCTCCTGTTGCACACGTTGCACATCCTCGTAGGTCTTGAGCCCCAGGGCCTGAAGCGCGCAGTTCGCAACGTCGGCGGGGGAGGTCCTGGCGACATCCACGGCGACCGCCGCAGCTGCGGTGCAGCCGGATATCCCCATGAGCAATAGTGCCTGGGAGGTCAGGATATTGGTGTCCTGTAGCAGAAAAAACAGGACCACAAAAGACACGAAAATGAGGGTAAACCAGAACGCCATCTGCGAGCGACCCAGGCTGTACGGCTGTCGCGAGGGCGCCAGCTGCGGCAACAGATTGTCGCGCAGGGTAGTTCGTGTGCGGGCATGACCCCAGACCAGTATCAGGACCAGCAAAATGACTCCGACCGCGAGGGCCAGATCCAAGCCCGTAAATACCTCAAGTTCGAAATTCGCACCTGCCGCCGCACCCGCAATTCGTTCAGAAGGACCTGCCCCGGCATGGCGTCCCAGCGACACCACGACATTGACGTGATCATCGACCGGAGAGCCCAGCAATTCTCTCCAGAACGCGTCATTCAGTGAGGTACGCTTCAATGTAAAGAGAAGCGCCGGCTGCGACCGAGAGGTCGTTGCAATTGGCGGGCTCAGGCCCCCAACCTCCTCGTCATTGAGAAACAGCGTGTACTTCGTTGCGGCGTCAGGCAGGGGGCGATTCAGGACTACCCACAACTTGTCGTTGAGCCGGACATGGCTTGCCTTCCCGATGATGGAATCGGAATTTGCCGATTCCGCCAGAGCGACTATCTGCAAGCCATCCGCAGCGGTGGACGGCGGCGGATCGATCGCGGCTGGCTGAGCCTGCGCAAGTGAAAGTGAGGCCGTTGCCCAAACCACCGCGATGGCCAGGACAAGCGATCGCTGCCACAACATCTTGTACATCAGCCCCCCGGATAATGTTTAAGCGGTCCGCCGTAGCGTCGTGAAGCGTACTACATCGGCCCCGAGCGACGATTCAAATAGTGCGCTTGGCGATTCACTGTGTAGTGTGCAGCGCGCAAACAATGCTGCAGCGCCATCGACGATTCGATCGGCAGCAGTAAACGCAAACGTATTGCGGTTCGCTTTACTTTGCTGACAATGAGTACCGGAGGCCGGGGGACTCAATGCGGCAATGCGTCATTGAGTAGTCGTAGGGCAGCGGAAAGCGCCTATCGAGTTGGACGATCTATCAGTCTTTTGAGGAGAGGGGCTTTACGATGAACACAACCGATGACACCACACCATCCAGGGATACCGCTCGTGCTGCGATCCGAAAGGATTATAGGGAATTTCGATCGGCAGCAAAGATGTGGAGTGGCGTGTACAACACATTTCAGTTCGGGTCGGCAGGAATAAGCGCTGCCGCAGCGCTTATTCTAAAGACCGGATTTATCAATGAGGCCGCTCGCAATGATTGGGGTGCGATACTGTCCGCCGTCGCTGCGCTGGGTATCACGCTATTGACAACTGGCCGCTTCAAAGACAAATGGGAAGCCAATCGGATCGCGGCATTTGCAGTTCGGGACTTGAGTTACGAAGTCGAAAAGTCCAATGCCAATGTCGACGATATTCTCTCGGCGCTCCAGAGAATAGGCCTGACGCGAAACAACACGATAGTGGGACTACCTACTTCGTTGGACACGAAAGCGACGAGAATTGAGCCTGTCAAACAGGACTTGCCGAAACTTCCGCCCGATCCTAAGAGTCCCGATATCAAAACATAGCGGGAGAATCCGGTCTCGCCCGAGCTGTTGTTTACGCCGACCGGTCAGTCGACCAAGAAGTGCTCAGCGCCGCTCAGGCGGATCGTTCCAATCAGCGGAGTGTAGGTGACCTCACCTGAGACAATTGCCGTGGGAACATCGAAGAAGGGCTGCTCGGGCTCGGAGTGCAGGAGCCTGTCGTCCTGCGGTTCACCACAGTGGGTGCAGTAATTCGCGAACACCCCGTCCAGTTCGGTGGCCTTGCGGAAGTGCGGCCACAGGGCCAGCTGGTCGGCCAGCGCCTCATCCATTTCCCGGATTTCCGACATCGTGAATTGCTCCAGCGGCTCCTGCGCCACCGTGCCGCCGAAACAGTGAATGCAGATGACCTCAATATCGGCACCGCAGTGCTGGCAGGGCGTCGTCGTGGCGACCACGCAGGCTTCATGCGAGACGATGGTGTAGCCCTCCATCGGCCCATTGTGCCGGGGCCAGAGGGTTCTTCACACCATCGATTCAGGCGCGCGGCTTTTTACCTGGTTCTTTGCAACGCACCAATTTCGGACCGGATTACTCTGGCGATTCGGGCGTGCTGTGCCGCGCCGGCAGGTCCTCCACCGTCGGTTCGTCATCCGGCACCGGCTGAACGGCGGCATCCGGCTCGGGCTGGGTGACTGGCGGTAACGGAAGAATCAGCGTCGTGGGCGCGGTGTCCGGCGCCTCAGAGGGAGCCGGGGTTTGCGCAGCCCGGACCTCGTGATGATCTGCGGCGGGTGGCGTGAGCCGGTGCCCCACCGCGGTCTGTGGCTGCACGCGCAGACCTGGAACCGGCAGCTTCCCCTGCCAGGTGAAGACGCTGAGCGAGGCGAGGAAGCCCGTCGCGGCGAGACACCAGGGAATAAGCCTGGACTTCATGGGCGGATCGCCCCGGGGCTGGCCGGCACTGTGCGGTGCGCCCCGGGGCTTTTCATGACTGCTTACGGCAAGTGCGAAACGGTGTACAGCATTCGCGCCGGGGTCTCGACGCCCTGCTTGGTGATGACACCCGTGCTCGAGTCATATTGCTCGCCGTCGCTGAAGCCCTGGACCTGCAGGGTCACGTTGCCACTGCGGTGCACCTGTACCGTGGCCCAGCCGTAGTAGCGGTCCTGCCAGTTCGCCAGCGGCACCGGCTCACGGGGCGGGTTGTCGCTCGACATGGCGTCATCGAAGGGCGAACCGCCGGAACCCACGATCACCTGGTACGGGGTGTTCTTCGAGCCGCCCGTGACGTCCTTGAACTGCTCGACGTGCGCAATGTGCTCATGTCCGCAGAAGTACGTGGCGTCGTAGTGAGCGATCACCGCCCAGAACAGGTTCACCAGCGGATAGGCGGGTGCGCTGTTGAACGTTACCGCGGTGTTCACCAGCTGCGGCTTTGCATCCACGATGAGCTGCGCAACGTTGGTCGCGATGGTGACGCTCGTACCGTTGGGCTCCTTGACGCTCACCGAGGTGGGCGCGACGGTCGAGTTGGCGGCGGAGAGCACGTCCAGGCCGCCGGCGCCGGTCGGGGTGTACACGGCGGCCGGGGCGGCCGGGACGACGTTGTAGCCATAGGTGAACGCGGGCTTGTGGCCGAACACGAAGTACTTGGCCGTCAGATGGTTGGCTGCCGCGCGGTTCTTGGCGTCCTCCAGGTCCTGGGCCAGCCAGTCGGTCGGCGCGGTGGCTGCCGAACCGGCCGGGTCGGTGTTGATCACCACGAAGTGCAGCAGCTGGCGGCTGCTGTCGAGCTTGATGTCGAACGAGTAGCTGAGCTCGGCCTCGCCCGTCGGGTTCGTCGCCGCGACGACGCCGGTCAGTGCGCCATTGTTGCCACCGGCCTGCGGCGCGGTGGCGACGGAGAAGCCGTTGGCCGCGATGGCGGGGAAGCCGCTGACGGTCTGGAAGCGCTCGTTGGTGTAGACGTCCTCGATGAGGTCGCCCAGGTTGTCCTTGTACGCGGCCTCGTTCTCCGGATAGGGAGTGGTTCCCTTGGCGCAGGTGCCGTCATGCGAAGCCGTGGACTTGCACTCGGTTTCGTGGTTACCCGGCACCGGGACCACGTAGGTGCCCGTTTCAAACAGCGGCGCCACGATGCCGCGCCAGTAGGCGTACTGGCGGTACTCAAACACGGCGTCGGTCCACGCCAGGGCTTTCGTGGTCGTGCCCTGCACGCTGGTGATGCCCTCGAGTTCGGCCAGCGGCGGCACGGCCGGGTGGCCGTAGCCATAAATCATGTCGCCGTTGAAGAACAGCAGGTTCGGCTTGTCGCGCTGGACACCGCGCAGAATGCGCGAGAACGGCTTGGTGTCCGTCAGGAACGTGGCGTCCTGCGGCAACAGCGTGCCGGTCAGGTCCGGAGTGCCCGGCTGGCTGGGCGTGCCGAGTGTGGCACCGCTGCTGAACGTGCCGGGCTCACCCGCTTCCAGCAGAGTGGTCGGATCGGGGCTGGCCGGATCCTGGCGGCTGTCGCCGACCGTCGAGAAACTGAATACCACCGCATCGCCACCGCGCGAATCGTCATCGCGCGAGTCCGAATGGAAATTCTGGGCCTGAGTGGCACCCGCCAGCATGGCGCTGGCCAGCACCGCGGCGACGGCAACGCGCACGCAATTGCGCGACTGGGCACTGAACATGGTTCCCCTCTCCTGAACGTCTTTGGTTTTGGTGAGCCAGCCTGCGAGCGCTTAGCTAAAGAATCGAAGCTAAAGCGAATTTGTGTCAGCAATATTTCAATCGCGGCTGAAAGGCGCCGTCTACGAAGAGACGGCTCGGCACGTCACCTTATAAGTAGCGCCGGAGGCCTGATCCATTCCCACCCAGCGGCCCGCGCTCGATTGCTTGCCCGGAAAGATCGTGACTCCCTGGCGGTCGGCGATGGCGTGCTTGGCGCCGTTGTCCAGGTAGTAACCGCTCAGCTGGGTGCTGCAACGGATGATGCGCTGCTCCTGATTGGTGATCATGATCGAGTAGATGACTTCGTTGTCGTTGTAGCCGGCGATCACCCAGCTGGCATCAACACTGTATTTCGGTTCATCCGGACCGCCGGCCGTCTGGCCGGTATCCGCGATACGCCTGATGGGGACCGGGCCCGAGGAAATGGCGGCGAGCGCGGCGGCGGCGGGCGCTGATGAGGGGGCGGGCGCCGGCTCGCGGTCGTCGTCAGCCAGTACCGGGACACTCAGCGCGAGCGCGCCCAGGCAGCAGGCGCGCAGCAGCAGGGTTGGGATTCTCATGGGTGTTGGGCAGCCTGTGACAATGACCAGACAAAGTCGAGCGACGCAAAGGTGGTTTGCCACTGTCCGCGCGCATCGACATGGCCGAACCAACTCGGATCCGGGTTGCCGACATAGCCGCGGCGGACGCCGGGCGGCGCCGGCGCGAACACGGGCAGCCGCTGCGGCTCACCGTTTACGCTCAAGGTCGCCCGGGCATGGCAGGTCATGCACGACGCTGTGTTCCCGAGCCCCGCTTCCAGCACGGCATTGCCGAGCCGCAGCGGCCGGTTGTCGGCGTCGAGGTAGGTCATTTGGGTGCCGCGCAGGCGGTAGTGCTGCGAGCCTGCGCCTTCGGTGTGCTCGAAGCTGGCCCACAGCCAGCCGTTTGCAGTCTTTGCCGCGATGTTGAGCGCCGCGAGTCCAAATAAGCGTGTACTGCCATCGGCAAGCTGCACGCTCAAGGTGTGATAGCGCGCCCGCTGGCTTGCCGCGATCGGGCGCCAGCCGGCCTTGAGCTGGATCGCGCCGATCGGAAATTCGACCTTGCCCTGCACCACTGCGCGCCGCTGGCCATCCACGGTGTACAGCTGCCGTGAGCGAATGTAGTCGTAGGACGCCGTGTTCAGCCGCACTTCGACCAGACGTTTCGCTTGTCCCAACGGATCGGTGACCGGCACCATGCGGCCGCCGACGATATGGCGCAGATTGGGAAAGTCCGCGGGGCTCACGAGCTCGAAACGCTCCATGCCGGGATGGGACACGCCCTGGGCCGGCCCCGGATCGGCGCCGTCCCGGCGGAAGGTAGCGGCGGCGCTGGGCCAGCTCTCCCACGCAGCCGGTTGATCCGCGCCCGGCGGATCGAGCGCGGCGAAAATGCGCCAGGCCTCGGCATCGCCGGCCGCCGCTTGCACCAGGGCGCACGCCAGCAGCGCCGGAATCATCGCGCCACGTCCGCGTCGGTGAGCGTTTTGAGAAAGACGATGATGTCCTCGATGTCGGCATCCGTGAGCGCCGGGGCCTGACCGGGCTTGCGATCCAGCGGCGGATCGTGGTCGATGTCGTCGGGATACCCGGCCGGCATGTCATCGTAGCGGTGCACGCTGCCGTCCGGATTGCGCGGATAGAATTTCTCCGGGTGCAGGTCGCGCTCGTTGTAGAACTCCATGACCTGCCGCAGATTCGTGAACACGCCGTTGTGGAAGAAGGCCTCGCGGATGGCCGTGTTGCGCACCGTGGGGGAGCGGAAGAAGCCACACAGTTCGCGCTTCTTGGCCAGATCACGCCGGTTCGGGCCGCACAGTCCCAGGTCGTAATAGCGGGGATCCTTGTTGGCGGGCAGGCGCGGATTGCGCGGCGCACCGATGTTGACGAAGTCAAAGTCCGTGAAGGGCGGCGGCACGCCGTCGCGGCTGGTGCCCAGGTGGCAGCTGGCGCAGTTGCCCTTGTCGGGATCCTTGAACAGGTCCGCGCCCCGCTCCTCCTGTTCGGTGAGGTCGATGTCGCCGCGCAGGTAGCTATCGTAACGGCTGCTGTAGGGGTAGAACTCCTCCGGTACCTGCTGGAATGCCGCCAGCGCGCTCATGCCGGCGGCGAAAGCCTTGGCTGGTTGCTGAAAAATATCCGCGCCGAACAGCGCCTTGAACTGCGGTGCATAGCCCGCGCGGGCGAGTTTGCGCGCAACGTCAGTCGTGCTGGGATTGGCCATTTCATTGGCGGCCAGCAGCGGCAGTTGCGCCTGCTCCTCGAGGCTCGCCGCGCGACCGTCCCACATCAGTCCGCCGATCGGACCCACGTCGCCGTCGAGGAATTTGTGCTCCTCCTTGAAGGGCGGTACCTCGCGCAGGTATCGCAGGGAGGGGACGGTGCGCGTGCCCGAAAGGTTCATGCGTGGTCCGCCGAAGGCGATCGTCCGCCCCGGCGGCGGACCATAGGCGTACTTCGGGTCGTGGCAGGTCGCGCAGGCCTCCTTGCCCGACGCCGACAACGAGGGGTCGTGGAACATGCTCTTGCCCAGCTGTTGCAGCGGCGACAGCGGTTGCGGCGCGGCCTGCGCCACGCCTGCGGCGAGCAATACGCCAAGCAGTCCCGTCAGAAGCCCTCGGGCCGACGGCCCCGTCCACGCCCAAAGCGCCCGCAACACGACTCTCCTGTCGAAAAACCTTTGATATTTAGAGGCTGATTATGAAGGTTTCATGACGGCGGCCGCGTCGCAAGGTTGTGAAAGGAGTCGCAGGTGCCCGTGCGTATGTGTGCGGCAGCTCTCTGGCATCAAGGTGCCTACGGAGTACGCTTTTGGGAGCAATTCCCAGACATCCCACCGGAGCGACCCGCCATGAATTCTTTAAAGGAAGGGGTCGTTCCCCGAGTGATCGATGTCTTATGCCCAAAGTGCCAGCACAAGGTTTCTGAGCAGCGCGAAAGGCTGCGCGCGGATCCGCATGTTACCTGCCCGGCGTGCCATGCCGTGACCAGCGTTGACCTCACTCAGTTGGAACGCTGAGGCAGCTGCCTCGCGGGCCCTTGCCACGGGTTTCACCATGGAACTGTTTCGTTCTCCCAGCGCGTGAATTTACCCGTCGGGCCGTCCGCTCCGAACAGCGCCACGCGCACGGCCTCGCGGGTCCCCTCCTCGAGCGTCTCCGTCCCCGAATAGCCGTTGAGATTTGTTTCGCGATATTATACTTGACGTACCCCGCAGGAGAAATGAATGTGGAAATGCGTGACAGGCCGGTAAGCGGCTTCCCGGAAATCTCAGCGGAATTGGAAAGGATTGAGCGGGCACTACAGGAGCCGCAGATCGATGAACGGTACATGCAGCTGTATGCGGCGCAGCAGGCCCTGACCTGGGCGACGAACGCAGGTTGCTTGCATGGCCCTACGCGACGATTCAACGCGGCTTGGTGAGGCCTCTTATGGGCACTCAGGAAGGCTCAGCAGGTTATCCGGTCGATAGCTGTCCGCAACCGTCTTTAGATAGTCGTGGCCAGCTTGGGACCGCGCAATGATTACGTTGACGGTGTGGTTGCCGACGTGGACGTAGAAAGCCCACTTCCCGGCTCTTATTCCGTCGATTGCAGCCTGCTCTGTAAGCTTCCATGCCGTTCCGTCTGAATTTACGCCACCCACGTGCGTGATGTGGTGGTGAGGATCGCTCCTCGGAACCTTATTGATGCAGCTAATTCGCACACTGTCGGCCATGGCAGCCCCCCTCCTTGGTTGATCTACGGTCATTCCTGCCGCCGGGAGCGGGACTATCTCAGGCATGCATTTTACTTTACATAATTCATACAGTGTTTAGAGTGTCAAAACTCAGTGTTGAAAAAGTGATGGGTAATGGGGTAGGCTTGTTCCCCCTTATGGCAAAGAACCCATCAATGCTTACACTCGACGCTCAAGCCGCTGCCTACGTGAATGCGCAGGTTTCGGAGGACAGAGCCAAATTGGCGGACGTCATTAAACGCCAAGAGGCTTTGGCTGCCGAACGCCGTGCGTTGGAATGGAAGATCGCGAAACTGAGCGGTGAGGACATTCCCCCCAACGCCATTGAGCGGCCGCTCGCTCGAACTCCGGCAGAAATTCTTGCCGGTAGCCCATCTACGGGCTTTCGGGACGTACTGCGGAAGGTCGTGAGGGAGTCGGATAACGGCCTGAAGCCGAAACAGGCTGCCGAATTAATCAGGGCCAGCGGCTTTAACTACACGGCCAGTACTGATCTCAGCGTCCGAGTAAGTAATGAACTGCGCCAGCTTGCCAGGAACGGCACGGTGGTGCGCAAGCGGGGCCTGTACTACTTCAATCGGGATTTTGACGTGGCCAGTAATGGCCAAGGGGAATCCCCATGAGCGCTCGTAACGCCATGGGGATCCATTCTAACGTGCTTTCAGCGGCAACCAGCGCCCGTAGAGTCGGGGCCGGAGGTGGTACATGACATAGCCTAAAATCGTTCTAGGCGCGCCGGCTGTGAGCCACTACTCATGGTCGGCGTCGCTATCTTAATACATTCAAAGACATCCCGCAAAATTCAGCCTTTCAAGGCTGGCCGGGATGCCTTTGGCTTGGCTTTCACCACTTTCTTAAACGCCCGCTCGAACTTCTTGCCGGTTTCGTCGGCGCCAAGTTCCTTGGCCGCTTCGATGAAGCGGGCGGATTGGTCAGCGGTTTTCTTTGACTCTATGCCGGACACAGGTTTTCAGGAATTTGCTCTAGCAATTTCCGGGCGTTTACTTTTTGAATTCTCGCCCGTTCGCGCCTAGTCGCGTCCATTTGAATGAAGATTCCAAAATGGTTGGAGGTGAGGTGCTTAAGCGCCTCTCTCACATCCTTAGCAACTGGGATTAAAGCATCCGGAACTTCTTTTGGCATATGCGCCGGGAGTACAGCATCCTGCGGACGATGAGCCAAATGATGCCCTATAGCAGCAGCTAGCGGCCAACCATCAGGTCCACTAATTTCTCGACTGCACCGTAGAAGCATATTCACATTTTCATACAGCGCATCGAAATACGGATCGGAGCGCGCAATTTTTCCTTCGACATTAAGCCGGATCAACGTGTCTCGTACCGCGTATAAACGATAAGCACACGGGAGGTCGTCATGATTCATCTTAATGATCGCCGCCTCGATCAAAAGAACGAGCATGAAGAGAGCGAGCAATATTGCGCTAAAGAGTGCGACGGTCATGGCGGGTTCTCAATTTGCTTGGTTTCAGCCTCTGAACTCAGTCTCTTTTGGAATACTAAATTCTGGTAGAAGTTCCTTTCGTCAGAAAGGCGCACTATTTCCTTCTCTTTGGCATCCATCGCACTTGTCCACACTTGCCAAATCAGCTTGTAGAATAGGAAAGCCAAACAAAGGAAGGCTAGGACGAGAATGCCCTGTTGGTCGTAAACGTGCGATAGAAAACCCCAAAAGCTGTTCACTCCGGTAGCGACTGCATCACTTCCCTGAGCCATTCGACCCTCCCCCCCGGCCCATTCTTGTTGTAGGTCAATTGCCATAAATCAAGGCTTTGACCGATTTTCAGCAGCTATTTCAGATTCGCGCAGCCATCATACAGTGCCATGTGCTCCTCATTTTTAAAATAAAACTTTATTTTTCAATGCGTTGAAAGTATTGACCTGAATTTAGCGAGCCTTCCTAGTCAGTTGTTTTATAGGTCAGACGCTTCCGGCTGACGCCCTTCACGATGTTTTCCATGCGCTGCTGATCATCAATCTTGAGCGCGGCGCGGTTGTCGTAGCGGAAATCGAACTTGGACAGGTAGCGGTGCAGGTGCTTCTCGGCGCAATGCTGGTAAATCCCGGTCATACCGCGCTTGAACACCGAAAACACTCCTTCGATGGTGTTGGTGTGGACGTTTCCCCGGACGTATTCGCCGGCAGAGTGGTTAACCAGTTAACCGACTCATGAGAGGCAAAACGACCCATGACGTTCCGATACCACCGACCATCGTCGGTCATGACCTTCGCATCGTCCGAGACTGATTCGAACATGGCTTCACGGATCTCCTTCACCAGGCCGCCCTTTTTATCGAAGTGGACGGAGCGCACCTTGCCGCCACGCTCCACCAGGACAAAGACGGTGTGCTTGTGGCCATGGCCGGCGCGCTTGCGCTTGCCTTCCTTGCGGCCGATGTAGGTTTCATCAGCTTTCCCCACCATGCCGCCAGAGCCCATAAACGGGGTCGGCTGGGTGGACATGGCCAACCGGATCCGATGGCCCATGAACCATGCGGTCTTGAGGGTCACGCCCAGGATCCGGTGCAGCTGGTTCGAGCTAACGCCCTTCTTGCTCGAAGCCATGAGGAAGATCGCCTGTAGCCACAGGTGCATCTTGATCGGGCTGTTCTCGAAGAGGGTCCCGATCTTGACGGTAAACGGCTTGCGGCAGTCGTAGCACTTCCAAACGCCCAGACGGGTGCTCTTGCCACCCAGCTTGTTGCTGTTCCCTATGACCCCGCAATGCGGGCACACGCGGCCATCTGCCCACACGCGCGCTTCGACATAGTCGATAGCGGATTGTTCGTGGTGAAGGTGCGGGGCGTTGAAGTAAGAGGTCATGGCTAAAACTCCGGTATGGGAAGGAGTTTAGGCCGTCAGTCTGGGTACGTTAAGTATATTATCGCGATTTGTTTTGGTGAATCCCGGTGTGACGGCATTGACCTGCGATCCGCGAATGCGTACTGCCATATTCTGGCAGCAGTCCTGATATCCTGACCCCCATGTCCAGGACGCATCGGCTGTTTGATCTGCTGCAGATGCTGCGCGGCCGGCGGCACCCGGTCAGCGGTGCTGAGTTGGCACGCGAGGCCGGGATTTCCCTGCGCACGCTCTACCGGGACATCGTTGCGCTGCAGGCGCTCGGGGCCGGGATCGACGGCGAGGCCGGCGTGGGCTACGTGCTAAAGCCCGGCTTTCTGCTGCCGCCCCTCATGTTCTCCGCGCAGGAAATCGAAGCCTTCACGCTTGGACTGCGGTGGGTGGCACAACGAACCGATGCCGAAATGGCCCTGGCGGCACGCAATGCGATGGCCAAGCTCAGCGCGGTGCTGCCCGCGGATCTGCGGGCAAAAATGGAAGACGAGGCGCTGCTGGTCGCGCCGGCGCGTGCACTACCTCAGCCGGTGCCGCTGGCACTGCTGCGCCGGGTGCTCAGCGAGGAGCGCAAACTCGCCATTGCCTATGCCGATGAGAAGGGCGCGCGGACCCGGCGCGTGGTGTGGCCGGTGACACTGGGCTTTTTCGATATGACTCGGATCCTGGTCGCCTGGTGCGAGCTGCGCCAGGATTTCCGCCATTTCCGTACCGATCGCATCGAGGCTGCGGACATGCTCACCGAGCGCACGCCAAGGGCCCGACGCACCCTGATGAAGGAGTGGCGCCAGACGCTGCGGCCGTATTCAACGGATGCTGCTGACAAGAACTGACAGCAACGAGCGCTAGAGTCTTTCCGCGCCACCCGGCGCCATCCCCAGGAGAGACTCCCATGAACGAGAAACTGATTTTCTATACCCATCCCCGGTCACGCAGCTCGATCGTGCACTGGATGCTCGAAGAGGTCGGGTGCCAATACACCGTGCGGATGCTCGAATTCGACACCGGCATGAAATCGCCCACCTTTCTCGCCATCAACCCCATGGGCAAGGTGCCGGCAATTCGGCACGGCGACCAGATCGTGACCGAGGCGGCGGCCATCTGCGCGTATCTGGCGGAGACCTTCCCGGCGGCGGGACTGTTGCCCGCGCCCGCGGACCGCGGTGCGTACTACCGCTGGCTGTTCTTCACGGCGGCCTGCCTGGAGCCCGCCTACGTCAATCACGCGGCCGGGTGGAATCCCACCACGGCCGCACTGCAGCGCGAATTCGGCTACGGTTCCTATCGGCGCGTGCTCGACACACTCTCAGTCGCCTTGTGCGGCCGCACGCATGTCGCGGGCGAGCGCTTCACCGCGGCCGATCTGTACCTGGTCGCGCACCTCAACTGGGGCATGGGCACCGGCGCCATCGAGAAGCGCAGCGAATTCGTGGAGTATCGCGACGCCCACATCAACCGTCCGGCCGCATTGCGTGCACGCGCAGTGCCGCAGCCACTGGAGGCCTGACCGATCCGGTGAAACGAAAGGTGCTCTCGCGTCACGATTGAAGACGGTCGCGAATAACAACCTGGGGAGACGCCGCGTGAACACCTGCAGCCTTGACGTTCCGGAACGAGCCTGTTTTGCGGCCTTGATTCAAGGCTCCGGCTTCCGCTTCACCTCCCAGGTGCAGCACTCCTGGTGTGCACGGCGCGCGGTGAACGAGGGTTTGTTGACGCTATCGATATTGCGCGACGACGTGCGCCAGAGCCTGTTGGCCGCCTGGAGCCAATCCGGCGACAGCCTGCTCGATTTCATTGCCAAGCAGCTCCCCGACCCGTCGTCAGAATTGGCGGTGTGCCGATTCGAGCAGCTGGCCCTGCGGGCGCACCGCGCCGCCGCCAGCTTCAAGGCTCCCAATCCGGCTCTTTTCGACCCACGGCGCCTCCTCAAGCGCGGCGACCACGCCGGGCTGGCGGTCTTTCCCGAGGGTCGCGCGCTGCTGGTCGCCCCGGGCATGACGGCGCTGTGCCGTCTGGCTTCTCCCCCCGAAAGGCGCCTTTGGGCATGGCTGGCGATGCGCTGCCCGGCCTCAGCCCTGATGGAGGAGGGGCTGTCGCGGGAGGCGATGGAGGGCATGCTGCGGATCGGGGCGGTGGAGTACGCGTGCTAGAGGCCGCGAGCCATGCGCTCAATGACTGCAGGTTTTTTCGGCGGCAGGCCTCCGAGGGGAGTCGGGTAGAATGGCCGACCCGACCGCGGCCACGGAGCCAGCGCGTTTTGCAGTTCATCGGATTCGACGCCGGCTACCTGGAGCGCTTGCAACGCGGGGACGTGCACACGGAACGGCACTTCGCGACCTACTTTGGCGAGCTCATCCGGCTGAAAATGCGCTCCCGACTCAGCTCGGCCGAGGCGGTCGAGGATGTGCGCCAGGAGACCTTCGTGCGAGTGTTGACGTTGGTTCGTGCCAATGAGATCCGCGAGCCCGGACGCCTCGGTGCCCTGGTCAATTCCGTGTGCAACAACGTGTTACTGGAACACTACCGCGCCAAAGGCCGAACCACCTCCAGCATCGATGAGATGCCGGCGGACAGCTTGGTCGCCACCGAACCGGCCGGCACTGGGGCCGAGAGCCGCGAAGCACAGCTGCTGGTGCGCAAGATCTTAAGCGAACTGCCCGACCGCGATCGCCGGCTGCTGCAGCTCGTATTGCTTGAGGAGCGGGACAAGGACGCCGTCTGCGCCGAACTGGGCCTGTCACGTGATTACCTGCGGGTGCTGGTTCACCGTGCCAAGCAGTCGTTCAGGCACTTCTATCTGAAGCGTTTTGGAGAGACCGGGTAGTGGAGCACCAGCAGGCCATACAACTCGGGGCGGCGGAAAAGTACTTGCTGGGCGAACTGACAACGCCGCAGCGGGACGAGTTTGAAGCGCACTTTTTCGACTGCCGCGAATGCGCGGCGGAGCTGCGGATGACCGCCGATTTCCTCGATATCGCGCGCGCGGAGCTCAAGCGCGGGAATTTCGCGCAAGCCGCAGCCAAGGCGCCCAAGTGGTCCTGGCTCGAGTTCTTCATCAGGCCAGCGGTGCTCACCCCGGCCTTTACACTGCTGCTGGCCGTCATTGCCTATCAGAATGGTGTCGTGCTACCCCGCATCAACGGACAGATCGCCCAGCTGCGGCAGCCGGGAGTCGTGACGATGGTCTCCCTCATCGGTGGTAACAGCCGCGGCACGGCCCTGCCCTCTGTCAGTGGCTCCGCCGGTGAACCCGTGCTGTTGTCGTTGGACATTCCGGGGACCCGGCAGTACCCGAGTTATGCCTGCGTCCTCATCGATGCCTCGGGAGCCGTCGTGTGGCGGGTACCGGTCTCCGCGGCCCAGGCCCAGGATACGGTGTCCATCAATGTGCCGGCCGGCACGCTGCGGGCGGGAGAGTACACGCTGGTCGTGCAGGGCATGGAGGCCCCCGACCGCACCGCCCCGAACAGCCCGAAGGCCGCCGCTGTGGCGAGCTACCGATTTGCCCTGACTGCGAGCCCTTGACTATTGTTGGCACCCGCAACCCGCTTAACCTGCCTCGAGGTCCGTCATGACATCCTTAGATCTGAAGAAACTCTACTCGCTGCGAGCCGATGCCAATGCCCTCGGAGGTTACCTGGAGGCGCCCGTTGCCAGGACGCTTCCGACGTTGGCACCGGTCGCGTTACCCGCGGTGGGCGGATTTGCAATGGCGAGATCCGAGGCGTTTACTGCGGATGAAATCGTCTCCTGCTCCTCGGCCTATACCCGCGTGTTGGGCCAGGAATGTTGCCCCGACGGCTCCGCCTCGATTCTGGTCACCGCGGTGATCGAGGATCTCAATATCCTCGAGGTCGTGCGCGCGGAGCGGATCGTGACCCAACTGTCGATCACGCTTTCGGACGAGGCTCCGGCGATCGGCTTCTGTGTCAGCGGCACGGTCTTCGAGGGGCTGAGGATTGCCGGGCACGAGTGTCGCCCGACTTTGAACAAGGAATTGCAACGGCCGCGTGACAGTAAATCGGCCGGGGGGAGACTCGCTTGCGAACAGGTCCGGCAGGCCGGCCGCGTGCAGGGGGAAAGCCTGCTCAGTGGCTTCAAGGATGGCAGTGAGGAGGCGCATCGGTGGGTAGTCAGCCGCCATCACCGGATGACCTCCGATCCAGCCGCTGGCGGTGGCGGCTACGCACTGGCCTCCCTGGTGGACCACCTGGAGGTGGCGGGTGGGTGCCGCAGCTTCGGTCACATTATCGACATTCCGGGGTTCGGCCAGATCCTGCTGGGCGAGCTGCTGGTTTCCTGCGATGCGGTGCAGTTGATCGGCATCCGGGCGCAGCTTGGCTGCTGCCCGGTCCGCGGCAAGATCACGATCGACGCCATCGGCGGTGGTGGAACCGGCGACAACTAGCCACGCTGTCCGCGGCGCTGGTCGGGCTGCTGGCCGGCATGCTGGTATCCGGATGCCACAAGGAATCGGACCCCGGCGCCTTGTTCCAAAGCATCTCGGCCGACTACCTCCACGGCGACCTGGAGCGGGCCCGCGAACGAGCGGCTCGCGCCCGCGATGAGTTCCCCGCAGGCAAGTCACAGCCTGACTCATCCTGGGGACTGCAGTTTCGACTTCTTGAAGCAGAGATCCTGCTCAGACAAGACAAGACAAAGGATGCACTCGCAATCCTCACCGGACCCGGGTCGGCCACTGCGACACAAGGCGACCTCGCGATCAAATTCAACCTGCTGTCCGGGCTGGCCTATGCGCGCCTGGCCAACACGCCGGGAGATGATCCGCAACTGCGCCAGGCGCGCCGCCTGGCCGAGGCTTCGCATTCCGCGCTGATCGCCGATGTGCTGCGGGCCGAAGGTCTGCTGGTGCGTGATTCCGGTCATCTGGACCAGGCGACCGAGAAGTTCCGGGCCAGCCTGGCGGTTGCGCGTCGATCCGGCAATGCTTTGCTCCAAGCCTCCGATCTGGTCGATATCGGTGCCGACAGTCTCCTCGGCGATCATTTCGACCAGGCCCTGGTTCTGCTGCAAACCGCTGCCGACTTCGCCCAATCCGTGGAAGCGCGCCGACAACTGCAGATTGCGATGGGCGACATGGGATGGGCTTATTACAATCTGGGTGATTTCGAGCGCGCGCTCAGCGAATTCCAGCAGGCCGAGCAACTGGCGCAGCAGATCGGAATGACGCGCAACCGCGCCCTGTGGCTGCAGGATGCCGGCCTGGCCGAATACAAGCGCGGTGACCTGGAGGCGGCGCGCCAGTACGAAGAGCAGGCGCTGCAGACCCACTTGACTGTGTCTGCCGGCGCGACTGCCGATCAGGTCACCTACATCGAAACCAACCTCGCGCTGTTGCTTCAGGAGCAGGGTCAATACCCTGCCGCGCGGCGCTACCTCGACGCTGCTGCCCTGAAATCTCGTGAATCCAAAGACAATAACGTGGTGGCCTATGTCGGGTTCGTGCGCGGTTTGCTCGCCGCGCGCGGCGGCGAGGCGGATGTCGAGCAAACCCTGCTGACGGCCCGGCAGGTGGCGACCGACCCGGATCTGCAGACCGATATCGAGGCCGCTGTGGCAAGTCTTTACGCGTCCAGAGGCCTTACCGCAAAAGCGCAGCTTTGGTATCGCCGCGCCATTCAGACTTTCGAGAACAAGCGCGCCGCGGAGCCCGATGAGGCGTTGCGACTTGCCGCTTTTGGCTTCGGTGCCAGCGTGTACCGGCGCTACGCGGATTTCCTCGTCAGCTCACAGCGGCCGGACGAGGCATTGCAAGTCCTCGATGGCAGCCGGGCGCGCACGCTCGAGGATGGCCTCGGGTTCTCAGCCAGCGAAAGTCCCTCGCTCGACAAGGATGCAGTGGACCCGCGCAGCGTTGCGCGCAAGCTCGATGCCACCATCCTGTTCTATGCGCTCGGGCCGCAGCATTCTTACTTGTGGGCGATCACCGCGCACGAAACCCGCTTGTTCGTATTGCCGGCATCGAGCGACATCCAAGCGCAAGTCGAGGCGTACCAAAGAGCGATTCTGAAATCGAACGACCCAGTGCGGGTGGCCACCCCGGCCGCGACGTCCCTGTACGAGGTGCTGGTCAAGCCCGCTGCGGCGCTGATCCCCGCCGACTCGAAGGTCTTCCTGGTCCCGGATGGCGTGCTGCACACCCTCAACTTCGAGACGCTCCTGGAGCCGACGCCAGGCGGGTTTCGATACTGGATCGAGCATGTCACGGTCACCAGCGCCAGCTCGATCCGTATGCTTGCCCACGTGAAGGATCCCGCTGCGAACGGCGCCGCTCGGCAGCTGCTGCTGATCGGAAATCCCGTCGCCTCAACCGCCGGCTTCGAGGCGCTGCCGAATGCGGCGAACGAAATTCAGCTCATACAGCAGCACTTCGCACCCGCCAGCCAGACCGTGCTGACTCAGGCCCAAGCGGTGCCTTCCGCCTATGCGCACAGCGGGCCCGACCAATACCGATATATTCACTTCGTCGCGCATGGCACGGCCAGTCGCCTCAGCCCGCTCGACTCGGCCGTGGTGCTGTCGCCGCCGAAGGATCGGCCGGCGGATTTCAAACTCTACGCGCACGACATCCTGCTGCAGCCCCTGCGCGCGGAGCTGGTCACCATTTCCACCTGCTACGGCTCCGGCGTTCGCGCCTACGCGGGCGAGGGGCTGGTAGGACTGGCGTGGGTATTTTTACGCGCCGGATCGCACAACGTCATCGGCGCCCTGTGGCAAGCCGACGATGCCTCGACGCCGCTGCTGATGGACAAACTCTACGCGGAGCTGCAGGCCGGAAAATCGCCCGATGTGGCGCTGCGAACCGCGAAACTGTCCCTGATCCGCTCACCGTCCGTCTATCGCAAACCCTTCTACTGGGGGCCGTTTCAACTGTACGCCGGCTCCTGACCAGGGATGCCCTGGCGGAATCGAATTCACCGCAGCAAACCAGGAGCGCAATCATGACCCGAGTACTGTTCGTCGGCCAGCAGCCGGAAACCGTGGACTTCTCCGATCCCGCCCTGCCGCCGGGCTTCAATGCACAGAAGATCCACGCGGGCATCGCGATTGGCAAAGCCAACATCGAGGCGCGCGGCTGGCAAGCCGACCTGTGCATGATCCCACCGGACGAATCGGCCGGACCGATGCTGGAGAAGCAGCTGAAGAGTGCGAGTTACGATTGCGTGGTGATCGGAGGTGGTCTGCGGCTCCCGCCGAAGAGCCTGTTCTTGTTCGAGGCGGTGGTAAATGCCGTCCACCGGGCCGCGCCCAACGCGGCCATCGCATTCAACACCCGCCCCGAGGACACGGCTGAGGCCGCTGCGCGCTGGTTAAGGCAATAAGCTTCCGCTCTGCATCCCCTCTTCATACGCCGAGCAAAGAGTCCAACCATTGTGGTGCCGTTGTCGAGCAGCTCGCCAAGGTGCGCGCCAGGTTGAGCGTGAGCAGCGTCTTGTCGGCGGCTGGCCAAAGCTGCGCCACCGTCGGCATGGCTGGCGCAATGGGTTGTTGCGTGAAGTCGAACATGCCCGTCAGATCATCGAGCTCGCGCCGCGCCGGATCGATGCTCGACAGATACAGCGGCTTGGTGCCCGTGGAGAATGTCCGTTCGATGAAGCGGAGCACCGAGGTGTGGTCGGTGGTCGCTTTGTAGACCGTTCCCGGCTTCACCCAGGGTGATACGCCAATCAGCGGTACGCGAAACGCGGGTCCGACGGCAAGACCGCCGTCGGGCAGGCCGCTCGGGACGTATTCGAGAACGTTGGGCGGTACGTGCTCGAAGAAGCCGCCACCCTCATCGTAGGTCAGAAACAGCGCCGTGGATTCCCACGCACTCGAGGCCATGAGCTGCTCGACTACCAGTGCGGCCAGCAGTTGACCCATGTCGGGCGGGGCCGGCGGGTGCTCACAGACGACCGCCTCGGTGACAATCCAGGAAACTGCCGGCAACGTACCGGCCGCAAGATCCGCGCTGAACTGGCTGAAGTCAGTCGTGGCTTGCGCCAATCGCAGCGGCTGCTCGAGAAACTGCGAGAAGAAGATCAGCGGATTGAAGGCACCGATGACAGACGGTATCGAGCCATCGGCGACCGAATAGCACTTCCAGGGCAGCCCCGCGGCATCGAGCACGTCGGGCATGGTCGGCCAGCTCAGAATCGGCGGCACCGCGGTCAACGACGGATTGTTGTAGGGCAGCGAATCGCTGGTGCTCGTCGGCGACAGATAGTTCCAACCGCTGGTGCCGGTCCACAGGTACAGACGGTTGGGCAAGGTCGGTCCGATCTGCGGGCAGAAATGATGATCACAGATCGTGAAGGCCTGCGCGAGCTGCACATGATAGATATGATCCGCGGGCTCGAAGTAGCCGATGGCGGTAGTCTCGCCGCTCTCATCCGTGACCCAACCGTTCATGGCGCCCGAGTTCCATTTGGCGTGGGAGCCTTCCCAGCTGTGGTCGGGATCCTGGTTGCAGAATTGCGTCAGATGATAGGGTTTGTAGCCTTGGCCTGCGCTGTTGTAGTAGGTCAGGTCGGCGGGGTTGAAGCCCAGCGCCTGATCGTTACCGCTGCCGAACTTCGATGCGAACGCGCCGAAGTAATGATCAAACGAGCGATTCTCCTGGCACAGTATCACCACGTGCTTGATCTTGTTGTTGGACGACCAGTGGGCAAGATCCGCTGTTGCCGCGTTGGCCGTGGCGCCCAGCAGGCGACCCGAGCCGGGCTGCAGGAATTGCGATAGCGCGAGCCCCGCAGCGGCCGCGCGCGGTACAAACTGGCGCCGCGTCAGTCTCGTGCGACTCACCCGTCGGGCAAGATCCAACCATCCGGGATGAACTGCGTTTGAGTCGACCACGCAGCACCGTAGCCGATGGCGATGAAAATCCTTAATCGGAAAATCAGATCAAGGCGCTGTCGGCCAAGTCTGACGTTCCCCGCGTAGTTCCAGCCCTCCAGCCGACGGTGGTCATGCGCTCAGCGCCTGCAACGCGCTCAGCACGCGTTCGCTACGGAAGGGTGCCCGGCGCAAGCGAACCCCGGTGGCATCGTAGAGCGCATTGGCGATGGCGGCGATCAGCGGCTTGTGGCTGCATTCACCTGCCCCGTACGGCGCCAGATCGGGGCGGCCCGGATTCGGATCGCCGTTGACGAGCACGATGTCGATGCTTTCGGGTGTGTCCGAATGCCGCAGGCTGGGGTATGAAGCCCAATTGATGCTGGTGACCTTCTCGGTATCGAACTGGACCTCTTCCCAAAGCGCTCGGCTCAGGCCGTGCAACATGCCGCACTCGACGGTGTGATGCAGTGCCTCCGGATTGATCACCAGCCCGCAGTCGTGCGCGCATACCAGACGCTTGGCCCAGATGCGGCCCGTCTCGCGATTCACCTCGACTTCGGCGATGACGGCTACGATGGTGTTGGAGCGATAGGTGTAGGCGACGCCGCGCCCCGAGAGCACTTTGTCTCCTGAAGCCGTCGCCTGCGGTTTGGGTGAGGTTCGCGGCTCCCATCCATAGGCTTTCGCGGCCGCATGGACTACGGCAAGGGAGCGCGATTTGCGGAACACCTCATCCTCCTTGGCCTGCTCCAGCATATCGAGTCGAAACTGAATCGGATCGGCCTTCGCGGCCGCGGCCAGTTCATCGATGAAGGATTCGAAGGCAAAGGTGACTTGCGGGCCGTTGGGATCGCGCAGATTTCCGGTGCGCAGCGGCGTTTCCCAGATCAACGGTAACCCGACGATCCGGGTCGTCGTGCGCAGATTCGGAATCGCGTACACCGTGGTAGGCACTTCGACCGAGCCCTTGGCCGCTTGCGCCGGGCGTATTCCCATGAGCTGCGCAATCAGCACCGTGTCGGGTTCGTTGTACCAAAGATGGTTGTAGTCCGCCGAACAGGCGTCGTACTCGAGCGCCACGAGCTTGCCGCGCTCATCCAGCCCGCCCCGCAGCTTGAAAACGTGTGCCGGGCCCTTGGTATCCCAACCCGCCTCTTCATCGCGCATCCATTGCATGCGCACCGGTCGACCCAGTTCCTTGGCCAGGAACGCCGCTTCGAAACCCGCATCGTCCGCCGCGGTGCGGCCATACACCTGCGGGCCATCCATGTAGACCACGCGCACCTTCTCGCGCGGCATGTCGAGAAACTTCGCGACACCGGTGCGATGGCTGTAGGCCTTCATGTCGTTGGTATAGATCGTCATCTGTCCGTCCGAAGGGTCGGCGAGCGCGTGGGCCGGACCGATGGAGGAGTGCCCCTGAAAGGGCACTTCATATTCCGCTTCGATGACGTGCGCGGCGGCTTTGAACGCCGCCTCCGGATCACCCTCCACGTGCGGCTCGCTCTTCGATGTGGGCGTGGCACGACGCATATAGTCGAACAGGTCCACAGAGGTGGGGAACGGTGCGACAGCGGGGCGCTGCCATTGCGCTTTGAGTTGCCTTGCGGCACGGATGGCCTGCTCTTCGCGCTCACAAACCACGGCGACGTAGTTGCCGCGGCTGACCACGCGGATGAAGCCGGGCACGTCGCGGACCGAGGTTTCATCGATTCCCTGCAGCGTGGCACCCGCAAACGGCGGCCGTACATTGCGGGCGTGAACCATACGTGGCAGTTTCATGTCCACCGCCCACCGCAACGATCCGTCCACTTTCCCCGGGATGTCATAGCGTTTGTGCGAGCGGCCCACCACGCGCAGGTCCGTGACGGGCTTTACGGCAGCCTTGCCGGCGGTCAAGTCAATGCGGCTGCCGGTGAGCGCGATGTCGAAGCGCTTGCCACCGATCAGTTCCGCGTAGGTCACGGTCCTTGCGGGATCTGACTTCACCGAAATGGTGGCATTGGCCACGGCGAGCATTTCGACGGGCGTCGCCAGGTGCTGGCCGCCCAGTTCCAGCAGGACCCGCCGCGCTTCCGCAGCCACCCGGCGCATCGGGCGACCGTCTCGCTCCA
This sequence comes from Steroidobacteraceae bacterium, assembly GCA_035485475.1. Taxonomy (GTDB): domain Bacteria; phylum Pseudomonadota; class Gammaproteobacteria; order Steroidobacterales; family Steroidobacteraceae; genus DAIDKA01. Next base: position 14,964 of record DATHOA010000149.1, on the reverse strand, counting down.
CGCTGGTCGACCCTCCCGAGCCGCCCTGGTCCGGAGTGATGTCCGTGCAGCCCATGATGAGACGGGTCTTGTCAAAGGCAATGTCCAACTCATCGCACATCATCTGGCGGAAAGCCGTGCCCGTACCCTGGCCGCCATCCGTCTTGCCGACGTAGAACGTTGCGGTGTTGTCCGGGTGAATCACGATCCACGTGTCGAGCTTGCGGAAGTCGGGATCCGGATAGGGGCCGGCGGCGGCCGAAGGTGCCTGGGCGAGCGCCCGCGCGCCGGGCACGGCGCTGAGGCTCAAGGTGATGGCCAATGCACCGGAACCCACGAGGAAACTGCGGCGCGACGGCTGGTCGAGCCCGGCCAGTGCCTCCGCCAACTCCGGCGGCAACTCCAGGGGATTGCTCATCGGCCGTCTCCCGCAGCCTTCGGACCGCGTGCGACACGACGGATCGCTGCCTGGACTCTATAAAAAGTCATGCAGCGGCACAGCGCACCCTCCATGGCCTCGCGGATTTCCGCATCCGTTGGGTGTGGGTTGCGGTCGAGCAGTGCCTTGGCCGTCATGATCTGACCATTCTGGCAATAGCCGCACTGCGCCGCCTGCTCCTCGATCCACGCCTCCTGCAGCGGATGCAGTTTCCCGTTTTTCGACAGCCCCTCGAGCGTCGTCACCTCCCCGCGCACGGCCGACACTGGCGTGATGCACGAACGTATGGCGGCCCCACCCATGATGACCGTGCACACACTGCACTGACCCAGCCCGCATCCAAAGCGTGGACCGCGCAGATCAAGGTCATTGCGCAACACGTACAGAAGAGGAGTGGATGGATCTACGTCCACCGCGTGCGTCGCGCCGTTGACGTGCAGTTTGACGATGCTCATGGCTCACCTCTGCGGATGCGTTTCGCCGCCCCCCAGACTAGGGCAGAACCATGTGGATATTCAACCCGTGACGATTCGCCCGCCCCGCTATGACCAGCCGCCGTCGATCGCATAAGCCTGCCCAGTGATGAAACTCGCCTCGTCTGAAGCGAGGAACGCGACCAGGCCTGCGATCTCCTCGGCCCGCCCGAGCCGCCCCATGGGCTGGCGCGCTTCGAACTCACGTCTTGCCTTGTCGTAGTCACCCGTCGCACTCAATCGCTTCTGAAGCGAGGGGGTATCCACAGTGCCCGGGCAGATTGCATTGCATCGGATGCCCTTGCCGACGAAATCCGCGGCAACTGACTTCGTGATACCGATGACCGCCGCCTTCGTTGCGCCATAGGCGAAGCGGTTGGGTACACCCTTGATGCTCGAAGCAACCGATGCCATGTTGATGATCGAACCTTGGCCGCGGGTAAGCATGCCCGGCAAAAACGCCTGAATCATCAGGAAGCAAGAGGTCACGTTGATTGAAAAAGCGCTGGACCAATCCTGCAACGAACAGTCCAACACGGTCCCGGAGGGAACGATACCCGCACAATTGAAGAGCACATCAATCGTCGGGCGCGCGCTCGCAAGCGCGCGAAGCGCACTGACGTCGGTGACGTCCAGCGGTAGTTTCTCGATGGGAAGCTCCGATGGAAGAAGCTCGAGTCCGTTCACATCGATGTCCGTAGCGATGACGCGCGCACCTTCTGAGGCCATACGGATCGCGCTCGCGCGACCGATACCCGCAGCAGCTGCAGTCACCAGTACCGTCTTACCGTCCAGTCTCCCATTCACCGCGCCAAGCCCCCCGGGCAACGCAGCTGTGCTGCTGCTCGCCAAGCTTCTCGATCCCGATTCGAGATGTATGACATGAGGTAGTGTACGCCGAAGACCCTGGTGGCGGTGCAGACCGTCCGCTCAATGCGAGATCTCTTCGAGCCGTCGCTTGAGTGTGCGGGGACCGAAGACGCCAACGGTAACGATCAGCACGGCCATGGCCGCGCCCATATACAACGCGACACCCAGCGTTCCACCCGCGCTCAGGAAAAAGCCGATCAGCAGGCCCGACAGCGCAGCGCTGAGGCGACTCCATGAGTACACGAAGCCTACGGCGCGTGCCCGGATACGCGTCGGATACAGCTCCGCCTGATAACCGTGGAAGGCGAAGGAGATCCAGTTATTGGACAGCGTCACGAGTACGCCGAGCACGATTACGAGCCACGCGCTCTGCTGAACGGCGAACAACAGCATGAATATCGAGACGAGCGCGGCCGCGCAGACGAGCTGCCATTTGCGCTCCATTCGATCGGCTATGACCATCCCCAGCAGCGGCCCGATCGGATTGGCGAGCGCGATGAGGAACGAGTACTGCAGGCTGGTGGTGACGTGAATGCCCTTGGCGATGAGCAGGCTCGGTACCCATGAGCCGAAGCCGTAGAAGGCGATAGTCTGCATCAGATTGAAGACCGACAACATGGCCGTGCGTTTGCCATAAGGCGGTTTCAGAAGCTCTGTGAAACGGCTATTGGCCAGCACCGGCTCGGTAGTCGCGGGCGCGGGCGGTAGCGCGTCGACGCCGATGTCGCGCGCGACCCGCATTTCGATGTCGCGCATGATCTGCTCTGCACGCTCCGCCTGCCCATGCAGCGAAAGCCAGCGCGGACTCTCCGGCAATGCGCGGCGCAACGACCACGCAGCCAGGGCACCAACGGATCCGATGAGCGCGACCCAGCGCCAGCCGGCGAACCCGAGCGGTGCGTACGGCACCAGGAGCCAGCCGAGCAGTGCGACCACCGGCACGATGCAGAACTCGATGAACTGGTAGTACGCGAACGCCCGGCCGCGATGTTGCGGCGGCACGAGCTCCGGCAGAAATGTGTCGATGGTGACCTGCTCGAGACCCACGCCGATGGCCGCGATGAAGCGCCACAGGTCGACCATCTGCGCCGTGGACTGAAACGCCATGATCGCCGTCGCCAGCGAGTACCAGACTAGCGAGAACGTGAAGATCGAGCGCCGCCCGAGCCGGTCGGCGATGAAGCCGAACCCAATGCAGCCCACCCACATCCCGGCGAACGTGCTGAAGACGAAAAAGCCCACGCCGCGCGGATCGAAGAATCCCGCTGGCGTGCCCGTGAAGAGGCGCCCCGCAACGAGGCCCGGCGCGAGGTACGCCGTCATGAACACGTCGTACAACTCGAAGATCCCACCGAGTGAGATCAGCAGCACGAATCGCCACAGCGTGCGCGAGAACGGCAGCCGGTCGAGCCGCGCCGCGATGTCGGCCGCATAACGGCCCGAAATCGCCGTATTCACCATCGTGTCCATCGTCGCCCCCCTCGCGCTGCCGGCCACACCGCATCGCTGCGCGCCCGGCGAGCCGGACGCGCGCGAAGGTTCGTATCAATACACTGCGCGGCCGCCGGAGATGTCGAAAACTGCGCCGGTGGTGAACGAGCAATCTTCCGATGACAGCCAGGCAATCAGCGCCGCGATCTCCTCCGGCAGCACGAAGCGGCCCATCGGGATCTTCGACAACATGTAGTCGATATGTTGCTGCGTCATCTGCGCGAACATCCCGGTTTGCGCCGCTGCCGGCGTCACGCAGTTCACCATGATGTTCTTCTGCGCCAGTTCCTTGCCGAGCGACTTGGTCAGGCCGATCAACCCCGCTTTCGAGGCGCTGTAATGCGAGGCGGTCGGATTGCCTTCCTTGCCGGCGATGGAAGCGATGTTGACGATGCGGCCATAGCCGGCCGCGATCATGTGCGGCACCACTGCCCGACACACGAGATAGGGTGCGTACAGGTTCACCTCGAGAACCTTCCGCCACACCTGCGGATCGAGTTCCCAGGTCAATCCGTTGCCGCCGGTGATGCCGGCACTGTTCACGACGATGTCAAGCCGGGAATGGGCGGCCATTGTTTCTGACAGCGCGCCCTCGATCGCCGACGCGTCCGTCAGCTCCACGACGTGGGCGCTCACGATGCCGAGTGCGGCCAACTCGTTCGCGCTTTGCTTGGCGCGGGCGCCATCGATATCCCAGATCGCCACCTGCGCTCCCGAACGCAGCAATCGCTCGGCGGTAGCAAACCCGATTCCGCGCGCACCGCCGGTGATGACCGCAACACGTCCCGCAAGATCTATGGTGTTCATGACAGTGCCGCCGCGACGGCGTCTCCCATTTCCCTGGTGCCGAGCCGTACCATCCCCGGCTGGAAGATGTCTACGGTACGGTAGCCGGCGGCCAGCACCTTCCTGACCGCAGCCGAGATCCGATCTGCGTTGCGCGCGTCGTCGAACGAGTAGCGCAGCATCATCTGCGCGGACAGGATCGCCGCCAGTGGATTGGCGACGTTTTTGCCCGCGATGTCAGGCGCACTGCCATGCACGGGCTCGTACAGCCCCTTGCTGCCGGCAGCCATGGACGCCGACGGCAGCATCCCTATGGATCCCGTCAGCATCGCAGCGGCATCGGAGAGGATGTCGCCGAACACATTGCCGGTCACAATCACGTCGAACTGCTTCGGCGCACGCATCAGCATCATCGCGGCTGCGTCGACGAACACGTGCGTCAGCTCGACGTCAGGATAGTCCTTGCCGACGCGCGTCACGACCTCGCGCCACAGCTGCATCGTTTCGAGGACGTTGGCCTTGTCCACCGAGCACACTTTGCGACGGCGTTTGCGCGCAGTCTCGAAGGCAACGCGCGCGATGCGCTCCACCTCGCCTTCCGAGTAACGCATCGTATTGAAGGCTTCGCGCTCGCCGGCTGCGTTGGTGATGACGCCGCGTGGCTCACCGAAATACAGATCCCCGGTCAACTCGCGCAGGATCATGATGTCGAGACCTTCGACGACTTCGCGCTTCAGCGTCGAAGCGTCCACGAGCTCAGGGAAGAGAAAAGCGGGCCGGAAGTTTGCGAAGAGCCCCAGCGCCTTTCGCAAGCGGAGCAGGCTTGCGCCCGGTCGCATCGCGTAAGGCACGGCCTCATCGCCCGGCACGCCGGCCGATCCAAACAAGATGGCATCGGCGCGTTGCGCAATCTCGAGGGTGCGCGGCGGTAGCGGATCGCCCGCAGCTTCGACCCCGGCGCCGCCTACCGGCGCCTCGGTGAACTCGAACGCGGCGGAGCCCAACGCAGCGCGCAGGACTTTCACTGCCTCCGCGGTCACTTCTTTGCCGATGCCGTCACCCGGCAGGACTGCGATTTTCATTCGTACGATTGCCCCCGCTCCTCTTCAGCCCATCTCATCGACAACGAGCACAGCTATCCCGTATAGCCGCGCTCGAACGCTTCGATTCCTTCCAGCTGCGTCAGAGTATAGTCGAGCTCATCCAGGCCACCGAGCAAACATTTCTTCCGATATGAATCGATCTCAAAGCGATGCTGAAGGCCATCACCGGATCCAGGCATCGCAACGGTTTGCGCTTCGAGATCCACCGCGATCTCGAGTCCCGGCGCGGCCAGCGTCGCTTCGATCATCCTGGTCACGGCCGCAGCAGGCAGGACGATGGTCAGCAGGCCGTTCTTCGCCGCGTTCGACATGAAGATGTCCCCCATGCCCGGCGCGATGACGGCACGGATACCGTAGTCATGGAGCGCCCAGACCGCGTGCTCGCGTGAAGAACCGCAGCCGAAGTTTGCCTCGCCGATCACGATGCGCGCGGGCTTGTAAGCCGGCTGGTTCAGCACGAAATCGGGATTTTCGGAGCCATCTGCGCGATATCGCAGGTCACGAAACAGGAACTCGCCGAAATCGAGCGCGCGCGGCTTTTGCAGGAAGCGCGCGGGAAGAATCTGGTCGGTATCGAAATTGGGCTGGGCGATCGGCAATGCCACTGCGCGCAACGACGTGAAAGGCTCCATGCTCATCGATCCGTCAGTAGATCCCGGACGTCGGTCAACCTACCGCTTATGGCCGCTGCCGCGACCATCGCGGGGCTCATGAGGTGTGTGCGAGAGCCCACCCCCTGACGCCCGACGAAGTTGCGGTTGGTACTGGACGCGCATCGCTGCCCGGCGGCCACCACATCGCCGTTGGTCCCGAGGCACATCGAGCAGCCCGCTTCGCGCCACTGGAACCCGGCTTCCTTGAAAACTGTGTCCAATCCGCGCGCTTCGGCTTCGCGCTTCACCGGTGTTGAGCCCGGCACGACCCAGGCTTCGACACCCGGGGCGACCTTGCGGCCACGCGCGACCGCGGCCGCGCTCTCCAGATCCTCGATGCGGCCGTTGGTGCAGGAGCCGATGAAGGCTCGGTCGATTTTAAGATCGGTGAGGGCCTGCCCAGGCTCAAGGCCCATATATCTGATTGCGCGCAGCATCGCCTCGCGCCGTTCAGCGCTCGGCGCGGTCGCCGGGTCCGGCACACGAGCGGTGATGGCAAGCGCGTCCTCCGGACTGTTGCCCCAAGTGACCATCGGCGCGATCTCGCCGACATCGAGCATCACTTCGCGATCGAACGCGGCGCCCGGATCGCTCGCCAGGTCTCGCCACCGCGCGACCGCCCGGTCCCATGCTGCGCCCTGAGGCGCAAAAGGCCGCCCTTTCAGGTACGCGAACGTCGTCGCATCGGGCGCAACCATGCCCGCGCGCCCGCCGGCCTCGATAGTCATGTTACAGATCGTGAGGCGCGCTTCCATCGACAGCGAAGCCAGCGCTGGACCCGCGTACTCGACCGCATGACCCGTGGCTCCCGAGGCGCCGATTCTGGCAATGATCGTGAGTATGATGTCTTTGGCCGAAACCCCGGATCTGTGCATGCCTGCAAGGAGGACGCGCAGCGTCTTCGGCTTGCGCTGCCACAGTGTCTGGGTGGCCAGGACGTGCGCAACTTCGGTTGCACCGATACCGAATGCGAGTGCGCCAAGCGCGCCATGCGTAGAGGTATGGCTATCACCGCAGACAATCAACATCCCCGGCTGGCTCAGGCCCTGCTCGGGCGCCACGACATGCACGATGCCCTGACGAGCATCGTCGAGCCCGAAAAAGGCGATGCCGGCGGCCGCACTGTCGTCGCGAAGCGCCTCGGCCATGGCCCGCTTTTCCGGATCGGCAATTGCTGCAAGATCGCGGCTGTTGGTGGGAACGTAATGGTCGGGCGTGGCAAAGGCCCGGTGGGGAACACGAGGTTTTAGCCCGCGTTGACGCAGCAACTCGAACGCCGGCGCCGAGCCGTCCTGAAGAAAATGGCTGTCGACATAGAGAAGCGTCTGGCCGTCCGCGCGCGTGAGAATCGCGTGCCGCTGCCAGATTTTCTCGAAAAGCGTCTGCGGTACGCTGTTCGCGATCTCGCGGGATGAGTTCATGCGGTTCGGCATCACCATGCGTTGCAGCAGCATACCGCAAACGACGTGCTGGTGATGATGCGTCAAGGGATGCCCGCAAGGTGCCTCACCGGGTGAGGCACCCTGGTCGTTGCCCTTGCCACAGGCGACGCTATATTGTGTGCCACCATGACGTCCCTACATCACCGCCGTCATTTCCTTCGATTCCTGGCAGGAAGTCCGTTTCTTGCGCGGGCATTCGCGCAGGATTCCGACCCGGGCTCGAACCTCGGCCAGAATGCGGGCAAACCGACGACTCCCCATGATGTCCTGGACGTGCGTGAGTTCGAGACATTGGCCCACGAGGCCCTGCCGCCTGCGCACTGGGGCTACCTCGCCTCGGGCGTGGATGATGACTACACGCTCGAGGCCAACATCGGAGCATTCAAACACATAGGCCTGCGCCCGAAGCGGCTCAGCGGTGTGGCGAAAGCCGATACCTCCGTCGAGCTGTTCGGCACACGTTACGCAAGCCCGATCTACCTGTCGGCAGTCGGTGCCCAGCGGATGTTTCATCCCGACGGCGAATTGGCGACGGCCCGCGCGGCAAAGATAAAGCAGGCGGTGCAGATGCTCTCCACGGTGACCTCGATTCCCGTCGAGGACGTCGCAGGCGCGCTGGGCGCTGCACCCTGGTTTCAGCTTTACATGCCCGCCGAGTGGCCGGAAACAGAGACTCTTGTGCGGCGGGTCGAAGCCGCGGGATGTACGGTTCTCGCGTGGACAGTGGACATTTTGCCGGGCCGCAACATCGAAACGGCCACTCGGCTGGCCAGGACTGATACGCGCAGCTGCCCGGCTTGCCACACGAATCAAAAAATGCCGATGACCCAGGGCCGCTCCAATCCGCCCGAAGCAAATTGGACCTATGTCGACAAGCTCAAGAAAATGACCCGCATGAAAGTGATCCTCAAAGGGCTGGACACCCGCGAGGACGCGAGACTGGCCGTCGAGCACGGAGCCGACGGTATCGTGGTTTCGAATCATGGCGGCCGCTCAACGGAGACGTTGCGCCCGACGATCGAGTGCTTGTCGGAAGTGATGGACGGTGTACGCGGAAGGATTCCGGTTTTCGTCGACGGCGGTTTCCGTCGAGGATCAGATGTCTACAAGGCGCTCGCACTGGGTGCGAAGGCAGTGGGCATCGGCCGTCCGTACATCTATGGATTGAGCGCGTTTGGGCAGGCGGGCGTCGAGCGTGTGCTCGACATCATGAATATTGAGCTCGCGCTCACCATGCGGCAGTGCGGCGCGGCGTCAATCGCTTCCATTGACCGTGCCTCAGTGACACTCGCCGCAAGGTGACCTGGGCTGCCTCAGCACGGGTGGCGCCCAGGGGCTATTTCGTTGCCGAGTTATTGCCGGTAAGGTCGCGAATAATCTCGGCCTCCCGTTCCCGATAGGGCCTCCCATCAGGATAAAGCACGTCGTGGTGCCAGACTGCGGGCTGGCTAGTGACGTAGGGACGCTGCCATGAGTCCCAGGGCAAATTGGTCTGGGTCTTGCCCACCACGAACCCCCAGTTGATCGCCGCAATGTGATGCTTTTTGGCTATGGGGAGGATCGTGTCAAACGTGCTCCCCGCTCCACGCGCCATGAATTCAGTGCAGAGAATCGGTCGTCCATATTGCTCGAGCTCCGACACATAGGCCTCGAACGCTTCCGGCCAACTGTAATTGTGGAATGACAGCACGTCCGACTGCGCCAATTGGATCTCCGTCACGGGCGTGTGCTTGTCCGCCCCGCCCGGCGCAAAATTCGGCTGGTAGACACCGCTGGTGAGTGGTTGCGAAGGGTGGGCCTCCCGGGCCCAGGCAAACACCTGTGGCAGCAGCGCAATAACCTCCGGGGTATTGGCCGGCTCGTTCCAGACATCCCAAGCGACGATGCGTTTGTCCTGGCCGAACGAACCCACGACGCCATGTACATATTCTTTGAGGCGCTGGTATTGCGCAGGATCCTTGAGCGCCGGCAGCCCCGGACTCTGGACCCACCCGGAATTGTGCACGCCGGGGATCGGCGGATGCTGGGGTCCGAGTTTGGGTACCGGCTCCCAGCACGAGTCGAACAGTACGAAAATCGGATGAATATGATGCTTGTCGGCGATCGACAGGAATGTGTCGATCCTATGTTTGAAGCCCGAGGCATCCTGTTGCCAAAGCAAATCGTGCAGGAACACTCTCATCGTGTTCATGCCAAGGCCTTCCGCCCAACCGAATTCCTTATCAATCCGTTGCGGGTCAAAGGTGTCCGCCTGCCACATTTCCAACTGGTTGATCGCGCTTGCCGGAACATAATTGCTGCCGACGAGCCAAGGCTGCTGTGCATACCAGGAACTAGCCTGCGATTCCGACCAACGCTGCGATTGGTCCGTCGCCCAGGCCGGCAACAGCATCGATACCAGCACCGACAGGACGACTGACACTACTGCGACGCGTTTCACCGGCACTCCTCGGCATTCAAGTTGTGCTTGCTGGCCAGGGGCGGAATCGAATACAACATGAATCGGTCTATTTCCATTGAGAGTCGTAGTTCGGTCACCTTGAGTTACCCTGAAAGTTACCCCGATCGTGCTCGACAGTTCCGGGACTCGGCTACCTTCTATCGAGGTCTACTTGGAGCCGGCCGCGATCTCACCGGCCTGCACACCATTTAACTAACTCTGCCACTACCAGCTCATACCAGCTCACGGGGCGGCCGTAAGTCCAGCGGGCGGTTGCTCCTCAGCCGGACTGCTCTCGACGACTGCCGATGTCGGACTGAGTAGGTCGAAGACCTCCCGACTCAAGATTGAGACCCGCTCCCAGAATGGCCACAGTATCGGGCAAGGGCAGAAGTTGATGAAGGCATCGTTCGTCTAAGAGCATCATCGAATCCGACCCCGTCCCGGCTCTGCTCGAAAAGAGTTTGCAGACAGCTCAGGATCAGTGGCGCGCGCCGCGCCGCCAGCAGTTGCCAGGCAGGATGGTGGTGTCTGGCACTGATATAGGCGCCGGTGCGTTCTCGAATCTCAGCTTCCATGAAGCTCTGGTCTCCTCGGTCGCTTGCTCAAGTTACCGGCTTGGCCATCGAAAGGCACATTTCCCGACGGGACGCGCCGCGGTGATATATGTGCCAATACCGGCATTTTTTGGCGCAATATTGATTTATGCGCCATAAACGCCGTATTATTGGCCTATAAATCATATTTGCGCCAAACACGTATGCCCAAGCACCTCCCCCACGATCTCCTTGAGCGCGTCAAGAACGCGCTTGATTCTGCACCACAAGGCCTGGGTTTGGCCGAACTACAAGCCGCGCTCAGAGGCGTCGTGAGCCGCCGGTCGCTGCAACGGCGGCTGGAGGGGTGGGTCAACTCAGCCGCGATTCACGCCGTAGGTGTTCGTCGAGGTCGTCGATACTTTCCGCCCGGCCGTGGACCCATCCCCGTACCCATCATCGAAGCTGGACCGCTCGCAACCGCTGCAGACCGTTCCACCGTCACGCCGCCCGACGCCATACCTATTGCCACGTCGAGTCAGCAGATCCAGCTTCTCATTCGCCGGCCCCTCGCCGATCGCACGCCGATCGGGTATCAGCGCGACTTCCTCGAGCGTTACGTACCTAACAAGACCGAGTACCTCACGCAGACCCTGCAATCCCATCTTCGGGAACTCGGCCGCACACCTGACGAGCACCGTCCTGCAGGTACGTATGCGCGAGACATCCTGAATCGGCTGCTCATCGATCTCTCCTGGGCCTCGAGCCGACTGGAGGGCAATACCTATTCGCTGCTCGATACACGCGAGCTCATCGAACATGGCACCGCCGCTCCAGGCAAGGACGCAAAAGAGACCCAGATGATCCTCAATCACAAGGCAGCCATCGAACTACTGGTGGAGTCTGCAGAAGAGATCGGGATCAATCGCTACACGATAACCAATCTGCATGCGCTCCTCGCCGACAACCTCCTCGAGGAATCCCGCAACGCAGGACGCCTCCGCGCGACTCCTATTGCTATCGCTGGTACGACATACCTTCCAACGGCAATTCCCCAGCTTATCGAAGAGCTGTTTACCCTGTTGCTTGAGAAGGCGGCGACGATTCGCGATCCCTTCGAACAATCCTTCTTCCTCATGGCACAACTTCCTTATCTGCAACCTTTCGTCGACGTCAACAAGCGAACGTCGCGGCTCGCAGCAAACATTTCGCTCATCAAAAGCAATCTGGTCCCGCTGTCATTCATCGATGTCCCCGAGAAGATCTACATCGAAGGCCTGATTGGAATCTATGAGTTCAACCGAATCGAGTTGCTCCGCGATGTCTACCTATGGGCCTATGAGCGCTCGGCACATCTATATAAGACCGTGCGGGACTCGCTTCCTGAACCCGACGCGTTCCGCCTAAAGTATCGCAGCGAACTCGTGGAAGTCGTGGGTCAAGCCGTGCGGGAGCAAGTTCGGCCAACCCAGGAGGAGGTCGTTCGGCTGGCGCAATCCATGGTCGCGCCTGAAGATCTCGATCATTTTGTCCGCGTTGCTCTCGCGGAGATCGCAGAGTTACATGAGGGGAATATTGCACGCTTCCGTGTGCGGCCGTCCGAGTTCAAGCGGTGGAAGGATCGGATGTGACGCCGCGGTCGATCCATGCCAAGTCGAAACGGACCCGGAGGCACAACCGACAGTTGCAGGCGAGCATTCCGACTGCTAGAATTCTATTAAAATTCAATGAGTTATTGGCGGCCAGGGGCGGAGCCACATACAGACCCCACACGGCTGTTTTTGGCTTTCAAGTCAGTTCGGAAAAACCCTGTTACCCCGAATTCTACCCCGGTGATTTTCGGGTGTTTTCGGAGCCGATCTCCCCGCACCCGGAGCACTGAAACAGCCCTACCGCATCCTAAAATTGGTTGTGACGAGAGGACCGCGGGCCGCTAGAACGTCCGCAGGTACGTGGGCTCCATAATTGGGCCTTAGGGCGAGTCGACGAGGGCTTGAATGACGTTGTACGCATGAGGCCGGTCGCGCCCGAAAAAGGCGGCGTGTTTTCGCATGGCAACAATCTCGCCTCAGGACCGCTGCATCTTTTTCTTGCCGCGAGCCGCCGATTTCTTTGTTGACCCGGACGGGGGTACGAGACAGCCGGCCTCAGCGAAAGCGATGGCGCGCGCCAATGCTTCGTCGGGATCGGATCCGTTACAACTTCCACTGGACAGGAGAGTCAGCCTTGAGGCATCCCATGCGGTCTGGTGCGAGAGCTTTATTGTGAAGTACAGCCTCCAGCAGATTTCCTCATGAGTGAGGTGTGGGAGCGCGCGCTGAAGCAGCGCCACGGGCCGATGGAATCCAGCGACTCCGGCATCCATCAAGTCTTTCACTTCCGGCAGCGGGCACACGAGCGCAAGCGCGTAGAACTGGAGTGATGACCCCCGTCCTGGCTTGCGCCATTGATTGACCGGCTGCAGGACGGCGCGAATGATGTCCGCCACGACGGGCGCCTCCTGCGCCTCCAGCATTGCGAGCATCTGCTGATACTCGCCGCCGATTTCCCCGAAGCGGTTGATACAGATCGCCCGGAGCAGATTGCTCCGCGACCCGAAGTGATGGTAGATGACTGGAATGCTGACTCCCACCGCCCCCGCGACGTCCCGAATCGACATCGCTTCTATGCCGTGTTCCGCGCACAAGCGCTCGCCTGCCTCGAGGATTGCCTCCGCCGTCTTACGTCTACCTGCCGTTGCTTTTGTCTTAGGTACCACGCTGTTTCCAAAAAGTAAGTGATGCCACACCAAATATGTGTCGTCAGCATAGCGCTGCTCACTTTACCGCGTATTGCCCCCGATCCGATTGACACTAACTAACGTTCGTTATATCGTCCGCCGGCATGTCTTGAGGGGAACAGCATGTCGTCTTCCTATGTGCACGGAACTGCGACCGTGCCGCTTCTGGGACAGACGATCGGAGCATCGCTCGATCGCGTTGCGGCCCAGTTCGGAAATCGCGATGCATTGATCTCCTGCCATCAGAATGCGCGATACACGTACGCACAACTGCTCGATGAAGTGAACAGCGCCGCACGCGGTTTCCTCGCGCTCGGAGTCAAACGCGGAGATCGCGTCGGCATCTGGAGCGCCAATGTCGCCGAGTGGCTCATCACCCAATATGCCGTCGCAAAAGTTGGCGCCATCTTGGTCAACCTCAATCCCGCGTACCGCCTCCGGGAGCTCGAATATGCCCTGAAGCAGTCTGGCGTCAGTGTCCTAGTGACAGCGCGCAATTTCAGAAAAACCAATTACATCGCGATCCTCATCACACTTGCGCCGGAGCTGCTCGCTTCAAGTGGCGAACCGCTCGCCATCGAAAAGCTGGAATGCTTGCGGCGCGTGATCTACCTTGGCGACGGGCAATCCCCGGGGGGCCTTACGTGGCAGGAGTTCATGTATCTGGGTAGGCAGATATCGCTCACCGCGCTTCAGGCCGTGCAGGACGGTCTGCAGTTCGATGATCCGGCTAACATCCAGTACACCTCTGGCACCACCGGCTCGCCGAAGGGAGCAACTCTCTCTCACCACAATGTCCTCAACAACGGATTCTGCGTCGGTGAGGTCTTGCGATATACGGCCGAGGATCGGATCTGTTCCCCGGTGCCATTTTATCACTGCTTCGGCTGCGTCATGGCCAACCTCGCGGCGTTAACGCACGGCGCGGCCGTGGTCATCCCAGCCGAATCATTCGACGCGGCAGCGACCTTGCGTGCAATTGAGACACAGCGCTGCACGTCGATCTACGGCGTGCCCACGATGTTCATTGGGATGCTCGGCCATCCTTCAATCGATAGCGTGCGTTTGGACTCACTGCGCACCGGCATCATGGCGGGGTCCCCCTGTCCCATCGAGGTGATGCGCCAGGTCATCGAGCGCATGCATGCGCGCGAGGTGACGATTTGTTATGGCATGACTGAAACCTCCCCGGTCTCCTTCCAGTCGGCCGTGGATGATCCTATCGAAATTCGCGTGTCGACGGTCGGGCGGATTCATCCGCATCTCGAGTGCAAGATCGTCAATCCCGCGACGGGCGAAGTCGTTCCTCGGGGGACGCCGGGCGAGCTGTGCACGCGCGGGTACTCTGTGATGCTTGGCTACTGGGATAACCCAAAGGCGACCGCCGAGGCAATAGACTCCGCTCGATGGATGCATTCAGGCGATCTGGCCGTGATGCGCGACGACGGCTGCGTGAACATTAGTGGGCGCATCAAAGACATGATCATCCGCGGAGGCGAAAACATCTATCCGCGTGAGATCGAGGAACTTCTTTACTCGCATCCGAAAGTGAGCGAGGCGCACATTATAGGGCTTCCGGATCTGAAGTATGGCGAGGAGGTCTGCGCATGGGTGCGGGTCAAAGAGGGGCAATCTGCTACCGAAGACGAGATCCGTGAGTTTTGTCGCCGTCAGATCGCGACGTACAAGATTCCTCGCTATGTCCGGTTCGCAACCGAGTTTCCCACTACGGTCACTGGCAAGATCCAGAAATTCCGAATGAGGGAGATCTCGGTCGCCGAGCTGGGACTGACCTACGCTGAGTCCACACGAACGGCATGAACAGTTAACTCGCTACATCTTGGGAGAATATTGAGATGCGTTTCAAAGGCTCGCTTCTTGCGCAGGCGTTGCTCGCTGGGCTCGCTGTCGCCCCCGCCCTGCAGGCCGCGCCTACGCGATGCGAAAATCTCATCTCGCTCAAACTTCCGCAC
>DATHOA010000148.1:0-3784 GCA_035485475.1 Steroidobacteraceae bacterium | reverse complement strand
CAGCGGCATCGGGCGCCCGGTGGCGCCTTTGTGCACGCCGCCCTGGTAGGCGGTGCCGGCGATATCCATATGTGCCCACTTCATGCCCTGCGTGAACTTGGACAGAAAGGCCGCTGCGGTGATCGCACCACCCTCCCGCCCACCGATATTGGCCATGTCGGCGAAGTTGGTTTTCAGTTGTTCCGCGTACTCTTCGGTCAACGGCAGCTGCCAGGCGCGGTCATCGGCCCGCACGCCCGCGGCAACCAGCTCGGCGACGAGCGCGTCGTCATTGCCCATGACACCGCTGTGGTGCGCGCCCAATGCGATCACGCAGGCGCCGGTGAGGGTGGCCATATCAACGATGATCGAGGGATCGAAGCGCCGCGCATAATGCAGCGCATCGCACAGGATCAGCCGGCCCTCGGCATCGGTGTTGAGGATTTCGACCGTCTGGCCCGAGGCACTCGTGACAATGTCACCCGGCTTGATGGCCATTCCGTCGGGCATGTTCTCGCAGGTGGCGACCAGTCCCACGACCCGCAGCGGCAATTTCGCCTCGGCGAGGAACGACATGACGGCGATGACGGAGGCGGCACCCATCATGTCGAACTTCATCTCGTCCATGGCATTGGGGTCCTTGAGGGAGATGCCGCCGGTGTCAAAGGTGATGCCCTTGCCCACCAGGACGATGGGCGCGGTGCGCGCGGCGCGGGGGCCCTGATAGTCCATGACGATGAAACGTGGCGGCTCGGCACTGCCCTGGGTGACTGCCAGGAAGCAACCCATCTTCTCGCGCCGGATCGCGGCCTCCTCGAGCACTTTGACCTTCACCGAGCTGTGGCGCTTGCCCAGGCCCTTCGCGCGCTCCGCCAGATAGCGGGGCGTGCAGATATTCGCGGGCAGGTTGCCCAAGTCACGTTGCAATGCGGTGGCGGTGGCCAGCGCGCGACCGTGCTCGAGGCCGCGTTTGGCTTCCGGGGTGCCCGTGGCGCGCACGGGCCCGGCCACGATCATATTGATCATGGGTACCGGTGGTCTCTTGCCGGTTTTCAGATCGTTGGTGCGATACAGGACGGCGCCGGCAATCTCGGCCACGCAGCGTCCAAAGTAGTAATCGTTGAGGTCCTTGGCGGGCGGCCGTTCGATGGCCAACGCGACAGTGCGGATGTGGGTGCGCCCGACGGTGGTCAACGCCGCAGCGCAGGCGCGGCGCCAGCTCTTGCGACCGTAGCTGCGTTCGGCCCCGAGGCCGACCAGCACGACGCGCGTGGCGTTGAGGCCGGCCTCCGAGAGCAGCAGCGTTTCACCGGCCCTGCCGTTGAAGTCGCCGCGCTCAACGACGCCCTTGATGCGCCCGCCCGTGGCCTTGTCGAGCGCCGCGGCTTCGGCGCCAAGCTTGCCGTCTTCGAACACTCCCGCCGCGATACATTCCACGGACAGGTCAGTGAGGGTCTTGGACCATACGTCAAACTGCATCATCGACCTCCACGTTGTACCGCGCACCTGTGCAAGGTTCCGAACCAGGGTTCTGAACCATTGTGGTGCCGGACAGTCTGCTCTAAGGTTGGCGGTTGAACGTACAAGTCTAACCGAATTCAGCCAGCAGGTAGGGTTTTGGGTCGCCTTCTCGAACGCTATATTTTGCGGGAAATGATCGCCAGTGGCTTCGCCGTGACACTGGTCCTGGTCCTGATCCTGCTGACGAATGAGGGCGCACGCGTGCTCAGCCGGGCCGCGGACAGCCAGTATCCCCATGATGTCGTTTTCACATTAATCGGGCTGGGAGCCGTGCAGCACCTGCCGATATTCGTGGCCGTCGGATTGCTGCTGGGCATGGTCATGGCTTTCGGCCGGCTGTATCACGACAGCGAAATGACGGCGGCGCTGGCCTGTGGTGTGGGTATGGCGCGCATTTACGCACCGGTGATCGCCATCGGCATCGTCGTGGCGGCCGTCCTGGCCTGGCTGTCGCTGGAGGTCGGTCCCGCGTCCATGGCGCGCGTACTCATCCTGCGCCAGCAAGCCGTGCACGCCGGGCAGTTCGCGTCCCTGGCGCCGGGACGGTTCCGCACTTTTGGCGGTGGCAGCACGGTTGTCTATGCCCAGGATGCGCTGCCGGATGGCACGCTGTCGGATGTGTTCGTCGAGCGCGACCAGGGCGGCCGGATCGAGGTGGCACTGGCCCAGCGAGCACGCCACATGCTCGCCAAGGATGGCCAGACCCTCACCATCATTTTGTACGACGGGGAGCGTTTTGAAGGGTTGCCGGGCAGTGCGCAGTTCCGCATCATCAAAAAATTCTCCCAACTCACGATTCCCGTGCAGCTGCCGCGCATGCGCGATGCGGCCGCGGACCTGGATGCTGCCCCGACGCGTGACCTGATCGGTGCGGCCGCACTGGATCGGCAGGCGCAGCTGCAGTGGCGCATCGCGCTGCCGGTCATGTGCCTGGTGCTGGCCGTGCTGGCCGTGCCGATCAGCCGACTGCCGCCGCGACGCGGGCGGCTGTCACGGGTGTGGCTGGCCGTACTGGTTTTCATTCTGTATTTCTATCTGCTCTCGGCCGGGCGGGCCGCAATCGAGCACGGTACGCTTCCCGCCGCCATCGGGCTGTGGTGGACGCATGGGGTGGTGGTGATCACCGTGCTGCTGATTGCGCGCGCCCCGAACTGGCTGGCGCGAATGCGCAACCGCAGCGCAGCGGGTCCCCAGGCGTTGAGCCCCGCATGAACATTCTCGATCGTTACATCGTGCGGCGGATACTGGCGATGACCGCACTGGTCATGGCCGTGATCATCGCGCTGGCGGTGTTGATCACGTTCATCAATGAGCAGGGTGACACCGGCACCGGGCATTACGGCAGTCTCGACGCATTCTGGTTTGCGCTGATGAGTGTGCCGCAGGAGGCCTGGGAGCTGCTGCCGATCGGCGCGCTGATCGGGTCCTTGCTGGGACTGGGCACCCTGGCCAGCGGCAGCGAGCTGACGGTTGCGCGGGCAGCCGGGGTCTCGGTGCGGCGACTGGCCGTGTCGGTGTTCATCGCCGGCATGGCGCTGGTCGCCGCCGAAGTGGTGCTGGGGGAACTGCTCGCACCGCCCCTGCAGCATATCGCGCGTCAGCAGAAGGCCTTTGCGCGCTTCTCGGACGCCAGCTTCAGCGGTGGGTCCGCCTGGGTGCGCGATGGCAACCAGATCCTGGGCGTAGAACAGTCCCAGGACGGTGAGGTGCATGGCGGGATGCTGATATTCGAGGTATCCAGCGATCATCACCTGCTGGCCATGGGGCGGGCGGAGCGCGCGTTGCCCGGCACCGATCATCATTGGGTGCTGCGCGGCTATGCCGAGTCGCGCTTTGCGGGGGATCAGGTCAAGGCCACCACGCAGGGCATACGGACGCTCGAATCCAATGTCAGTGGCGAGTTCCTGGGCCTGGCCAATTCGGATCCGGGCGAGTTGGCCAGCAGCGCGCTGTGGAGCCTGATCGGCTACTACCGGGCCAACTCCCTGGATCCGAAGCTCTATGTGTTCGCGTTCTGGTCACGCATCGCGCGCACCGGCGCGATTGCCTTTGCGGTACTGCTGGCCATTCCCTTCGTGCTGGGTCCGATGCGCTCCTCGGGCACCGGGGCGCGTTTGCTGATCGGGCTGCTGCTGGGGCTGGGTTTCTTCTTCCTGCAGCGCTTCATCGAGAGCGGCACGATCGTGTTCGATCTGGATCCGGTGCTGCTGGCGTGGCTGCCGACCGCGCTGCTGGTTGCCGTGTCGCTGGGCTTGCTGACGCGCGTGCGCTAGCGGCGCGGGCC
>DATHOA010000147.1:0-13214 GCA_035485475.1 Steroidobacteraceae bacterium | reverse complement strand
CGCTGCGTGCCCTGGAGGCCACGGACTGCAATGTGCTCACCGTCAGCGGCGGTGTCGGCGCCAATGGCCACCTGCGCGACACCCTGGCGCGGGCGCTGGTCAGCCGCGGCGGCCGGGCCTACTATCCGCGCCCGGAATTCTGTACGGACAATGCGGCGATGATTGCGGTAGCGGGTCTGGCGCGGCTGCGCGCGGGCCAGCACGATGATCTTGCCATCGGCGCCCGCGCCCAATGGGCGCTCGACTCGCTGCCCCCCATCATTGCCACCGAAGCTGCGGCCTGAATGAGCATGAATCAAACAACCGACAAGGTCTTCCTGCGTGAGCTCGCGGTGGAGTGCGTCATCGGCTTTCTCGACTGGGAGCGGCTGGTCAAACAGACCGTGTACCTGGATATCGAGGCGCCCATCGACTGCCGCCGCGCCGCGCTGAGCGATGATGTCGAGGCGACGCTCGACTACAAGCGCCTGTCCAAGCTCGTGAGCGCATATGTCGGGAATTCCGAGTTCAAGCTGGTGGAGAGCCTGGCCCACCACACCGCGCTGCTCATTCTCAAGGAGTTCGACATTCCCTGGGTGAAGCTCACCATCAACAAGCGCGGTGCCATCCGCGGCGCGCGCGATGTCGGGGTCAGCATAGAGCGCACGCGCGCGGAGCTGGCCTGACATGGCGCGCGTCTATGTCGCGGCCGGCAGCAATATCGATCCGCAGGTGAATCTCACGCGCGCGGAAGCCGAGCTGGCACGGATTTTCGGCGCGCTGCAGGTCTCACCCTGGTACCGCAATGCCGCGGTGGGCTTCACGGGCGAGGATTTCATCAATTTCGTGTTCGGCTTCGAGACCGCATTGAGCGTGCATGACACGCAGGCGCAGCTGCGCGAAGTGGAGACCCGCTGTGGTCGGCCGCGCAATGCCCCGAAATGGGCGGCGCGCGCCATGGATCTGGACATCCTGCTGTATGCCGACCTGGTGCTGCAGGAGCCGCAATTGACATTGCCGCGTCCGGATCTGCTGTTGCGTCCGTACATGTTGGGGCCGCTGGCCGACATCGCCCCGCAGCTGCGCCATCCGACCGCCGGTCGCAGCATCGCGCGGTTGTGGGCGGGCCTGAAGACCAAGGATCACGAGTTGATCGCCGTGCGCCCCGCCGCGACGGTGGGTTGAGTGCGCTCAGCCGCTCTGGCTGCGTCCGCCGTCGACGGCCAGGATCTGGCCCGTGACATAGGGCGCCATGGTCGCAAAGTACAGCGCCGCCTGGCCGATATCCTGCGGTTCGCCCGCGCGCTTCAGCAGCGTCTTGTCGATGATCTGCGCCTGCATCTCGCCGTCGACATCGGCGGGCCACATGACCGGACCGGGGGCGATGCCATTCACGCGCACCTCCGGCGCCAGTTCCCGTGCCAGCGCCCTGGTGAGCATGATCAAGGCGGCCTTGGCGCTGCTGTAGACGGGATAGTTCTTCAGGGGCTTCATGCCGTGGATGTCGACCATGTTCAGGATCAGTCCACCCCGTCGCCGCAGCTCCGGCGCGGCGGCCTGGGCGAGGAACAGCGGCGCGCGCAGGTTCGTGCCGAGCAGATCCTCGAACTGGCCGAGGGTGACTGCGCCGATCGGCGTCGGATAGAACGTCGAGGCATTGTTGATCAGGATGTCGAGTCGGCCGTAGTGACTGACGGCCGCCTCGACCAGCCCCGGCAGGCGCGCCACATCCAGCAGGTCCGCCTGCGCCAGGGTCGCCGAGCCCGCGCGGGCCTGGTTCAGCGCTGCGACCAGCGTCCCGGCCTCCTGCGTGGAGGTGAGGTGATGGATCACGACATTGGCGCCGGCCGCGTGCAGCGCGCGCGCCGTCGCGGCCCCCAGACGGCGTGCACCGCCGGTAATCAATACGGTCTGCCCGGCCAGGGTTTGGGTCATAGGTGCACATTATGACTGGATCCGGCCGTCCGCCAATGCTCCCCGCCTTGAATGCCGCCGAAGCGGCGCATTCGGCGGCAGTGCTGCAACACATCGTGGGCCGCATCCGGGCCAGCGCCGGCTGCATCGATTTCGAAACGTTCATGGAGCTGGCGCTGTATGCACCGGGTCTGGGCTATTACAGCGCCGGCAGCGCCAAGCTCGGCGTCGCGGGTGACTTCACCACGGCCCCGGAAGTCTCCGAGCTGTTCGGACGCTGCGTGGCGCGCCAGTGCGCACCGATCCTCAACGAGATCGGTGGGGGCAGCATCCTGGAGCTGGGGGCGGGAACGGGCGCCCTGGCGGCCACGGTACTGCGCGAGCTGGCGGCGCGCGATGCCCTGCCGAGGCATTACGACATCCTGGAAGTCAGCGCGGATCTGGCCGAGCGCCAGCGTCAGCGCCTGGGGACGTTGCCGGAGCCGCTGCGGGCGCGGATCCGCTGGTTGCAGCAACTGCCGTCGGACCCGCTGCGCGGCATCATCCTCGCCAATGAAGTGCTGGACGCGCTGCCCTGCCACCGATTCGCAGTGCGCGAGACGACGGTCGAGGCGCTGGGGGTGACGGCCGCCGCCGACGGCACGCTGGGCTGGGCGAGCCGACCGGCCGATGCGTCGCTCACCGCGGCCGTGCACGAACTGAACCGGACGCTCCCGGCGCCGTTAGTGCCGGGCTACTGCTCCGAGCTGTGCACGCGGGTCGATCCGTGGGTAGCAGGCGTGGCCGCCTGCCTCGAACGCGGGGTGCTGCTGCTGTTTGATTATGGACTGCCGCGTGCGCAGTACTACCTGCCGGAGCGCGATGCGGGCACGCTCACCTGTCATTTCAAACATCGCGCGCACTTTGATCCCTTCGTGAACCTCGGCGTGCAGGACATCACGGCCTGGGTCGATTTCACGCGCGTGGCGCTGGCCGGGCACGCCTGCGGCCTGGAGGTACTGGGACTGTGTACCCAGGCGGCGTTCCTGCTCGGCAGCGGCATCGATGAGTTCCTGGCCCAGTGCGCAGATGGCCCGCCCCGCGATGCGCTTGAGCAGGCGCGGCTGGCCGCTGAGGCGCGGCGTTTGCTGCTGCCCGGGGAGATGGGCGAGGCCTTCAAACTGCTGGCGCTGGGCCGCGGCATCGATGTGCCGCTGGAGTGCTTCAAGTTTCAGGATCTGCGCGATTCTCTGTAGCCAAACGCTCGCGAAGTTCCGCGATGACCGCCACTCGCCGCTGCTGCAGGGCCGCGCCGATCTGCGGACCGGCCAATCCGGCGCGGTCCGCGGCACTCAAGCTCGCGGCGCTTGCCGCGGCGTGGACCTGCCGCAGGTAGTGCGCCTGCGGGTACGGCCGCGATTGCAGACCGGTGCGGCCGCGCGCATCACACTCGCAGGCCTGCAGCAGTTCGGCGAAACGCTCCGGGCGTCGGAAGGCATCGGTGGCGGTGAGCAATTTCATGACGGTCGCGGCCCGCAGCTCGAGCGCGCGGTGGACGAGTGTGTGGTGCCGCGAAGTCAGCAGCGCGAGCTCACGGCATTCGTTCGGCGCGCGCAGGCGCTGCGACAGCGCTTCGATCGGCGCGATGCCCAGCTCTTCATGCTGATGATGGCTGGGCCACTGCTCCCTTGGCGTCAGCGCCTTGCCCAGGTCGTGCAGCAGCACCGCGTAGCGCACCGCCAAGGACGCACCCTGCTGCGCGGCCATCGATATGGCGAGCATGACATGGACAAAGGTGTCCACCTCCGGATGCCACTTCGGTGGCTGCGGAACCCCGTCGAGCGCCGCGAGTTCGGGCATGAGCACGGCCAGTGCGCCGCATTTCAGCAGGATCTCGAAGAACACCTCCGGATGCGGCTCGAGCAGGGCGCGCGCCGTTTCCCGCCACACCCGTTCGGGTGTGAGCGCGCCGATCTCCCCGCTGGCGGTCATGTGCCGCATGAGCGCTTCGGTCTCCGGCGCGATGCGAAAACCGGCGTCCGCGAAGCGTGCGGCGAAGCGTGCGATGCGCAGCACGCGCACCGGGTCTTCGACGAACGCCGCGGACACATGGCGCAGCAGCCGCGCCTGAAGGTCGCGCTGCCCGCCATAGGGGTCCACGATGCGACCGGCGGCGTCCTCGGCCATGGCGTTGATGGTCAGATCGCGCCGCTGCAGATCCTCTTCGAGGGTCACGTCCGGCGAAAACACGGTGGTGAAGCCATGATAGCCGGGGGCCACCTTGCGCTCCTGGCGCGCCAGGGCGTATTCCTCCTTGGATTGCGGATGCAGGAAGACCGGGAAGTCCTTGCCGACCGGCGTGTAGCCCTGGGCGGTGAGCTCACCGGGGGTGGCGCCCACGACCACCCAGTCGCGCTCGCCGACCGCGCGGCCGAGCAGACGATCACGAACTGCACCGCCTACCAAGTACACTTGCATCGACTCATGTTAACCGAGAGTCGCAAGTTCCTTACGATCGCGCTGCTGCTGGCGGGTGCAAGCATCCTGCCGGGGTGCGGCAGCCTGTACCTGTTGCAGGCCGCGCGTGGCCAGGCGCAGATCCTGGTGGACCGGCGTCCCATCGACAAGGTCGTGGCCGACCCGAAAACTCCCCCGACCGTGCGCGACACGCTCACCGAGGTCAGTGCGGCGCGCGATTTCGCTTCCCACACGCTCGGGCTGCCGGACAATCGCAGCTACCGGGTCTATGCGGACATCGGGCGGCCCTACGTGGTATGGAATGTGGTCGCCGCCCCGGAGTTCTCGGTGAACCCCAGGGTGTGGTGTTTCCCGGTGGCCGGCTGCGTCACCTACCGCGGCTACTTCCGCCAGAAGGCCGCGCAGGCCTACGCCGCCAAGCTCGCAGCGGCAGGCTATGACACCGATGTCGGCGGCGTACCGGCCTATTCGACGCTCGGGCATTTCGATGACCCGATCCTCAATACCATGCTGCCCTATGGGCGCGACGAGCTCGCCGCGATCATCTTTCACGAGCTGGCGCACCAACTCCTTTATGTACCGGGCGATTCGGCGTTCAACGAAGCCTTCGCCAGCACGGTCGAGGAGACGGGCCTCGCGCGCTGGTTGACCGCGCAGGGGCGACCCGCCGACATCGAGAACTTTCATCGCAACGAGGCGCGTGCCCGCGAGTATTCGCAGCTGCTGGCGCAGGCGCGCCGCGATCTGGCGCGCCTGTACGCCACGAAAATCCCTCAGGATCAGATGCGTGCCGCCAAGCAGGCGCGCATGGCGGCGCTCGCGGCTGCGATTCGTGCCGCCGAGAAGCGCCTGGGCGCACCCTCCGGCTATGGACCGTGGCTGGCCAAGGGGATCAACAACGCCCAGCTCGCCTCCGTGGCGACCTACGAGAACTGCATGCCCGGCTTCCAGCGACTGCTGGCGCAACAGGACGGTGACCTGGCACGCTTCTATGCCGCCGTGCGCGTCCTGGCCAAACAGCCCAAGGCCCAGCGCGATGCGCAGGTGTGCGCCGCCGTCAGCGGATCGGGATGAGCACGGTCGATTTGCCGCGCTGCACTTCGATGACCAGCGTGGCCAGTCCGGCACTGCGTTCGCGCAGCTGCTGCAGGTTGCTGACCCGGGATTGATTGACGGCGACGATGACATCATCGCCGCGGATGCCGGCCGCGGCGGCGGGGCTGCCGCCGTCGACATTGCGCACCACGACGCCGCTGCCGCCGGATGCCTCCGCCAGCGTCGCGCCTTCGAAGGCCGGATTGATTTCAGCGGGTGACACAGGGGTGGCCGCGGCGCTTTCGGCCGGCTGCGTGATCACGGCCTGAACATGGCGTGCACGACCGTCGCGCAGCAGGCCGATATCCGCCGAGTCGCCCACGCGCAGCAGCCCTACGGCATTGCGCACATCGGCCGGTACCATCACGGTGGTCCGATTGATCGAAACGATCACATCGCCGCTGCGCA
Source organism: Steroidobacteraceae bacterium (assembly GCA_035485475.1). Taxonomy (GTDB): domain Bacteria; phylum Pseudomonadota; class Gammaproteobacteria; order Steroidobacterales; family Steroidobacteraceae; genus DAIDKA01. The sequence goes on along the minus strand of DATHOA010000147.1, from coordinate 7,361 downwards.
GGCCGGCCTGTTCGGCCGGCGAGCCGAGCAAGACCTGGGTGATGAGCGCACCCTCCGCGCCACTCAAACCCAGCGCCTGTGCGACATCGGGACTGACGGGGTAGGTGTCGACACCGAGCAGCCCGCGTTTCACCGAGCCGAACTGCTCGAGCTGGTCCGTGATGCTGCGAACCATGTTGACCGGGATCGCAAAGCCGATACCGATGTTGCCACCCGAACGCGCGAGTATGGCCGTGGCGAGGCCGACCAGTTCGCCGCGCAGGTTCACCAGTGCGCCGCCCGAGTTGCCCGGATTGATGGCGGCGTCGGTCTGGATGAAATCCTCGAACCCGTCCTGGTCGAGATTGCTGCGGCCGAGGCCGCTGACGATGCCGGAGGTGACCGAATTGCGCAGCCCGAAGGGGTTGCCGATGGCGACCACAAAATCGCCGACTTCGAGTTTTGCGGAATCACCGAGGGTGATCTGGGTGAGCTTGACGGGGCGCACCTTGAGCAAGGCGATGTCGGTGGGCTCATCGATTCCGGCCACTTCGGCCTTCAGGTCGCGACCATCGGCCAGGGTCACCGTGATTTCGCTGGCGTTCTCGATGACATGTGCGTTGGTGAGAATGTAGCCCTTGCGCGCGTCGAGGATCACGCCGGACCCGGCGCTCTGGAACTGGGGTGAGTGGCCGCCGCGCGTCTGCGGCACATCGAAGAAGCGGTTGAAGGCAGGATCCGCGAGCAGCGGGTTCGCCGCAGTGCTCTCAGTGATCGAGCCGCGCGTGGCGACATTGACGACCGTCGGGGCGACCCGCCGCACCATCGGGGCCAGGGTCGGCAGGGGCGCATCATCGCTGGGCGCGGGTACCGTGGCAAACGCCGTGGCGCCAGCCAGCATGGCCAGCGCCGCGAGCGCGATCCGACCGCATCTGAAGCCGTTCATGCCGGGCATTGTAGCCTGAGGCGGCTTGCGCAAATGGCGTCGGCGCGCGCCGAGTGCGGGCGCGCGCCGGACTCATCAGGCCGCTTCGACCTTGATGCGACGGACCTCGGGCTTCGCCTGCTTTGGGATGGACAGCTCGAGTACGCCGTTGAGGTGGGTTGCCTTGATGGCATCGGTCTGTGCGGCCTCGGGGAGCGTGAAGCGACGCACGAAGTTACCCGCCACGCGCTCGACGCGCTGGTAGTTGCCATCGGTGTGTGCCGCGCTTGCCTTGCGCTCGCCCTTGATGGTGAGCACGCCGGCATCGGCCGTGATTTCGATATCATCCGGGCTGACGCCCGGCAGATCGGCGCGCACTACATAGCGCTCGGTCTCTTCGTGTACATCGACAGAAGGAATCCAGGCCACGGTGCGTGCGGGTTCAAAGTAGCGAACGAAAGTCATGTGTGGGTCTCCAGTTGTTCGCGACAACCGCGAATGACCACGATCTATGGCTCGCCGGGCCGCTTTCAAGGCGCCGGGGTGTGAATAACCCTGTGGGCAAGCTGTGCGACAGCTGCGTATAGCCTGCGCACAGCCTGTGGACAGCCCGGCACAACATCTTGGGCTATGCCATTGACGAAATTTTTGCCTTTTAGGGCCCTTTTGACCTAGATCATGGCAGCCAACACCAATGTAACTTATTGTTTTATTAGGACTAAATCATGCAGAAAACAAGCTCCGGCCGTTCTTGACGGTTATGTTGCACGTCTTTAATCTCGGCCGCTCGACACAAGATCTTGTGTCTCTCCTATGGGGATACGGAGCGTCACGAATCCATGAATACCGTCGTGAAAATTGAACCACGTGAGATCGATACCGTCCCGTTCCAGGAAGCGTCGCTGGACATCTGGGACAAGAAATATCGACTGAGTGCGAAGGACGGCACGCCCATCGACAAGTCGATGGACGATACCTATAAGCGCGTCGCGCGGGCCTTGGCGGATGTCGAACCGCTGGAGGCGCGTGAGCCATGGTATGAGCGCTTCTTGTGGGCCCTGCGCCGTGGCGCGATCCCCGCGGGGCGCGTCACCTCCAATGCCGGGGCGCTCGAGCACAAGCCGGCGACTTCGACCATCAACTGCACCGTGTCCGGCACGATCCGCGATTCGATGGATGACATCCTGGGCAAGGTGCACGAGGCGGGCCTGACGCTGAAGGCCGGCTGCGGAATCGGTTACGAGCACTCGACCCTGCGGCCGCGCGGCGCCTATGTGTCCGGCGCCGGCGCCTACACCTCCGGCCCGCTGTCGTTCATGGATATCTTCGACAAGATGTGCTTCACGGTGTCCTCGGCCGGTGGCCGGCGTGGCGCCCAGATGGGCACCTTTGATGTCGGGCATCCGGATGTGCTGGAGTTCGTGCGCGCCAAGCGCGAGAACGGGCGCCTGCGCCAGTTCAACCTGTCGCTGCTGATCACCGATGAATTCATGAGCGCCGTGCGCGAGGAGCGCGACTGGAAGCTCGCGTTCCCGCTGACCCGCAAGGAATATGAGACCGAAGGCGCGGACCTCAACGACACCAGCGCCTTCCTGTGGCGTGAATGGCCGATTCATGACGGCTATGTCGTCAACGAAGAAGGGCTGGTCGCCTGCAAGGTCTACAAGTCCATCCCGGCCAAGCGCCTGTGGGACGTCATCATGACGTCGACCTACGATTTTGCCGAACCGGGCTTCATCCTCATCGACCGCGTCAATGAGATGAACAACAACTGGTGGTGCGAGAACATCCGCGCGACCAACCCATGCGTGACGGCGGACACCCGGCTTGCGACGCAGTACGGCATGGTCAGGATCGGCGATCTGTACGAGCGCAATCTGGAGATCCGAGCGACGGTGGATACCCGAACCCTGGATCAGGGCCGAGGCGCGACCGTTCGCGAAGCCGTTCCCGCGTTCATGACCTCACCATCCGCCGATGTGTACAGAGTCGTTACCAAGGATGGCTATGAGATCAAGGCCACCGAGTGGCACGATTTCTATACGACGCGCGGCAAGATCAAGCTGCGGGATCTGAAGCCCGGCGATGAGCTGTTGATTCAGTCCGGAGCGGGCCAATTCGGCGGCTGCGGCAACGGCGAGCTTGGCGTGCTGCTCGGGCTGCTGACCGGTGACGGCCATGTCACGAATCGCGGCGAGGGCGAGCAGGCCGCGGTCGTGAATCTATGGGGCGGCGATCGCACCCTGGCTGAGACCATCGTGACGTCCATCAATACGCTGATCGAAGGCTGGGCGGAAACGGCCCGAAAGTACCGGGTCAGCGCGGTGGCGATTCCCGAGCGCAACCTGGTGATGATTCGGTCGGTCCTGCTGCTGCGCGCACTGAAGGAAATGTTCGGCATCAGTGCGGACCTGAAGACCTGCGTGCCTGAAATCGTCTGGCGCGGCAATGAAGAGTGCGTCAGGGGCTACCTGCGCGGGCTGTTCCAAAGCGATGGCACCGTCAATGTATCTGGAAATGACGCCACATCCTGCTCAGTGCGGCTGGCGTCCAGCGTGCCGTCCTTGCTCAAGGACGTGCAGATGCTGCTGGCCAATTTCGGGATTTTGACGCGCATCTATAAAAGGCGCGACGCCGGCCAACGCATGTTGCCGGATGGCAAGGGCGGCAAGCGCGCCTATGACTGCAAGGCTGACTATGAACTCTTGATTGACGGTGAGTCACGCGACCACTTCATGGACACGGTTGGATTTCTCACCGAAGAGAAGAACTCCAAATATTCGCAGTGGGCAGCGGGTAAGCAGCTCAGAAAGTCGCAAGCCTTCACTTCGCCGATCAAAGAGATCACATACGCAGGCCGTGAGGCCGTGTTTGATACGACTCAGGCCGATAGGAACTCGGTGATCTTTAACGGCCTGGTTACAGGTCAGTGCGGCGAACAACCGCTTCCGCCGTATGGCTCGTGCCTGCTGGGCTCGGTGAACCTGACGCGTTTCGTGCGCCATCCGTTCACGGATTACGCCGAGTTCGACTGGGAGGAGTACCGCGAGGTCGTGCGCGTGTTCACGCGCATGCTCGACAACGTGGTCGAGATCAACGGCCTGCCGCTCGAGAAGCAGCGCGGCGAGATCATGCGCAAGCGCCGCCATGGCATGGGTTTCCTGGGTCTGGGCAGCACCATCACCTGCTTGGGCATGAAGTACGGCTCGGAGGAGTCGGTGAAGTTCACCGAGGACATCGCGCGCGAGATGGCCGTTGCGGGGTGGGAAGCGGCGCTGGATCTGGCGCGCGAAAAAGGCCCGGCGCCGATCATGAACGAGGAGTTCACGGTCACCAAGGAGATGCTGCGCAAGCGTCCGGAGATGGTCAAGGATGGCTGGCGCCCCGGTGCGCACATCGCCGGCCGCGTGCTGCATGCCCGCTACAGCCGCTACATGCAGCGCATCGCGGCAGTCGCGCCGCACCTGGTGCATGAGCTGGCCGAGGTCGGCGCGCGCTTCACCCATCACAGCTCGATCGCCCCGACCGGCACGATTTCGCTGTCGCTGGCCAACAATGCCTCCAATGGCATCGAGCCTTCGTTCGCGCATCACTACTTCCGCAACGTGATCCGCCCGGGCAAGAAGTCCAAGGAGAAGGTCGACGTCTTCTCGTTTGAGCTGCTGGCGTACCGGGAACTGGTCAATTCGAAGGCCCGGCCGGATGCGACCAATGATGCGGAGAAGCTGCCCGATTACTTCATCGCCGCCGATGACGTCAGCCCGAAACAGCATGTCGACATCCAGGCCGCGGCCCAGAAGTGGGTCGATTCGTCGATTTCGAAGACCGCGAATGTCCCCACGAACTTTCCGTATGACAAGTTCAAGGACATTTACCTGTATGCCCATGAGAAGGACCTGAAGGGCTGCACCACGTTCCGCTTCAACCCGGAAGCCTTCCAGGGCGTGCTGGTGAAGGAAGCGGACCTGAAGAACACCGTCTACAAGTTCACGCTCGAGGATGGCACGGTCGTCGAAGCCCGCGGCGATGAGGAAATCGAGTACGACGGTGAGATGCATACCGCGGCAAACCTGTTCGACAGCCTCAAGGAGGGGTACTTCGGCCGCTACTGAGCCGCCGTAAGCACCGCCAAGGAAAGCGTCATGTCCATCAAGATCGCCAAGAAGATCGTCAAGTACAACGTCGAGAAGCCGCAGGACAAGGCTGAGAAGGAAGCCGCAGAGAAGGCTTCCGCGGAGCAGGCCGCGGCCGCCCGCGCCAGCGGCACGGAACCGGAAATGTTCAAGGATCGCAGCGGACGCATGGCGAAAGTCATCCGCATGCACGAGAGTGTCGAGCGGCCCGAGGTTCTGATCGGCTCGACCTTCAAGATCAAGACGCCGGTATCGGATCACGCCATGTACGTGACCATCAACGACATCATTCTCAATGAGGGCACGGACTACGAACAGCGTCGCCCCTTCGAGATCTTCATCAATTCCAAGAACCTCGATCACTTCCAGTGGATCGTGGCACTCACGCGCATCATCTCGGCCGTGTTCCGCAAGGGCGGGGATGTGACCTTCCTGGTGGATGAGCTCAAGGCCGTGTTCGACCCGCGCGGCGGCTACTGGCAGCCGGGCGGCAAGTTCATGCCCTCGATCATCGCCGAGCTGGGCTATGTCATCGAGCGCCACCTGCAGAACATCGGACTGCTGCGCAAGGTGCCGCTGGATGCACACCAGCAGAAGCTGGTCGATGAGAAGCGCGCCGAGTTCGTGGCGCGCACCAAGCAGACCGATGCGTTTGCGAAATCACATTTTCCGGAAGGCGCGCAGCTGTGCAGCAAGTGCAGCACTGCCGCCGTCATCATGATGGACGGCTGCATGACCTGTCTGAATTGCGGGGATTCGAAGTGCGGGTAGAGAGCTTGGGGCGAGTGATTTGTGAGAGCGACGGTCTAAGCTGACAGACCATTTATGGCGAAGGGCCAACACCCTTCGCCATTTTTTATGTGCGCAGGCGTGCGCGCTCGAATTCGTAGGCCTGCAGGTGGGCATTGGCGACCCGCAGCAAGGGCGCGGCGATCTGCGCCTGGCGGGCCCGCCGCAGCATGTCCCCGAGGATGTGCTCGTGTTCGGTGCGTGCGCCGCGCTGGATGTCGCGCAACATCGACGCGGTACCCGGCGACCCGCGCTGCGTCAGCACCGCAAGCGTCTCCGCAAGGAACACCGCCCCGGGGGCGTGCCCGCACGCCGTCGCAACGGCCGCGCACTCCGCCAGTATTTCGTGCATCAGCGCATCGCCCTCGTCGGCCGCGACGATCGCGCCCACCGGCGCGCGCATCAGGCAGGTCATGCCGGCATAGGCCGTCAACAGGACGAATTTCTCCCACATGCGCTGCACGATATCGTCACTGAGCACAGGGTCGAAGCCGCCGCGTGCGAGCGTGGTGTACAGCCGCTCGCAGCGTTCGAGCTGTAGCGGCAGACGCGGCCCGAAGGCGAACTGCTGCACCGCATTGAGATGCTGAACTTCGCCCTTCTCGGTCAGGGTGACGCCGATCTGGCATAGCCCGCCGACAACCCGTTCGGCCGCGAAGCGCGCATCCAGGATGTTCAACTGACGCATCCCATTGAGCAGCGGCAGCACCAGAGTGTCCGCGGTAACAGCGGGCGCGACCGCATCGATCGCACTGTCCAGGTCATAGGCTTTGCATGCCAGCAGCACCGCCGCAAATCCCGGCTGCGCCTCGGTCACAGTCGTAACCTGCAGCCGCAGATTGCCCAATGGACTGAGCACGACCAGCCCATCACGTGCGAGCTGTGCGGCGCGGCCCGGCCGCACCAGGAACGAAACATCCACGCCCGCCGCGGCCAGGCGCGCACCGAAATATCCGCCGACCCCGCCGGCACCTAAAATCAGGATCCGCACGAGCCGACCTTCAATCCGGTAAAGCGCCTGGTGTACATCGCAGACATTTTACCTGGGCCCGACATCCCCGTCAGGCTGATGGGTATCCCGGGCTGCGTCCAGCGGACTGCGCACCGACAGCCCGCCGCGATTCAGTACATGGGTATAGATCATAGTCGTGCGTACATCCGTATGACCCAGCAGCTCCTGGACTGTGCGGATGTCATAGCCGTTCTCGAGTAGATGGGTGGCAAAGCAGTGCCGAAAGGTATGACAGCCTGCCGGCTTGCCGATGGCGGCCCGCGCACACGGTTGCGGATGGAAAAACGTATTGCCAGGGCCAGCTAAGGGGTGCCGCAGGATATTTGCGCCGCAGCGCTGGCGGCAGCGACACCCCTGGCGCCGACTGTTGGCGTTCCCGCAGATACCAGCGATACAAGCGAGCAAGGTGCTGCCTGAGTGGCACCACGACCGCTTCGGGAAGCATAGTCACGCGGTCCTTGCCGCCTTTGCCGTTGCGGACAATCAGCTGGCGGCGCTCGAACTCCAGGTCCTTGGTTCGCAA
>DATHOA010000146.1:0-2078 GCA_035485475.1 Steroidobacteraceae bacterium | reverse complement strand
TCCACGGCCTCGGCCGCCCGGGGATCCTTCGCAGACAACAGCACCTGCATGTCATCACTGATTCCGGATACGCCCATTAATCCCGAGTCTTCATACAGAAGCTTGGATATTCCTGCGGCATCCATGCCCTTGTGCTGCATCAGATAGAGCACGACGCCCGGATCGAGACTGCCGCAGCGGCGACTCATGGGCAGACCATCGAGCGGCGTGAAGCTCATGGTCGTGGCGACACTGCGACCCGCGCGCAACGCGCACATGCTCGCCCCACTGCCCAGATGCGCGACGACGATGCGCCCGGATGCTGCCACCGACCCCATGACATCCGGGAGTACTCCTGCAATGTATTCATAGGAAATGCCGTGAAAGCCAAAGCGACGCACGCCTTCCTGCGCCAACTTGCGGGGCAACGCAAAGGCGGTGGCCGTCGCGGATTGGGTGCGGTGAAAGGCCGTGTCAAAGCACACCACCTGGGCCATTTTGGGGTGCGTTTGTGACAGGTTCGCGATCGCCGCCAGCGCCGGGGGTTGGTGCAAGGGGGCCATGGGAATCAGGCGCGTGAGTTCCTCGATGACTTGCGGGGTGACGCGCGCGGGCGCCGTGAAATGGGTCCCGCCATGAACGATGCGATGCACGGCTGCGACCACGTTGCGCGTCGCGCCGCAACCGTCCAGGAACGCCAGCAGGCGCGCCAGGACTTCCTTCTGACCGGCGCCCTCGGCAAGGTCCTCATCCAGCAGCGACTCGCCCTCACCCCCGTGCGCCACGAGATGCGGATGGTGCCCGACACCGGAACATTCGCCGCTGCAGGTCAGCGCCGCGCGCGTTGGCCTGGCAGCAGCGCAATACACCGCGAACTTGAGGCTCGAGGAACCTACATTGAGAACGAGGATTGAATCATCGTCCGCCAACACAATCTCCTCAGTATCGGTACGCTGCATCCTGGAGGCACCAAGCTACGCCGGACGGCCGACCATATCCACATGCCCAACCCGCAGGGTGGATCGCAGTCCCGCAACATGGGCGTGGCGCCGCGCCTGCCAGGCGCGCAGCACCGCGGTTCTGGTTGGCGCGATTTCGCACGCCGCCGCGAACCAGCCCTCGATCAGGGCATGCTGAAGTGCGGCGTGGTCGGGACCGAGGCACCAGTCGCTTGCGGCCTGCTGAACCTGGTAGCCGCACTCCCCCAAGATTCTCGCGGCGGTGCCGGGCGCAGTGGGACCCAGCGCCAAGCCGAAGCCCTTGTCCCCGCGCTGATGTTGGTTGACGAGCTCACGAACCTCCTGATCTTCTGCCTCCACCGGATCGCAGTCGATGCGGCCATCGTAGGTGAGGGTGAACCACACCGCTGCCTCGGCCGCCGCCGCCCGTCCGATCAGCCTGCGCAGCCACGCCTCGGAGACCAGGTCCAGCAATGCTGATGCAGTCAGCAGCACCCCGTGGCGCAGCGGCAGGTGATCCAGCTGCACGGCAAGATCCAGCCCCAGGCTCTGCACCTGACATTCAAACCGGTCTGCGCGGATGGCGAACTGCGCGCCGCTTGCGGTGAACCGGCTTTGGGTTGAGTGTGACCAGGACCGCATCTGCTGCGTCATGGCCGCGAGCAGCAACGGGTCACGCTCCACCAGCAGCCACTCCTGCGCCCCGGTGAGCACCGGTGCCGCAAAGCGCAGGTTGGCGCCCGTTCCGGCCCCGAGATCAATGATCTCGACCGGTGAGGGTCGCGACTGCAGCGCGCCGACCCGCTCGCGTAACCCCGTGGCGAGGCCGGCCGCGCGGGAGCTGGCATCGACCGGCTCGCGCAGGGCCAGCCACTGCGTCGAAAAGCTGCTCACGGCTGCTGCGCCGGGTCCCCGAAGGCGCCAAGCGACCAGGGGCCCAGCTTACTCATCTTGCCCGCCGTGGGCCTGACCGGCACCAGCCCCGGACGAAAGCCGTCGGCCTGCAGCGCCGCGAGAATCGCCGCTGAGCTCGCAATCACGTGCACGGGTACATCCCATGAAGCACCCTCACCGCTCACGTTTGCCGCGGGCTGATGATCGCCGAGAATGATCATCACGAAGTTGCTGCTCGGGCGAGCC
>DATHOA010000145.1:0-24931 GCA_035485475.1 Steroidobacteraceae bacterium | reverse complement strand
CACCGGCTGTTGGGCGAGCCGGCACCGCGGCTCGAGCAGCTGCCGGCCCTCGGCGCGACCACCGCGGGCCTGCTGGCGTTGCTGCCGCCGGGTGCGCAGCAGATCGTGCGGCTCGCCAACGGCACACCGCTGCTCGCTTCGGCCTCGCAGTTCACGGTGCCGGGCGCGACGGCGCAGCGGCTGATCTGCCTGCAGCGTCTCGCCGGGGATCTGGATGCGGTCGAACACAAGGCCTGGGACGACATGGCGCGGGTGCTGGCGCACGAGATGATGAATTCACTCACCCCGATCGCCTCGCTGTCCGAAAGCCTCGATGCGCTGCTGCGCACCGGCGGGCACACCGAGGAGGTGGCTGCAGCGCTGGAGGCCATCCGGCGCCGCAGCTCGGGGCTGATGCGCTTCGTGGAGCGCTACCGCAAGGTGGCGGAACTCCCCGAGCCGTTGCCGCAGACCCTGCTGTTGAAGAGTGTGCTGGCGGGCGTCGAGCAACTGCTCGCCCCCGCATTGGCCCAGGGGCACATCAGCTATGCGAGCAGCGTGTCGCCGCCGCAGCTGACCGTGCGCGCGGATGCCGACCTGCTGGAGCAGGCGCTCATCAACCTGCTGCGCAATGCCGCCGAAGCGGTCGGCGGACAGTTCGGGGCGCGCATCGAGGTGGCCTGCGGGATCGACGGGAGGCTGTGCTTCATCGAGGTCGCCGACAATGGCCCGGGCCTGACCGAGACCGCGCGCGAGCAGCTGTTCGTGCCCTTCTTCACCACCAAGGCCGGCGGCTCCGGGGTGGGGCTGAGCCTCGCGCGGCGCATCGCCCTGTGTCACGGCGGCCAGGTCACCGTGCGTTCCAATGCGCCGCAGGGCTCGGTGTTCCGGCTCAGCCTGCCGGAGTGAACTTCCCGGCCCTTCCGGGGCACCTACGGCGATGGTTAATCTGCTCCTGACCCATGGGTACTTCCTTTTCGAGGACGAAAAGGAACTGCAGATCATGCGCCCGTACCCGACCCTGGGCCTGCTGTACCTCTCCGCCTACCTGCGGCGGGCGGGTTTTGAGGTCGACATCTTCGACTCGACCTTTGCCGAGCGCGGCAAGCTTTTCGAGCGCCTGGCCACGGAGCGCGGCGTGCTGGGCATCTACACCAATCTCATGACCCGCCGGCCGGTACTGGACATTATCGCGGTCGCCAAGCGCCACGGCTGGACGGTGATTCTGGGGGGCCCGGAGTGCGCCAATTACCCCCGCGAATACCTCGCGCATGGCGCCGACGTGATCGTGACGGGTGAGGGCGAGACCACCCTGGAGGAACTGTTGCCGGCGCTCGCGGCGCGCGGTCCGCACCGGCTGCACGGCGTGACGGGCTGCACCTTCTTGGACGAAACCGGCACCATGCTCACGAACCCCGAGCGCACCAAGATCGCGGACCTGGACTCGCTGCCCTGGCCGGACCGCGAACGCATCGACCAGGCACGCTATGTCGATGTCTGGCGCGAGAAGCACGGCATGGGCAGCGTCAACATGATCACGGCGCGCGGCTGCCCCTATCGCTGCAACTGGTGCTCGCATGCGGTGTATGGCTATACCCACCGGCGGCGCAGCTTCCTCGATTGTGCCGCGGAGCTCGAGCACATCATGGAGCGGTGGCGTCCGGACCAGGTGTGGTACGCGGATGATGTCTTCACGATCAGTCATCCATGGCTGTTCGGTTACGCCAAGGAATTGAAGCGACGCGGGCTGCGCGTGCCCTTCGAGACCATTTCGCGCGCGGATCGCATGATGAAGGATGAGGTGCTCGCAACCCTCGCGGATATGGGCTGTTACCGGATCTGGATCGGCTCGGAAAGCGGCAGCCAGCGCATTTTGGATGCCATGGAGCGCGGCGTCACCATCGAGGAGGTGGCCTGGGCCGCCAAGGCGGCGAAGCGCTACGGCATCCAGGTCGGCATGTTCCTCATGTGGGGCTACAGCGGTGAGCAGATCGAGGACATTGCCGCAACGGTGGAACTGGTGAAGGAATGCCAGCCGGACATTTACCTGACCACGGTGGCGTATCCCATCAAGAACACCGCCTACTTCAAGAAGACAGAGCCCTCGGTCGTGCTCGAGAAGGAATGGGCAGCGGCCACCGACCGCGATTTCCGCATCCAGGGTCGACATACCCGCGGCTACTACAAGCAGGCGGACGCATGGCTGCGCAATGAAGTGGAGGCCACGCGCATCGCGGTACAGGATCCCACGGCGGCTGCCCTGAAACGCGCGGCCGCCCTTGATGCGCGTGAGTCCATGCTGGGGCTTGCCGCCGAAACGGAGGCTTGATCTGTCCGCGCGGGAATACGCCTTCGATGCCCTCGCGGAAGGCTACGACGGGCAATTCACGCGCACGCGCATCGGCACGGCCATGCGCAGTGCCGTTTGGGCGCGCTGTGCGGCGCGCTTCCGGCCGGGCTTTCGCATCCTGGAAATGAACTGCGGCACCGGCGAGGACGCCCGCTGGCTGGCAAGCCGGGGCATGCAGGTGCTGGCGACGGACATATCCCCGCGCATGATCGAGGTTGCGCAACGCAAGCTCACCGGCCTTCCCGAACAGCAGGCAGTGCAATGCCAGACGCTGGCCTGGGAACAACTCGGGCGGCTTGCGGCAGCGCCGTTCGATGGCATGCTGTCCAATTTCGGTGGCTTGAATTGCGTGGCCGATTTGCCGGGCGCGGCCCGCAGTCTTGCGACTGCGCTGAAGCCCGGTGCGATTGCACTGCTGTGCATCATGGGACCGCGGGTGCCCTGGGAGTGGCTGTGGTTCCTGGCGCACGGTCGCCCCGGCGCCGCATTCCGCCGCCTGCGTCGCCGCCGTGAATGGTCCGGAATCGCCCTCCACTATCCCTCCATCGCGGCAACCGTGAGGGCCTTCGCCCCGAATTTCAGGCCGCTGCGGGTGGGCGCCATCGGCGCACTGCTGCCGCCGCCCTACACGGAAGGGTCCCTCGGTCGATATCCGCGCCTGCTCGCCGCATTGGAGCGCCTGGAGCGCCGCTGGGAAGTGCAGTGGCCGCTGCCGCAACTGGCGGATCATTATCTGCTCGAGCTGGAGCGTGTTTGATGCGTGCCGCGCATGAAGATCCGGACCTGCGCTACCTGCAGCACACGCCGGCCGGCGCGGAGTATGTCACCCAGATCACCGCGCAGGAGTCGGACCGCCGCACGCGCGCGGCCTTTCGGGATCTGGTGTTGAATATTGCGGCGCCGGGCGCCAGGTTGTTCGACTTCGGTGCCGGCCCGGGAATCGATGCGCGGTTTTTCGCCGAGCGCGGCTTCACGCTCGACGCCTACGATGTTGACCCCGGCATGCGCGAGTTCTTCGCCGAGCATTGCCAGGACCTGATCGACGCCGGGCTCGTTACCCTCGACGGCCGTACCTACCGGGATTTTCTGGCACGCGAAGCTGCACACAACCGCCGCGCCGACCTGGTGATCTCCAATTTCGCGCCCTTGAACCTGGTCGACGATCTGCACGAACTGTTCGGGAAATTCGACGCACTCACGGGCAGCGCAGGCAAGGTACTCGCCAGTGTCCTGAACCCGTGTTTCATCGCCGAAATGCGTGCTATCTGGTGGTGGCGCCGCGCACCACGGCTGTGGCGCGACGGCCAGCTGTTCATGCCCGGGCCGCAGGCGCCTCACTACCGGCGCCTGCTGCGGCACTTCCGCACCGTAAGCGCGCCCCATTTTCGCTTAAGTCGCGTTTTTCCCGGACTGCTGCACGGCCTGCGGTGTCGCTACATGTTTCTCCTGTTCGAAAAGACGCCCTGACCATGGCGATACCGCTGCCGATGGACCTGAAGCGGTGGTTGCGACCATTGCCCCAATGGCCGCCCGTCGCGCTGCACGCGCCGCAGGCGGCGGTTCGCGTCTGTCTGGCAACCGCCGGCGGCGAGTTCGATGTGACCCGCGCCGCCGTGATCGCCGCCCTGCGGCCCCTGACGCTTGGCGTGGGGCTCGATGCGCCACTGTTGACGGCAATCGAGGCCGACCCTGCGCCGCAGCTGCGCTTCGTGGATCTCGAATCGGGGCGCAATGTGGGAGTCCTGGAACTGCAACACCTGCGCAACTGGGACACGTCAGGCACTGCCATCGGATTGTTCGAAGTCCAACGCGGCACGCAGCGCTGCCTGCGCTGGCCGTATCGGCCCTGGAACCACTGGCTGCAGAATCGCCGCCAGCGCGCCAACGCCGACCCCAACAATTTCTTCATGCCTCCGGAAGCGGTGCAGCAGCAGATGATCTTCTACATCTGCCCGCGCCCAGTGGTGCTGGTCTCGGTGGAGGACGGCAGCCACAACAACCTCTTTCCGATGGACCTGATCGGCCCGGTGTCCGCGGATCGCTTCACGCTGGCGCTGCGCAGCACCAGCCCGTCGATCGCGACCATGAAGAGTGCACGGCGCGTGGCGCTGTCGGACGTTCCCGCCCGTGAATTCGCCACCGCCTATAAACTGGGCGTTCATCACAAGAACGTGAAAGTCGATTGGGATCACCTGCCCTTTGAGATCCGGCGCTCCACGCAATTCCGCCTGCCCTATCCCGCCATCGCCCTGCGCGTTCGCGAGTTCGCAATTCTGGATTTCGCGACCATCGGCTCGCACACCTTCTTCGTCACCGAACTGGCCTCCGAGCAGCCGGCCGCCGCGGACTCACAGTTCTTTCATACCAGCGGAATCTATCAACACTTCAGAAGCTGCCAGGGACGGCCGTTTGCGTCGGCGTCGAGCCCATGACCGGCCAGGAATATTCCGACCTTGCGGCAGCCTGCGACCGGCTATTGCGTGCACCCGGTACCAGTCTTGCGCGCCTGGCCGTCCCGGCACTTCACTTCCTGAACGAACACCCCAGTTCGCTTGCCCAATATGCATCCGTGCGCAGCGGGCGCGTGGCGAATAGATTTTCGCAAGGCCCGCGAGCCATGCTGCGCATGGCGCGCGGCCTGATGCGCTCGCTCACGACGCGGCGCTCGCCCCCGCATCTTGGGGCTGCAATCGATGTCGTGATCGTCTCGCACCTGCTCAAGCCGCAGCAGCTGCTGCAGGAGCAGGATTTCTATTTCGGCGCGCTGCAAAGCCAATTGCAAGCCCAGGGGGCAAGCTCGCTGCTGGTGTTGATCAACCATCTGCCCGGCGCTCGAAACAACTGCGACACGCGCACTTTTGACTCGCCCCGCATGCTGCTGCCCGAGACCGTAGCCCCGGCAACCGAAGTGAACATCTGGCGGCAATGCGTGAGTGCCTGGCGCACCCTGCGCCGTGCGGCGGTCGGCGCCACCACCACCGCCGAGCGCCGGCTGGCCCTGCTCGCCAGCCGCCAGGTGCTCTCGACACCTGCAGTTGTGAATCTGCGCATGCATGACGCAATTGCCGAGCTGTGCCAAGCCGTCAATCCGCAGATCGTCATCACCACCTACGAGGGTACCGTCGCCGAGCGCTTGATCTGGCATGCCGCGCGCACGGCACGCCGGCGCCCACTGTGCGTGGGCTATCAACACGCCCTGGTGCTCGAACGCGCTCATGCCATCCGCCGCAGCGTTGGCACCCCCGGGATCGATTGCGATCCGGACGTGATCCTGACTCTGGGAACTTTCTCACACGCGGCGCTTGCGGCCAGCGCCGGACTGCACTCCCTGCGCTTCATCGAGTACGGATCGCATCGACGCGCGAGCCTGCCGGTGCTACCTCATCCGCGGGATCGCCCGCGCCGCTGTCTCGTCCTGCCGGACGCCAGCGATCAGGAAGGCGCGATCCTTTTTGAGTTCGCCTTGCGCTGCGCCCGTCACAGCCCGGATATCCGCTTCGTGCTGCGTCCCCATCCCATGGTCGACCCGCACGCGTTGCTGCGCCGTCATCCGCTGTTGCAACAGCTGCCCGCGAATGCAGTGCTTTCGCTGGACAAGCCGCTGGAGCAGGAATTCGCACAGGCGCGCTACTGTCTTTACCGCGGCTCCTCGGCGGCCCTGTACGCAGCGCGGGCCGGCATCAAGCCCTACTACCTGGCGCGCCCCGACGAACTGCCTATCGACTGTCTGTTTGGGCTCACCGACTGGCGCGAGACGGTGACTTCGCCGCAGGATCTGGCCGACCGTATTGGCGTTGCCGACACATTCACCGATCTGGCCGCCGCCGGTCGCGCCGCGAACAGCTGCGATCGCTACGTCGCACCCGTCAGGCCCGCCGCCCTCGGCGAACTGCTCGCGTTGCTGCCATCATGTTGAGGGGTATGGTCCACAAGGGTCGCCACGCGCTGTGGGATGTTGGCAACTTCCTGTATCGCCTGGTGCAACCGCCGGCGCCGGGTGCGTTTCAGCCCTATTACTACACGGCGCCCGATCGCTATCCGTGGCTGTTCGGCTTTGCGGCCACGCGCATGGCCGCGCGTCAGAACCTGCGCATCCTGTCGTTTGGCTGCTCCCGCGGCGATGAGGTTTTCAGCCTGCGGCGGTATTTTCCGCACGCCGCCATCAAGGGCATCGACGTTCACCCGCGCAATATCGCGCGTTGCCTGGCGCGTGTGCGTGCGGAAGATCCCGGCAATGTGGCCTTCGAGCTGGCGGCGACGACGCAGGGCGAACCGACGAGCGGCTATGACGCGATCTTCTGCCTGGCAGTGTTGGTCAACGGTGACCTCACCACCTCCAAGGCGCAGCGCTGCGATCCGCTGCTGCACTTCGACCGATTCGACTGGATGGTCGGCGATCTCGCCCGCTGCCTGAAGCCTGGCGGACTGTTGCTGCTGCACACTACCAATTTCCGCTTCTGCGATACGGCCGTCGCGGGCGATTTCGATGTCGTGTACGAAGCTGATCCGCAGCACCTGGCGCCCGATGTGCTGTTCGACCGCAACAACCGCCTGATGAGCGGCGAACGCGCGCGCTATCGGGCCGTGGCCTTCCAGAAGCGCGTGCCGCGCAGCTGAGCCTCGATATGTCCGACTACAGCATTCTGGGACGGGTGACGCGCGCGGATGTGCGCCGCGATCCGTACCCGCATATCGTCATCGACGATTGCCTGCCCGCCGATCTTTATGGGGAGCTGGCGCGCACCTATCCCGCCGACTCGACCATCCTGCAGCTGGGGAGCAATTCGGGCAACCGCTCCGTTCGGCCGAATTCCCGCCAGGATGTTCATGCGCACCGCATCCTCGCAAGGCCGGACTGCTTTACGGATACCTGGCGGGCATTCGTCGAGTACCACATCTCCCATGCTTTCTTTCAGGAGTTGCTGCGGCTGATGGCTCCGGAGATCGTGGCGCTCTATCCGCAGCTCGAGCAGCGCCTCGGGTGTCGATTGTCGGAACTCACGACGGGAATGCTGGGGGACGCGCGCTCGCGCGGCGGTCAGCTGCTGCTGGATTGCCACGTCGGCATCAACACGCCCTCGCAGCGCCGCAGCAGTGTCCGCAGAGTTCACACCGATGCACCCGATGAGCTGTTCGCGGCATTGGTCTATTTTCGCAGCGAAGACGACACGGCGAGGGGCGGTGACCTGGAGATCTTTCGCTGGAAGAACCAACGCAAGCACCTGTTTGTCGCCGCCGAAGTCGATGAGTCCGACACGGAACGGGTACAAACCGTGGCGTATCGGGCGAATACGGCCGTGATCTTCATCAACTCCGACAGCGCGCTGCATGCCGTATCCAGGCGAGATCCGGCGCCGTCGAGCCGGCGGCTCGTCAATATCATGGGGCGCTTTCGCGACTCACTTCCCGAAGGGCTGTTTGAAAAGCGTCAGAAGATGACCCCGTGGGCGCTGGGGCGCCGGGCGCTGCGGCACGTGAGCTCAAGACATGGTGCGAAGCAGTTCCGCTGAAATGGACTCGGTGTCATCGCCGGCCAGATGCGCCGCGACTTTACGCACCACCTCCAGGTCCGCCGCGGCATAATTGTCGGGCGAACCGCCGGCGATATGCGAAGTGAGGAATACATTCGGCAGGTATCGCAACGGGTGTGAAGCGCTGGGCGGCTCCCCTTCAAGCGTGTCCAGGCAGGCATAGATGTCACCGCGCTTCAGGCGCGCCAGCAGGGCCTCGGGCTCGAGCAGCGCCCCGCGTGCGACATTGATCAGCACCGCGCCTGGGCGCAGTTTCGCAAGCTCAGCCGCGCCCAGGCAATGCCGTGTGCGCGCGGTGAGGCCGCGGTGCAGGGACACGATGTCGGCAGCCAGCGCCTCGCTCAACGATACGGGCACGGCCCCGCTGCCGCGGATATCCTGCGGCTGCGCATGCTCGGAGTAGACCAGCACCTGGGCCTGGCAACCAACCAGACGCTCGGCGAAGGCGCGTGCATTCGGACCCCAGCCTATGAGCCCCACCGTCGCGCCCTGCAGATCACGCGGCCGTCCCGCACCCCCTTGCGGTACACCCATCAATGGTGCGGCGGATCGCCACAGCCTCAGCAGCAATGTCTCGAGTCCGAGCGCTTTCATGAGCGGACGCGATGCACGGGCGCCCCGCTGCAACATCCCCTTGAGCCCGGGCGCGCGCGGCACCGTTCCCCAGCCTCCCGCACGCATGACTTCGTGCGAGAGAAAGGCCCGACGGCGACCGAGTATGGCCAGCCCGAGTGCGAATTCGGCGACGCTGTCGGCGTAGGCGGCGCTGGCATTGACCAGTGTGATGTTGCGCGCCAGCAGGGCCTCGGGGTCATGCCGTGCCACCGACTGCCCCGAAATACCGACGACGGCAAGCTGCGGCAGCTTGTCGAGGATTTCCGCAGGCAGCGCGGCCGATCCGCGGCCCAGAATGGCCGCCACGACATCGGGGCGTTGCGTGGCTGACTCGCGCACGTCGCCCAGTGACACGAAGCGGTACTGCGGCAGCAGCTGCGCCAGGGCTCCCTGCATGTCCGCCGGCTGCACCACGAGAATCGATCGGTCTGCGCCACGATCCCGTGGGAGAACTCGCGGCCGTGTCTGGGGCAGTTCGACGCGCCCGCTGAAACCGCTTTCAATCAATTCGGCGAGAAACATCGAGGGCGCGACCCCGGCGATGCTGTGCAGGGGCGCGACGCCACTGCGAATCGCCTGCACAAAGGCCGCATGCTCCGCGGCAAATCCATCGCCCTGCATCGGCAGCGCAATGCAGCTCGCAGGCCGGCCTTTGGTTTCCACCGTAAGACCGGCGGCAGTCACACTGCAGGTTTCATCGGGCGCGTGGAACACGTATTCCTCGCGCCGCGAGCCGGCGTTGTTGTTGCAGAGAAATACCCCTTGAGCGCCGTCGCGCCAGCGCATCAGGGCCGAGAAGGCGCCGGGCTGCGCCGCGGCGCTCTCGCCGGCCTGCGCCGTCAGCTGCTCGGGCAGCCCGCCCATCATGAACAGCAGTGCATCCAGGCCGTGGATGCCGTTGGCGCCCAGCCAGGTTCGCGCCCCGAATGAAGGGGGCTTGGCGAATTCGCTTTTGTGGAACACGGCCTCCGCGAAGCGCCAGCCGGCTTGCCCGGCGCGCTCACGGACCGCGGCAAAGGATTTCAGGAAGCGGCGATTGAGGCCGGCGGCGGCGATGAGGCCGCGCGCGCCGGCCAGTTCCGCCAGCTCGCGCGCCTGCACGAAGCTGGGCGCCACGGGCTTCTCGACGAACAGATGTTTGCCGTGGCCCAGCGCGAGCTTTCCATATTCATAGTGCAGTTGCGCGCTGCCGAATAGGTACACGGCATCGATGTCGGGACGCGCGAGGGCCGCGACCGCATCACCGCTGTCCTCCTCAAAGCCGAATTTATGCCGCGCCGCCGCCGCGCGTTCGCGCTGGATATCGCACACCAGGGTCAGCGCGACTTCGCCAGCGTCGCGCAGCCGGGCGAGCACCGGCAGATGCAGCGCGTCGGGTGCCGGTCCCGCACCAATCACCAGCAGGCGCAGCGGGTTATTCGGCGGCGGCAAGCAGTTCATGCACGGCCTCGGCGCCTTCCTGCGGGTGTCGGCCGCGCCGCAACTCATAGCCACCGACCATCTCCATGTTGGCCAGGAACAGCTCCCATTGTGGTTGCCGCGCGGCATAGGGTTGAGCGGCCGCCAGCCGGGCCCGCAGGTCCGCCGGCGACAGTCGCGTGAGCAAGGATTTACCGCCGCTCCGGGCCGACAGGAACACTGCCGCGGCCAATCGCGGTGGCAGGGCGGCCAGGCGATAGTCGGCGCGGCGCAGATCGACCTCGAACTTGCGCACGCCGCTGCGGCGGCGAATGCGCGGCGCGGCGCGGATCACCCCGGCCTGCTGCTTCGACAGCCAGCGCAGGGTGTCCGGGCAGACGTGGAGAAAATTGGCGATGCCGGTGGCGAGCAGTCCCGTCGCCCGCACGAACACCGCATCCTCGGCAACGAAATCCAGCTGCTGCAGCAGGCAATGCAGCGCCAGGGTTGACTTGCCGGCGCCGCTCGGTCCCATCACCAGCGCGGCGCGATCATGCAGGCTCACGCAGGCCGCATGCAGCGGTATGAGCTGCTGCGCGCGCGCCGCGAGCGTGAACACCGCGAATTCAATGAGCTCGTAGCGCGCATGGTAGGGGGACTTGAGCAGCTCGCGTGCAACCGCCACCAGCGCGCCGCCCTGGGCCGGCGCGAGCGTCACGAAGCTTGCGGCGCCGGCGACGCCGCCCAGGAATCCGGCGCCGCCCACCAGCGTCAGCTCGGGAGGTTCCGTGCGCATGCGCCTGGGCGATGCTGCGCCGTGCAGCAACAGGCTCACGTTGAACAGCGGTGCGCGCGCCAGCAGCGCGTGCGCCGGCAGGCCGGCATAAGCCCAGTCCACCAGGCGCAGCAGTTCGGCGCTGTTGCTCTCGAAATGAAACCGGCCGCCGAGCAGATGCAACGGCCGCCGCGTCCGCACCCGCTTGCGTTCGGCGAACGGATCGGGATGCGGATCCGCGCTGGCCTGAGTGCGGCGCGAAGTCACTACAGACCGGAGACCCGCGGGTCCCACAGGCGTATGAAACGCTGCGAAGCATCCAGCTCCCACGGCCGCTCGTAGCGTCGGAAGCGATAACGCCACGACGCCAGGGCGCTCAGTGCGGACTTGCCCCAGGGCGGTGAGCGCACATCGGTGATGGTTGGAAAACGACACCCGAGCACGGTGGTGAAATCCTTGATCCGCTGGCGCAATTGCGGGCTGATCCAGGGGGTATTGGTATGACACCAGTATTCAACCCAGGATTGCTCGGCCCATTGGCGCGCAGTGGCGGGAAACCGCAGCGGCGCCCCGTCCGCCCCGCGCAGATTGGCGACCGAACGTTCCACGTGGGGATTGCTGCTGCCCGGCGCCGGCGGCAGCGGTGCGTAGATGTACAGCATGATTTCCGTGCGCGGATGCACACGCTTGATCTGGCGAATGAACTCAAAGGTCCGCTCGGTCTCCCCTTCAGGATCCTGCGGCGGCGCCAGCATGAAGGACAGCTCGGGGATGACGCCATTGCTGCGGCACTTTTCCACGACCTCCAGGGTCTGATCGGTTTTGGTGCCCTTGCGGATATCATGCAGCAGCCAGTCGCTCGGCGACTCGGCGCCGATATACGCCATGCTCAGGCGGCTTTTGCGCACCAGCGCCCAGCCTTGTGCCGACAGACTCAGCAGCGCATCGGAGCGCGCGAAGCACCACCAGGGCAGTTGGATGTCGGCAAGTACCTCGAGCAGCGGCAGCGTGTCCGCTTCGCGGTCGAAGAAGTTGTGATCGTAGAACTGGATGGAGTCGGCGCCCAGATCATCGCGCAGGTAACTCAGATCCCGGTGCAGCCGCTGCGCGGGCGGCAGTGCCGTACGCCCGCGGAACATGGCCGCCACGCCGCAGAAGGTGCAGCGGAAACGGCACCCCAGTGCCGCCTGGTAGCCTGCGGTGCGTTGCCCCAGGTAGGTGCGACCCAGGTAGCGCCGCGGGTTACCGAGCCGTTCGAAGGGCAGCTCGCGCACCAGTCCGGCGGCTGAAAACGGGCGACTGCGGTTATGGATGATCTGCGCACCCGCGCGCCAGGACAGCCCGGCTATGTTCGGCAACACCTCCAGGCGGCGTTCGAACACGGCATCGAGCAGCTCGATGAAGGTGTCCTCGCCCTGTCCGCGGATGGCGTAGTCGACGAACGCTTCGGCCAGACAGGCCGCGGCGCAGATGGTGGGAAAGTGCCCGCCCCAGATGATCGGCAGCTGCGGAAAGCGCGCACGCACCGCCTGCGACAGGGCAATGGCGGTGCGCAGCTGCGGACCTCCCATGACGCTGACCCCGACGGCATCGACGCTGCCGGATTCGATCTGGGTCAGCGCGGTGGACACGAAATCGCGATCCACGTTGCCGTCCAGAATGCTCGAGGTGTAGCGGCCGTCGAGGGCTGCGGAGAGGTTGAGCGCGGCCAGCGGAAAGCGCGCGCTGCGGCGCGAAGTGATCGTCGGGTTGACGAGCAATACGTGCCCTAGGTGCGGCACTCGCCCTCCCGCGCGACCAGTCTTTGCCAGGACCGACGCAGCTGCTGGCGCGCGGGCTCGCGATCGGCGACCGCGGCATTGCACTGCAGCTTCACCTGTTCGTGCAGCAGATCGCGCACGGCGCGATAGAACTCTGAGGCGTAGGTTCCCTGGAACATCATGGCCAGGTCACTGCTGTCCTGCCAGTGCGTCTTGGCTCCCAGCTGCGCTTTGACCTGCTCGTAGAAGGCGGTGCCGGGCAGCGGATACGACACGCTGATGCCGATGTCATCCGGGCAGGCCGTGTCGATGAGCTCGCGAGTGGCGAGGATGTCCTCCAGCTGCTCACCGAGGTAGCCCAGCTGGATGAAAAACCCGACGCGGATGCCGGCGGCCTTCAGCCGTGCACGCGCCGTGTGGATCTCGGCCACCTGCACGCCCTTGTTCATGGCATCGAGGACCCGCTGGCTGCCGCTTTCGGCGCCCAGCCACACCTCCTGGCAGCCCGCCTCGCGCAGTGCGGCCGCCATGCCCGGACTCATCAGATCGGCACGCGATTGAATGGTGAACGGCACGGCTCCGCCGCCGGCACGGGCCGCGCGCGCGAATGCCTGCACCCAGTCCGTGCGAAAGCCGAAGATGTCATCGGCGAACCAGATATGGTCCGGCGCGAAATGCTGCTTCAGATGAAGCATCTCGGCCGCGACTGCACCCGGCTCGCGCTGCAGATAGCGATTTCCCCAGATCGGTTTGGCGCACCAGGCACAGCGGAAGGAACAGCCGCGTGAGGAGGCCATATTGAGACTGAAGTAGCCGTGTGCCGCCTGCCACGCGCTGCGGTAGCGCTGCATGTCGACCAGGTCCCACGCCGGCAGTTCGGGCTGGATGGCATCGGCCCCGCGCGCGGCGGCGGGAGCGCGCCCCTTGCTGCCCGCGGCCGGGGCGATTGCGGGTATGCCGGCAACGAGTTGCTCGCGACTGAGCGTTGGATTGGCATCCAGGCGCTGCACCAATTGTGTCAGCGCCTCCAGACCCTCGCCGGCCAGCACGGCATCCGCGCCGGCGCTCAGGTACGGACCCGGTGCGTCGCTGGCATCGGAGCCGGCCACGATGACGCGGGCGCCGCGTTCGCGCGCCGCACGGATCATGGCGCACGCGGCCTCGCGCATCGCGCCGAGACACATCTTGCTCAGAAAATTGAAATTGTCCTCATAGATGACGAGCAGCTGGGGCGCTTGGGCGTGCAGGCTACGCGTGTACTCCTCCAGGCCCTCGGCCAGCATGGCGTCGAACAGCGCGACCTGGTGGCCGCTCCGCCGCAGCATTGCCGCCACCTGCAGCGTGGCAAGCGGTGGGTAAGGCTTGGCACGCTGGAATTGCTTCGGATCGAAGCGCAGAAAATAGGAATGACCGACCAGAATCGACAGCATCGAAAAATCCACGCAAATCCGAAGGCCAATCGTTGAGTACCCCCGGGTTGGGCGAATGGTTCAGCTGCGCAGTGGATTCTCCAGGACCGCCTGGACGATATACATGGGAGCCTGCCGCGGCGGCCGGCTGATGAGCCATTGGAGCATGCGACGCCCCTGCGGCAGGTGCGACCAGGGCCGCTGCACGGCCCATTGCTCGGCGGCGGTGAATTTGCGCGTGGCAATATGTTCGGGGTCGGGCAGGATGCGTTGCCGCACATAGCGCAGCCGTTCGCTCAGCGAGGTGCACCACGCCAGGCCGGGAAAGGCGCAAATGGCCAACGATGCATACGACATCTGCGTGAGATTCGCGCGCCGGCACAGCCGCCGTAATGCCCAGGGGCAGGCGGCACGCAATGCCGCGAGCACTTGCGGGGGGACGACTCCGGGTTGATAGCGGTTGAGCAGCTCAAGGGGCGGAAGAGCCCACCAAAGCTGCTTCGGGGTATGGACCGCCCCCATCAGCCGTCCCCATTCCTCAGGGGTCATCTTGACGGCAAGTCGCGCAATGTCATGCAAATGCATGAGCCGCAATCCGCGGCCGCACAGGTTTCCCGCGGCGTGTAGCAGCAGGTGCAGCAGCAAAGCGTTGCTCGAAGGATAGGGATTGAGTCCGGCTTTGGCGTCATGCGGAAACACCAACTCAGTGATGGCCGTCTCGGTGAGCGGCAAGCGTTCGGCAATATGGATGTGCAGGTCCACCTTGACGGGATAGTCCGCATGCTCCCCCACCGGGAGCGCTGACTTCGCGGCATTCTTGGCGGGTTCGAAAACCTGATGTTTCCACACCGCCCAGGTTTGCGCGTAGCCCAACGACGCCAGCAGTTGCGCTGCGCGCTCGGCATCGACGGGTCGCACCAGCAGATCGATGTCGGCCATGGGCCGCTCACCGGGCGCATATATGCCCAGGGCGTGCAGCGCCGCTCCCTTGAGGGCGACGACGGGGAGCCCTTGAGCAGTGGCTTGATCATCAATATCTTTGAGCACCGCGGCAATACGACCGTACCGCAGCAGGGTTTGATGGCGCTGCTCGCGCACGAACGCCTGCCAGCTCGCGGGGCCCGACCACTGCAGGGTGGTCGCCAACAGCGGGGTTATCCCATGCAGCACCGCCGCGGCACGCGCCATTTGCCATTCAAAGTCGGTCCAGACGGGAGCATCGAGCTGTGGCTTGACCAGCTCGGCGGCGAATCGTTCGGTGGCGGCGCACAGCCCGCGCTCGATCAATTCTGGTGAGGGCAGCATTATCCTCGTGAGTACCCGGGCACGGGGCTTCGGTTCTATCTAAGCTCGGCGCGCCTTGCTCATTCTGAAAACAATGGCCACGGGCACCTCCAGGGCCCGGGGATCGAAGCGCTGATCGGCGACGATGTCCGCGGCGTTCAGCTGCGGCTCGATGACCTCCTCGATACACAGACCGACCGCCTTGCTTGCGGCATGCCAGTCCGAGTAGCGATGAGTCGTGTAGCGCACCGCGTAGCGCTGGTCGCCGACCATGAAAGTGCGTTTCCATCCCAGGGCATCGGCGATGGGATGAAAATCGCTGCACAGCAAGGTTCCCGAATCATTGAGCACGCGGGCAAGCTCTCCCAGGGCACCGCGCAGGTCGGCGATATGACCCAGCGTCAAGGCGCACACCACCACATCCGCCCAGCCGGCGACGACCGGCACGCTGGTGACTGAGCCGTGGGTCACGGGCAGACCCAGGGCGCTGGCGCGCGCCAGCATCTGCCCCGATTGATCGACGCCGAGCAGCGTCGCGCCCCGTTGCCGGGCATGCAGCAGGTAGCGGCCGCTGCCGCAGCCGACATCCAGTACGCGCAACCCCTGCAGCGACGGCGGCAACAGCGCCAGCATGGCGCGCTCTTCGGCAAGCATGAAGGGGTTGTGGGCATGCGCCGGATAGTTGGCGGCCCACAGCGCGTAGCCTTCAATCGGATCGAGTTCCCGCGGCTCGTTCATTGCATCGTCAGTCCCGGCTCGAGCGTCCAGGCCGCGGTTCCGCGGTGCGCGAGCGCATCACGGCGGCATAGTTTCGGCTGCCCATCGAGCAGTACCTCGCTGCACGGTATGCCGAGTGCCGCAAACCACGGCGCGAAGTCAGGATCCGTAATGAAAGGCTCCCCATCGCGCACCACTGCGCGCAGCTGCGCGCGCTGCAGGCCGAGGAAGCCGGCGAACGGGTCCGAGGCGCGCTCAGGAACGATGATGTAATCGGCGCACTCGTTGGTCCGCAGCAGCCGCAGGCCACGTTCGGTCACCAGCTGCAGCAATTCCCGCGGCGAGAAATCGCTGTGCGCGGCCGCCACCTCGAGTTCCGCCAGCAGATCACGTGCCCCGGTCAAGCGCGAATCGGTTCCCAGGGCCAGGCACCCGGCATCGAAAAGCGCGCGCAGGCGGCGCGGGCTGATGGTCTGCCCCAGCAGCGCAAGATTGCTCGATGGACACCAGACCACGCCGGCGCCGGCGCGCAGTATGTCCACCACATCGGCGTCGCCCAGCCCCACCGCATGAACCAGCACGGAATTGGCGTCGAGGCATCCGAGCTGCCGCAACTCCTGCAACTCGCCGGCCGCGAGCCCATCCGTGCCTTCCGCAAGATGGATGAACCATGGAACCTGGGAAGCTGCGGCGCGAAAGCTGGCGACCACATCGGGTCCGTAGCCCTGGTGCAGCGAGTGGGCCCAGCTGTACGGCCGCGACACGCGCACCGGGAAGCTCGTCACATCGAAGGTGTCATGCGCCGGATCGTGGTGCATCACCGTAGTGGCACCGCACAGGGCGTTTTTCAGCCCGCCCTGCCACAGGCGTACGCGCAGGGGCTTGGACAATACCGCCTTGACCGCCGCGTCGCCAAAATGCGCCCGAAAGGCCCTGGCCCATTCGTAGCTGTTGCGGAAGGGCGCCGTTTGCGGCAGCGGCGGGACGCCGTTCTGGTGCAAATGGTCGTGCGCGTTGACCAGGGCCGGCAACACCACGTGGTTGCGCAGCTCCATCTCAAATGACTGGCTGGGTCTGGCCGCGGAAGCAAGGTACAGATCGCGCACCACGACGCTGCCATCGGCCGGCCAGGCAACGGATACATTACGCAGGACCACCACAATGGCATGAGTACCCTTGGCCACGGCAAAGGTTCTCGACCGTACGGCTGCGAGTGCTTACAGTGGCGTTCCTTGGATGGCGGAGGTTTCAGCATGAAAGTGGCACTCATTGGCGCAACGGGCAGAATCGGCAGCAAGATCACGGCGGAACTGCTGGGACGGGGTCACGCGGTTACGGCGATCGTGCGCAATCCCGACAAGGCCCCCAGCCAGCCAAATCTCAAGGCGGTCAAAGGTGATGTCACCGATCCGGACAGCGTCGCGGCATTGGTGCGCGGACACGATGCGGTCATCAGCTCGGCGCCGTTCAATCCCGGTATTTCGCCCCAGGTGCTGGCGGCGGTGCGCAAATCGGGCGTGAAGCGCTACATCGCCGTGGGGGGCGCGGGCTCACTCAAGGCGGCGGACGGCAAACTCGTCATGGACAATCCGCAGATTCCGGCCGAGTGGCTGCCCAGCATCAAGGAGGGCTCGCAGCTGCTGAAGCTGCTGCGCGCCGATCAGCAGCTGGACTGGACCTTCTTTTCGCCGGCCGTGCAGATAGGGCCGGGCGAGCGCACCGGCAAGTTCCGCTTGGGCGCGGATGAGGTCGTCGCCACCGCGCAGGGCAAGAGCTCGATCTCGTACGACGATTACGCGATTGCGCTGGTCGATGAGCTGGAGAGCCCCAAGCATGTGCGGCGGCGGTTCACCATCGGCTACTGAGGCGGCCTTCGCTGCGCCCGCAGCGCCCACACGCCTTTCGCATTGAGCACCTCGGCGAGAAGCTCAAGGGGTACCGGCTTCGTCAAGTGATAGTCGAAGCCGGCCTCGATCGCGCGTGATTGATCCTCGGGCTGTCCCCATCCGGTAATCGCGACCAGCCGCATCTCCCGGCCCCATGGCTGCGCTCGAATGTGCCGCGCGACATCGTACCCGTTGAGCTTCGGCATGCCGATGTCGAGCAACAGGAAGTCCGGCTTCACGCTCCGCGCCAGCTCAATGGCGCCCTCGCCATCCTGAGTCGCGTGAACCACGTGGCCATCGTGCTCCAGAAGTACCTTGAGGCTGTCGGCCATGTCCTGATTGTCGTCGGCAATCACAATCCGTCGCGCCAAGGATGGAACGCGCTTCGCCGTGAGCGCGGTGAAGAAAAGATCCAGCGGGTCACAGCTCGCCTGCGGCATACCGGGGCTCCATGAAGTACATGAGGGGGTTTTTAATCCCAAGTTCCTGGCCTCGACTGCGACGCGATTCTCGAAACAGCATGCGCGAGGGTGGTTTGCGGCATCCTCCTACAAGGATGCGGCAGCGCCGGACCGCCCAGTCCAAGCTAGTAGGTTCAGCTGCGCGGATCCAGGTACTTGGCCTCGAACATTACGAACGCACCAAGACCCGGCTCCGGCTCGAAGAACCGCGAATTCGCGTCATTGACGATCACGGACCCGATGTAGGCCTTGTTGAACATGTTCTCGATGCGCAGGTACTCACTGGTCTGCCAGCCGGAGCGCTTCTGCTCAAAGCCGGTGCGCAGGTTCTCGGTCCAGTAGCCTCCGGCGTAGCCGGAGTTGCGGTCATCGGCGTAGATGCGTGAGCGCACCAGTGTTTCGGCCGTGGCGAAGAAGCCTGCGGCCGGAGAGCGCCATGTCAGGCCGGCGTACAAAATATTCTGCGGAACGGCCGGCAGGTAGTTTCCGGCGGGAATCACGGCGGTCGTGCACGGCGTGCCCGCACACCCGGCGTACGCATCGGCCACCACCGCACGCAGGTAGGAATAGGCGATGCGCGTTTCGAAGTTTCCGGGCAGGTCGGCGGTGACACCCAGCTCCGCGCCGTCGCGCTGGGTGGCGCCGATATTCTCGTAGATCGAGCGGCCGCCGGAGCTTTGCAGCACACCCAACTCATCGATGGTGCGAATATGAAACACGGCCAGGTCGGCGCGGAACAGCGTACCGCGCGTCTTCACGCCCACTTCATAGTCACTGCTGCGTGCCGGCTGCAACCCGAAGTTCAATCCGGGCAGACTGCCATTGATGGAGCGATACGCGAGCTCGTTCAGGGTTGGCGTCTCGAACCCGCGGCCGAACGAGGCATAGGTGCTGATGTCGTCGGTGACGCTGTAACTCAAGCCCGCGACCGGATTGGTCGCGGAGTAACGCGTGCCGCTCAAGGGCAGGGCCCCACTGACCGACAGATGGCTGTGCGAGGTGATATCGACCACGCTGTTGCGTACGCCGGCGGTGGCGTGCAGGCGCGCGGTCAGATCCCACTGGGCCTGGAAGTACTCATCGAGGTCGTGCACCAGGTTGGTCTCATAGCGGCGCAGGGCGCCGAGTACGCCCAGGTCCGTGCCCACGTAGTTCAGATAGCCGCGCCGGTGTTCGTCGAGGTCGTCGTAGCTGATGCCGGCGGTCATGCTGAGCGCGGTGCCCAGCAAATCACGCTGATCGGTGAAATGCACATCGGTGCCGTCGTAATCGCGCGCCAGGTCGATGACGCCGCCGGGACTGCTCGGTGCGGCTTGCGTGGCCAGCGGTATCGACTGGAACTGGGTGGTCTGACGATGGCCGCTGTAAACCATGGCGACGAGGCTGTCGTGGGCGCCGAATTCGCGCTCGTAGGTCGCGCCCGCCTGCTCCTGCGTCAGCGATTTGCGGGTGTTGAACATGTCCGCGCCGGTGCCGGCCTGCAGCGGATCCGCCACCGCCTGTGCGGCAGTCAGCCCCAGTGGATCCTGCACGAAGGGCATTTCGACGGCATTGACGATGAAGGTCAGCTGCGACGCATCGTCGAGCTTCACGCGTACCTTGCTGTTGAGCAGATTGCGCTGCGCTTCGCTGTGCCGGCGGTAGCCATCCGTCTGGAAATGCGAAACATCCAGCAGGTAGTTGACGGGGCCGGTGTCACCGCCCACGACCCCGGCATAGCGCTGGGTATTCAATGATCCGTATTCCACTGTCGAACCAAGTTCGAATCCCGGTGGCGCATCTTCGGTGAAAATGGCGATGACGCCACCGGAGGAGTTGCCGTACAGGGCCGAGAACGGTCCGCGCAGTACTTCGATGTGATCGGCGGAACCTAAGTCGAACTGCGAAAATTGGCCCTGGCCATCCGGCATCGTTCCGGGAATGCCATCCGAATACAGGCGCACACCACGCGCGCCGAAGCTCGAGCGCGCGCCGAAGCCGCGCGAGGAGATCTGCAGGTCCTGGGCATAGTTCGAGCGGCTTTGCACGGACACACCCGGAACCGTGTCCAGAGATTCGGACAGATTGACCTGTGATTGCCCGTCGTGAATCGTGGCGCTGCTGATGCGATCCACGGACGCGGGCAGTGTGAGGCTCTCCTGCGCGATGCGCGTCGCGGTCACGACCACTGATTCGAGGTTGGCTCCCGCTTCCGTTTCGACTTGCGTATCGGCAGCCCGCGCCGCGGGGCCGGCCGCCAGCGCGCCCATCGCGATCAACATCCCTGTCCGGTGCCGGCGCATTTCTTGGAGTTCTCCCGGTCGGCTGCGTGGAAGGCAATAAAGTGCGCCAGAATGAGTACTTGCCCACATTGGTGCAATACAGATAAACGCTAAAAACCCGCTGTTCGCTACAATGCGCAGGTGCAGCCAAAAACAGTTATGACCCTTGAGAAATACACTGCGCACATCGGTGGGCTATTTGTGATTTCGGCGCCCTCGGGCGCCGGGAAGACGTCCTTGGTCAAGGCCCTCCTGGCGCGCAATCCGCAGCTGACTGTCTCGGTGTCCCACACGACCCGCCCGCCACGACCTTCCGAGCAGCCCGGTCGCGAGTACTGGTTCGTGACACCGCAGGAGTTTCAGGAGCGGCAGGCGCGCGGCGAATTTCTGGAATACGCCCGCGTATTCGACAACTTCTATGGCACGGGCCGCGCAACCGTCGAGGCAGTGCTGGCCGCGGGCCGGGACGTCATCCTGGAGATCGACTGGCAGGGTGCGCGGCAGGTTCGCGCGTCGGCGCCGGGCTGCACCACCATTTTCATCCTGCCGCCCTCGCGTGCCGCCCTCGAAGAGCGGCTGCGCAACCGGCAGACGGATACCCCGGAGGTGATCGCCCGGCGCCTACGCGATGCCGTGGGCGACATGTCCCATTACAAGGAATTCGGCTACGTGGTGGTCAACGACGATTTCGACACCGCCTGCGGACAACTGGAATGCATACTGACGGGCAAGGGCCAGGCCCTGACCAGCGACCGGCCGCAGCTGGCGCCGCTGCTGGCGGACCTGCTCGGGACCTCCTGACGCTAAGTCTGGCCAAAACGGGGCCCGTTGCCGTAGACTTCTGAACCTCTTCCGCCCATCGCGGCGGCAATTACCTAAAGTTAGCAGGATATGGCCCGAATCACTGTCGAAGACTGTCTCCAGAACGTCGATAACCTGTTCCATCTGGTGCTGCTGGCCTCCCAGCGTGCCCGGCGGCTGGCCAATGGCGCCGAACCGACCGTTGCCTGGGAAAACGACAAGCCCACGGTGGTCGCCCTGCGCGAAATCGCCGGCGGCACCATCACGGCCGAGATGCTCAGTGAGCCGGAGCCCCCGCCAGTGGAGGCCACCATGCCGGATGCCGAATCCATGGCATTCCGGGCCCCGCAATTTGGTCTTGGAGACTGACTCCAGGCGTAACCTATGGACTATGCGTCTTCGCTCCTGGGACTGATCCCCGGTGCAAGGCGCGCCACACCGGGGCTGAAAGATCTGCTGGCCACGGTCGGTGCCTACCTGCCGCCTGAGCAGGTGGAGCGCATCCGGCAGGCGGCCGAGTTCGGCGCCTCGGCGCACAAGGGCCAGACCCGACTTAGCGGCGAACCCTATATCGCCCACCCGGTGGCCGCGGCCGCGATCCTCGCCGACCTGCATCTCGACACCGATACGATTATCGCGGCCATCCTCCATGACGTCATCGAGGACACGCCAACCCCCAAGGACCAGCTCGCGCAGCGCTTCGGCGCGGATGTCGCCGAAATCGTCGACGGGGTCACCAAGCTCGACCAGATAAAGTTCAAGAGCCGCGAGGAGGCGCAGGCCGAAAGCTTCCGCAAAATGCTGCTCGCCATGGTGCGTGACCTGCGGGTGGTGCTGGTCAAGCTCGCCGACCGGACGCACAACATGCGCACGATCGAGGCCATGGCCGTCGCGCGCCGGCGCGCCATCGCCCGGGAGACGCTGGAGATCTATGCGCCAATCGCCGAGCGCTTGGGGCTTTATGACCTGAAACTGGAACTGGAGGACTTGGGCTTCGCGGCCCTGTACCCGCAGCGCTATCGGGTACTCGAACGGGCGCTCAAGCGCGCCCGCGGCAACCAGAAGGAATTCCTCAAGAAAATCGAACAGCAGCTGACCGCAGCGCTGATCAAGAACGAGATCGTCGCGCGGGTCGCGACGCGCGAGAAGCACCTGTACAGCATCTACCGCAAGATGCAGCGCAAGCGCTCCACGCTCAACGAAATCGTCGATGTCTACGGCCTGCGCATCGTGGTCGACAAGGCCGACACCTGCTATCGCGCACTCGGCAGTGTGCACAGCGTGTTCAAGCCCATGCCGGGTCGCTTCAAGGACTACATCGCGATCCCGCGCGTCAATGGCTACCAGTCGCTGCACACCACGCTGTTCGGCCCGAACGGCGTACCGATCGAGGTGCAGATCCGCACCGAAGACATGAACAGCGTCGCGCAGTCGGGCATCGCGGCGCACTGGCGCTACAAGACCGGTGAGACCGTCGGCTCCTCGCAGCAGGAGCGCGCCCGCGAGTGGCTGTCGCGGCTGGTCGAGCTGCAGGACGGGGGCAGCAGCTCCGAGGAGTTCCTCGAGAGCGTCAAGGTCGATCTGTTTCCGGACAAGGTGTACGTGTTCACCCCGAAGGGGGAAATCCTGCGCCTGCCCAGCGGTGCGACCGTGGTTGATTTCGCCTACTCGGTGCACACCGACATCGGCAATCGCTGCGTCGCGGCCAAGGTGGACCGCCGCCTGACGCCGCTGCGCACCGTGCTGCGCAACGGTCAGACGGTGGAGATCATTACGGCGAAGGGCGCGATGCCGAATCCGTCCTGGGTGAACTTCGTGGTCACCGCCAAGGCGCGCAATGCCATCCGCCACTATCTGAAGGGCCTGCGACGCTCGGAGGCGATTGCGCTGGGCAAGCGCCTGCTCAACCAGTCGCTCGCGGAATTCCACCTCGCGCTGGAGGATGTCACCCCGCCGCTGATGCAGGCGGCGGTGGGTGAGTTCGGCATGAAGGATATCGACGAGCTGTTCGAACGCATCGGTATGGGCGAGCGCCTGGCGCCGCTGGTCGCGCGCCGGCTCCTGCCCACCGTTCCCCAGGAGGACGGCGGGGAAGTCTCCGCCCCCGGCGCGATGGCCATCGCCGGAACGGAGGGGCTGCTGGTGACCTACGCGCGCTGTTGCTTTCCGATTCCGAACGATCCGGTCATCGCCTTCCTGTCCAGCGGGCGTGGCGTCGTCGTGCACCGCGAAACCTGTGTCAACGTCGAGGACTACCGCAAGCATCCGGAGAAGTGGCTGCCGGTGACCTGGCAGGCGACGCCGGACCGGGTGTTCAGTTCGCAGATCCGTGTCGATGTGCCCAACCGCATGGGCATACTCGCCGCGGTCGCCGCGGCCATCGCCGCCACCGAAACCAATATCGAGCGGGTCTCGGTGGAGGAGCGCGAGACGGAATCCTCGGTACTGGATTTTGAACTGCGGGTGCACGATCGCGCGCAGCTCGCCTCCGTCATCCGTACCATCCGTCGCATGCCCGATGTGCTGCGCGTCAGCCGCACGCTCGCGGCGCATTCACGCAAACGGCCCGAGGACAAGACATGACCCGCAGCATCATCCATACCGACAGCGCACCCAAGGCCATCGGCACCTACTCGCAGGCGGTGCGCGTGGGCAAGACCGTGTACGTTTCCGGCCAGATCCCCTTGGATCCGCGCACCGGCGAACTGGTGTCCGGCGATATCGAAGCGGAAATCCGCCGTGCCTTCGACAACCTGCTGGCGATCGTGACGGCGGCGGATGGCACCTTCTCGCAGGTGGCCAAGGTCACGGTGTTTCTCACCGACCTGGTGCACTTCGCGAAAGTGAACGAAATCATGGCGACCTATTTCCGCCAGCCCTATCCGGCCCGCGCGGCCGTTGGCGTCGCGCAGCTGCCGAAGGGCGCGCGCGTGGAAATCGAGTGCATCCTCTGCTTTGACTGAGGCTGCCGAACAGCGACCCGTCACGGCGCTGCGCGGTGTCGGCGCCGCGCTCGCCGAACGCCTCGCCAGACTGGGCATCACGCAGGTGCAGGACCTGCTGTTCCTGCTGCCGACGCGCTATGAGGACCGCACCCGGGTCCTGCCCCTGGGCGGATTGACGCCCGGCGAACATGCCGTGGTCGAAGGCGAAGTGCAGCTCACCGAAGTCACCTACCGCAGGCGCCGCCAGCTGCTGTGCCGCATCAGCGATGGCTCGGGGTTCCTCACCCTGCGGTTCTTTCATTTCTCGAGCGCCCAGCAGAACGCACTGACGCGGGGACTGCGGCTGCGCTGCTACGGCGAGGTGCGCCGCGGACCGCTGGGTCTGGAGATCGTGCACCCGGAATATCGCCGGGTGCAGGAGTCCGCGCAGGGGCTGGAGGAATCCCTGACGCCGATGTACCCGGCCACGGAAGGACTGACCCAGCTGCGCCTGCGCATGCTCATCGGCGAGGCGCTGGGCGCTCCCGGCAGCATCGCGGTGCGCGACTGGCTGCCCGTTGAGGTGCAGCGCTCACTGCACCTGCCGCAGCTGCGCGATGCGCTGGAGCAGCTGCACCGTCCACCCCGCGAACAGGACCACAGCGCGCTGCTCACCGGCCATCATCCGGCGCAGCGTCGCCTCGCCTTCGAGGAGCTGCTGGCGCATCAATTGAGTCTGCGGCTGCGCAAGCTGCGCACGGCGGCGGACCCGGGTCTGCC
>DATHOA010000144.1:0-20407 GCA_035485475.1 Steroidobacteraceae bacterium | reverse complement strand
ACCGCCGGATCGATGCGATGCAGTTTGGGCGTATCGGTGGTGCCCGAGCCGGGCTTTGCATTGTGGTCGACGACCAGGAAGATGCCACCGGGCTTGAGCGCATTGAAGATGCGGCTATCGAGACTGGCGGTATCGATGTGGTTGATGAACAGGTCATGGTAGTAGAGGACCATGAACACTTCGTCGACCTTCTGCGGCAGTTGCAGGGTGTTGTAGTCCACAAGCTGGTACTGCGAGTTCGGATGCGCCGTGACAAAGGCCCGGCTCGCATCGCCGGCACGCTTGTCGGTGTACGGCAGATCGTACATATACACCTTGCCCTGCGGGCCCACGATGTCCGCGAGGAAGGTCGTGAAGTACTGGCCAAAGGAGGCGAATTCGACCACGGTGTTGCCCGGGCGGATGCCCGACATGAGCAGCAGTTCGGCCGGCTTGCGATTGACGTCGCGCGCGCGTTGCTCGGCCGTGCGCGCCGGATCGTCGATGGCCGCACGAATATAGGCGGGTGTGCCGGACGGCACAGTGTATGCCGGGGCATCGTCGGCCAGCGCCGGCACGGTGCCGAACGCAAACAGCGCGGTGCTGACCAGCGCCACAGCGGCGCAAACATTTCGACGCATCATGCCCCGTCTCCCTTTGGTGTTCGTGTGCGCGGCAGGATATCAGGAGCGGCCCGGAAAGATGAAATGCATGGGTGCGCGCAGAAACTGGCGTCCGACGTAGCGCAGTATCTGCGCCTGCTCCCGGCCCGGGACACTATAGGCACGCAGTGCGACGACCGATGCGATCGTGAAGCTGACGCTGAGATTGAGCACGAAGGTCACGGCGATGCCGGCGATGGCCAGATACAGCCAGCCGTGGCGGAAGGCATCGAGACCATATTGCGCCGCCGCGAGGGCCACCATGCCGGTGCTGAGCGTGACATGGCGAACGTCGAGCGGAATGCCGAAGAAGCGGGCTATGACCGGTGTCAGACCCAGCAGGTAGCCGAGCACGATGCTGTTGCTCCACCCGGCGACGTTGCGCTCAAGCCAGGTGGCCATCCGCGCCATGTGGCGCGCACCGACGCGGTGGCTGAGCGGATGCTGCACGAGCGCGTGGGAGATGCGATTGAACACGATGAAATTCTCGGCCCAGCCGCCGACCAGTCCTCCGACCCACAGGAGGACCCCGGTGACCGCCGCGTACAGGGCCGTGCCGGAGCGCAGCGGATCCATGCTCTGGTAGGCGTGCTGCGCGTTTTCGGCACTCAGAAAGTGCGCATTGAACAACCACGTCCACAGATACTGGAAGGCGATGCCACCGACGCACACGGCGATGACGTTGCCGAACGCGGCGGCGAGCTGGGTGCGGCAGATCTGGGCTGCGTAACCCGAAATCTTGTTCCAGCGCTCCTCGCCGCGGTTGCTGCGAACGATGCCCGCCAGGGCCGCCGCGGTCATCGAAGGTTGCTTGGTCGCCAGTGCGAAATGGAAAATCTGCAGCAGCACGAAGGTGACCGCGTAATCAGTGCCGATCAGAAACCCTTCGACGAACAACGGCAGGTGCGCACCGACGAGCTGCGACTTGATGGCCGCCGTGATGACCGTCAGCAAGCCACCGCCGACGGCCGCGCGCCACATCTGCCAATAGCCGCTGCGGTCGCGCGCGACATAGTGCTCGCCGCTGTGACCCGTGCGCTCAACGGTCTTGCGGGCGAGCAGTGTCAGGTTCTGGCGGAATAGCAGCAGCAGCCGCGTGTCATCGAGAGGTGCGCGCACGAGTGCGTCCAGCAAGGCGCGTGGCGCGGCACGGTCTTCGGCCGTGAGCACCCCCGCCAGCAGCTCCAGACGGCCCAGGCCGGCCTCGATGCTCAGCAGATCATAGACCAGTGCCGAGCTGACGCCGGCATCCTCCATGTGCAAATGCACCTGTTCGAGCTCATCGCGACAGCGTACGACCGCCTGTCGCCACGCCTGCCGCGCCGCGAGCGGCGCGTCGGTCGTCACGAACTGTTCGGTGATGAACAACAGTTGGTAGAACGGTGAGTCGTGGATGTCGCGCGTGCCACGGTCCCGGATGGCGGTGGCCGCGCCGCGCCCCGCAATCCGCGCGGCGAGTAATCGCATCGCCTGGCGCAAGTCCACCTGCAGCGGCAGGGTCGAGCTCAATTCGTGTGCCGGCCACAGCAGTGCACCCAACTGGTCGAAAGCCGCCGCCGACAGCGCGTCGAATCGTTCGACTGCCTGTCGTGAGGAGAAAATGCTGATGAACAGCAGTCCCGCATCGGCCTCGTCGCGCGCCGTCGGCAGCATCCTCACGAAAATGCGGCGGCCGATTTCCGCGAACAGACCAGGCTGCGCCGGCAGGCCGGCGTCTGCCAATAGCGGCACCGTATGGACTTCACGTAACAACTGCAACCAGGCTTCCCGGAAGCGCTGCGCGAGCGCCGGATCCAGGTCCATGAGCTGCAGCCAGCGCGCCAGCCGCGGCGACACTTCCTGATCCCCGACCTTGGCCATGATGAAAGCAAAAAGGCGGCCTGCCCGCCGCGATCGGGCCGGCAGGGCGCCGGCCTCACAGAATGCCCGCGTCAGCTCGCGCAGGCTATCCTTGGCCGCAACCGGGCGTCGGCGCCGATGCCGGCGCAAGCGGAACAAGGTTCGCAGGGTCCTGCCGAAAGTCATGTGAGCAGCATATCGACTGATCTGCGAGGATGGGTGACCTTGGGAGGGTGATCAACGCGGGGAATATCAGATGAACCAGCTGACACGGCGCGAGCTGTTGGAGATGGCCGTGACGGGCGTGCTGCTGAGTGGCGCCGCACGCGCGGCCATGAGTGCGGGTAATGACCGGATCATCATCTCCGGTGCTTCCGGTCAACTCGGTGGCCAGGCCGTCAAGGACCTGCTGGCGACGGGCGTGCCCGCGAAGAATCTGATCCTGGTCAGCCGCACGCCGGATGGGCTGCTGGAGTACGCGAAGCTCGGGGCGGCCACGCGCTTCGGCGACTTTGCCAGGCCCGAATCCCTCTCCGCCGCCTTTGCCGGCGGCACGCGCATGCTGCTGATCAGCATCGGCACGGGCGCCGGGCCGCGGCCGGTCGCCCACGGACATGCCATCGATGCGGCCAAGGCCGCGGGCGTGAAACAGATCGCCTATACGTCGTGGCTGGGTATCAGCAAAGGCGATAACCAGGGCATCGCGGTCGATCACGTCGCGACCGAGGAACTGCTGCGCAACAGCGGCGTGGCCTACACCTTCCTGCGCAACTCCCTATATATGGAGATCCTGCTGCCACAGGCCGCCAAAATGGTGGCCGACGGCAAGGCCACCATTCCGCCGCGTGAGGTGCAGGTCGGCTATGTCACCCGCAACGACTGCGCGGCGGCGGCAGCGGCCGTGCTGGCCAGCCCGGGGCATGACAACAAGATCTACGACATCACCGGACCTGCGCTGGTCGGCGTACGGGAAGTCGCTGCGGCCGCAACTGCCGCCACCGGCAAACCCATTGCGCTCGTACCCGCAGACCCGAATGCGCCACCGGCGCGCAGTTTCGCCGGGCCAACGCTCGCATTCACCAGCACCGCGGTCGCCGACCTCACCGGCCGCCCGGCTACCTCCATCAAGGCCTTCCTCGCCGAAAACCGCGCCAAACTCGGCAGCTGAAGGCCGCGATCCGCCTGCGGATTCAAGGTCGTGCGCCGGGCGGCTCCAGCTCCAGGGCCGGTAATTCCTGCTGGGCGAGGCCTTGAATATCGCCGGCCACGCCGAGCAACTCAGCCAGCCCGCTTTGCAGTTGCTTCTCGCGCCGGGCCCAGCGCTGCATGGTGACCGAGCGCTCCGATTCCAGTTCTTCGCGCATTTTCTGAAAGGCCCCGTAAACGGCTTTGAGCTTCTGGGCAAACTGCGGCGAGGTGAGATAGTCGTAGACCGCCTCCATTTTCTCGCCCTTACCGGCGGAGATCAGACGCTGCTTGTGTACGTCGAGCAGCCCCGCGCGCAGCACCTCGGCCAGTTGCACGGCCGCGGACCACGTCGTGACCCACACTTCCTCATGCAGTCCGAACAGCTGCCCGTCCGGCCATTCCTTCGGAATCGCGGTAGTCATGCTGACCAGAACACCGATATCGGCGCCACAGGCCCGCATGTCCTCCTTCAGCTTCGCGATCCATGCGGGGCTCCACTCCCTGGCACGCTTGGACTCCCACAGCATGACCCCGGCCGGCTGACCCAAACGGGACGTCACCCGATGGATGAGATCCCCGCCGCGCGCGCCTTTCTTCACCTCTTCGATGGCATCGAGCGGAAACGCGCGCTTGAGGGCATCTTCGATGGCCAGTTCGAGCACTTCCCCCTGCAGCTGCTGGGAGCCCTGCGCCATCCTGCGCTGGGCCGAGGCCAGCTCGGCCATGGCGTCGTCGAGCTTCTTTTGCAGCTCGGCCTTGTCCAGCTGGGCCTTTTCCTGCTCCTGGGTGCGCGCCAATGAAACTCGCTCGGCGAGCTTCGCATCGACCTGCTTGTGGACTTCAAGCGCCAGCGTGTCCTTTTCATCCTTCAGCTTCTGGCGCTCCTCGCGCAGCGCGAGTTGCTCATCGCGCAATGCCTTCAGCTGTACCTGGCTGTCGGCGAGACGCTTCTCGTACTCCCGGCGTTCACCAGCGACCATCTCCGCCGCACGCGTTGCGGCGACTTCCTGCACGCGCGCCTCGATACCCTTTTCACGCAGCGCGATTGCGGCCTCACGCTGGTCCAACGCAATCAGCTTTTCCTCGCTGCTCGCAAGCTGTTCCTTCAGGGTGTCCAGTTGCGGCTTGAACGACTGTTCAGTCAGCGCGCGCATCTCGGACAGCGCTTTAGTATGGGCGTCGCCTTGGGACTTCAGCATGCGCTGCAGGTCCTCGACCTGACGCTGGGCCGCCTTGGCCTGCTCACCGGCGAGGTGCTGCGCTCGCTTCTCGACCGCGGACCGCTCCTGATCCCTCAGCCCCGCCAGGGCGCTTGCACTTGCGGCCTCCACCGATTCCAGGGCTTGTTTGGCAAAGCCTTGCTCCAGTGAGAACTCGTGATTGCACTTTGGGCATGTGACGCGGGTTTCGGGGTTGAGCAGTAATGGCTCGCTACTCATGATCGGCTCCCGCTCGCAGACTTGCGGCGTTCAGTTCCGTGGCGCGCGCTTCGCCGAATGGGTCAGTTTGAATCTTTGGAAGGTCAGTTTGAGCGCGTTGTTGGCGAACCCAATCCCCTGCCAGATAGTACCGGCCCCGTTTTTCTCCTTGGGCAACCAGGAGTCCGGCGCTTGCTAACGCCCCAAGATCGCGACTGCCAACCGCGTCGGTGACATCAGCCGCTTTGCGATACGTGGCGTTTCGAACCCGATGGTCATATGCCGCATCAAGAAGCGCCGCGATGGTGCGCTCATGCAGTCCAAGCCGCTTCGCCTCGGCTTCAAGAATGTCGGCGAGTGTTCGAGTCTCTTGTGTCCTGCGCAGTAACGTTTCTGCTTGACGGAAGTGAGCCGTCAAGCAGAATCGAATCCACGGCAATGCATCGTATTCCGGATGCCAGGCGCCCTTTCCGACCTCTGCTAGCACTGCGTAGTAATCACGGGTGTTGTGGCCCAAATACTCCTCGATACTCGAAAAGGTTGGATCGAGAATCCCTTCGCGTGCGAGCACCAGCGTCTGGAGCGTGCGCGCCATTCGCCCGTTTCCATCCGAAAAGGGGTGAATCATGACTAGATTCAAATGTGCAAGTGCCGCACGAACCATGATGGGTAAGTCATTTCGGGCATTGAGCTGCTCGATGAGTTGGGCCAACAGCTGCGGCACCAGGGACGCATCCGGCCCCTCATAGACGGTTTCACCCGTTTCCTCGCGCTTCACGTGGATAGCACCTGGCCGCCAGCGCCCAGGATGTGCCTTCATGTCGTAACTGGTCATCATGAAATGGAGGCTTCGCAGTACGGCCTCGTGATGCACAAAGTCTGGATCGTCCGCAATTTGCAGGACGTAGGTCATCGATTCTCGATAGCCACGTACGGCCGACCAGGCCTCGGTCTTCTCGTCTAGCGGCTCCTCGCCATCCACCGCCGCCGCCGCGTCGTCTACGGTGACTTGAAACCCTTCAATTGCGTTCGATCCTTGAATTGAACGGGCGAAAGTCGAGCGCCGCAGTAAACCTTTCCAACGCCCCGGCGATTGCTGCAACATGAACTTCAGTCGCAAACGCGTCTGCTCGACACGTTCGACAACCTCGACGTAATGGGGGGGCAATTGAGAAACTTGGTAAAGCATAAGTGGTTATTATCTGCGCTTTGATTTGAAAATCATCAACTATTTGTTGGTTAATAACCATAATTACCGAGCGCATAATTTCTTCGAGTGGGCAACTCATTGATTATATTGAGCCTGTATAAAAATACAGCTGGATGCCTCCCCAGGGCATGGCGGAAATTCGTCCGAGCATTCCACCCAAAGGGTAGGCGCGCCGCCGGCTGCGCGGAAACCCCTGAGTTTGAGAGCGCGGCTTGTGCGAATAGAGTGCTTGGTCCGAGACTTCCGGTGTTCAAATCATAAAGAGGGGCGCAAATACATGCTTTTTCCGACAACTCTGGTAGGCAGTTATCCGCAGCCCGAGTGGCTGATCGACCGGGCCAATCTCGCGGGACGTTTTCCGCCGCGGGTGCGAATGCAGTCCCTGTGGCGCGTGCCGGCGGAGTTTCTCGCCCAGGCGCAGGACGATGCGACGATCCTGGCGATCCGCGCTCAGGAGCAGGCCGGGATCGATATCATCTCCGATGGCGAGATCCGCCGGGAGAGCTATTCGAACCGCTTCGCGACCGCCCTGGAGGGGGTGGACCTGGAGAATCCCGGCACGGCCCTGGACCGCTCCGGTCACCCTAATCCCGTGCCGCGCATCGTCGGCAAGATTCGCCGCATGCATTCCGTGCAGGTCGAGGACGTGAAATTCCTGCTGCGCCATACCGATCGGCGCATCAAGATCACCGTGCCGGGACCGTTCACCATGGCGCAGCAGGCGCAGAATGACTTCTACGCCCATGACGAAGACGCCGCGATGGATTATGCGGGCGCCGTCAATGAAGAGATCAAGGATCTGTTCGCGGCCGGCGCCGACGTCGTCCAGATCGACGAACCCTATCTGCAGGCGCGGCCCGAGAAGGCCCGCCAATACGGCCTGCGCGCCCTGAATCGCGCCCTGGAGGGCGTGACCGGGACCACCACCGTCCATATCTGCTTCGGCTATGCCGCGATCATTCACGCGCGCCCCACGGGCTACTCGTTCCTGTCCGAAATGGCCGAGTGTCGCTGCAATCAGGTATCCATCGAAACCGCGCAATCCAACCTGGACTGTTCGGTGCTCGAGAGCCTGGCCGGCAAGCACGTCATGGTCGGTGCCATCGACTTGTCCGACATGAAGGTCGAGACCGCCGCGACCGTCGCAGCGCGCATCCGGCGCGCCCTGGAACATATGCCCGCCGACAAGGTCATCGTCGCACCCGATTGCGGCATGAAGTATCTGCCCCATGAAGTGGCCTTCGGCAAGATGCAGGCCATGGTCGAGGGCGCGAAGATCCTGCGTCGGGAATATTCGGCCTGAGGCAGGCGCGAGCGGTCGTATGCGCTTCAGGTAAGCCGCATCGACAGCTCGACATCCGCGCCGAACGGCACCGACAGGTAGCCGTTGGCCGCCGTGCGCACCCGCTCGAGATACTCCGGGCACCAGTCCGCATTGTCGGCCACGAGCATGGCGCCGCTGCGCAGATGCGGCTCGAGCAGGTTCAGCACCTTCAGGTAAAGCGGCTTGGCGCCGTCCAGCAGCACCAGGTCAATCGGCGGGATATCCCTTGCGAGGGTCTCGAGCGCATCGCCCTCGCGAATCTCAACGAACTCCTGAAGGTTCGCGGCCCGCAGATTGTTGCGCGCGTGGGCGATCTTGGAGGGTTCAAATTCGGTGGTGATGAGTCGGCCACCGCCGTTGTCCTTGAGCGCCGCTGCGATATGCAGCGTCGAAATGCCGAAGGATGTCCCGAATTCAACCACCGTGCGCGCCGCGCTGCCGCGCGCCAGCATGTACAGCAGGGTTCCGGTCTGCGGCGAGACCGCCAGATGGTACTCCTTCATCCGCGCATAGTAGGTGCGGTAGTCACCCGACCTCGGCCCGAGCGCGCCGGCATCGGCCGGTGCTTTGGCCCGCTCCTGCCGCAGCTTCTCGGTACTGGCCGCGGCGTCCGCGCTCAGCCGTGCGAGCAGCGGCGCGAGCGGTGGGGTTGTCAGGGTCGTCATACCGCGAATCCTACGCGGCTTAGCGCAAATCTACCCGACCTTCCGCATCTCCCTGCCGTCAGCCTCGTCAGTCCACACCCTGAACAACTGCAGGCAGGCCGGCCCGAAGGCCGTGCTGATCGCCACATCGCCGGCATCGCGGCCGCGCGCGATAATGATCCGGCCAATGCGGCGCGCATTGTTGCGTGGGTCGAAGAGGTGCCACTGGCCCCCCAGGTACACTTCCATGCAGCCCGCAAAATCCATCGGCGAGTCCGCAGCCGGGATGCCGATATCGCCCAGATAGCCGGTGCAGTAGCGCGCCGGAATGTTCAGGCAGCGACACAGCGCGATCGCGAGATGCGCGAAGTCGCGACACACCCCGCGGCGTTCAAAATAAGTCTCGGAGGCCGTGCGCGTCGGTCGCGCATGCCGGTAGTCGAACGTGACGTACTGGTGCACGTAGTCACAGATTGCCTGCACGCGGGTCCATCCCGGCTGCAGATGGCCGAACAGGCGCCAGGCCTCGGCCATCAATACTTCCGTATCGCAATAGCGACTGCTGAGCAGGAACTGCATGACCTCGAAGGGCAGCTCGCGCAAGGGATGCTCCTGCGCAGTCAGTACCACCGCCTCCGGACGTCCCGAATCTTCAATCAGGGCATCGGCCGTGATGTGCGTCGGGCCGCTGGGTAATTCCAGGCGCGTGCAGGTATTGCCAAAGCCGTCGGTATGATACTTCACGGGTATCGAACGGCTCAGCTGCACGTGGTCGGCGACCACGTAGTTCTGGCCACGCCCCAGCTGGGTGTGCAGCATGAGGATCATGTGCGTCGGCACAGGGGTCGAGTAAATCAGTTCGTAGCCAAATCGAATGTGCATGATGGACGGGCCTCCGGTTGCGACGCATACGGTAGCAACCGGCCGCGGGCCGCAGCCATGCATGGCAATGCCTCGGTATCCTAGGACTATTCCTACCGCAGAGCAGTAGTGTGGGTCGGCCGCCGCGCGAGCACGGGTTGCTTCACGGACCGCCGTATCCGCCCACCGCGCCGAATATCTGACCGGTGGTGTAGGTGGCCTCGTTGGTCGCGAGCAGCACGTAGAGGGCGGCCAGTTCGGCGGGCTGGCCGGGACGGCCCATCGGCGTTTCGGCACCGAACTGCGCCAGCTTTGCGGGGCTTTGACCGCCGCACACCTGCAATGGCGTCCAGATCGGCCCCGGGGCGACCGCGTTCACGCGAATGCCCTTGGCCGCGAGCTGCTTCGCCAGTCCCTTGGTGAAAATCGCGATGGCCGCCTTGGTCGTGGCGTAATCCAGCAGATTCTGCGACGGGTCATAGGCGTTGACCGAGGTGGTGTTGATGATGGCCGCGCCGGCTGTCATGTACTTCACTGCCGTCTTCGTGATCCAGAACAGGGCATAGACATTCGTCTTGTACGTGGCATCCAGCTGCTCCGTCGTAATGTCCAGAATCGACTCCTGCGCCGTCTGGCGGGCCGCATTGTTGACCAGGATGTCCAGGCCACCGAGCTGCGCCACCGCCGAATTGACCAGCCCCGTGCAGAATATTTCATCCTGGATATCGCCCGGAAGCGCGACCGCCTTGCGCCCCGCCCCGCGAATCAGCTCGATGACCTCCTGGGCATCGGCTTCCTCCGCCGGCAGGTAGTTGATTGCCACATCGGCGCCTT
Source organism: Steroidobacteraceae bacterium (assembly GCA_035485475.1). Taxonomy (GTDB): domain Bacteria; phylum Pseudomonadota; class Gammaproteobacteria; order Steroidobacterales; family Steroidobacteraceae; genus DAIDKA01. Next base: position 10,448 of record DATHOA010000144.1, on the reverse strand, counting down.
CTCGGGCAAAGGCGATGGCCGCGGCCCGGCCGATGCCGCTGTCCCCGCCGGTCAGCAGCGCCTTGCGGCCCTGCAGCCGGCCGGAGCCACGATACGTGGACTCGCCGTGATCCGGGCGCGGTGTCATTTTCGCCAGCAGACCGGGCCAGGGCTGCTGCTGTTCGGGAAAGGGTGGCCGTGGATAGACCGGAGCGGGTCCGGCGCTGTCAGTTTCCATAGGGGTCAAGCTCTAAGGACTTCGAGCAAGAGCCATGCTCTCGCCCGAAGTCCGCATTGACCGAAGCGACTCACCGCAGCGCGACGACTAGTCGTCCTCGTCGCCGAGATGCCGCGAATGTCCCGATCCGGCTTCTTCATCCTCATCCTCGTCGGCCGTGGTCGAAGCGGTGGAGCGGCCGTGCTGCGCCTTGTGACTGCGCTTATCGGCGCTGTCAGCGGCCCGGCTCGTCTCTTCACCGGACCGCGCCGAGTTCATATGGTCGTCGCGGCGCTGCTGTTGCGACTGCTGCCCCGCCTTCTGGCCTTCCTTCGTGGCTGGCTTGGACTCGTTCTGGTGCTGACTTCCCATGGTGGTTTCACCCCTCACTTTGGTTGAACGTCGAACGCGCTCCACTCTCGCAGCTGCGCTTGGCCCGCCGCAGGGGTCGGCGGGTGTCTCGTGGGGTAGGAGTTGCCCGTCAGACCGGCCCAGCTGAAGACGAACGAGGACCGGATCGATCCTCGTCCTCAGCTACGCCGCGGAGCAACGTTCATTTCGTCGAAACGCCGTCGGCGGTCGCGATGGTGTTGATGGCCTTGAGGTGTGCTTGGACGGTGGGCAGCACCGACTTCGCAAAATCCTTGGCGTCCTGATCCTGGCCACTTGCGATCTCCTTGCGCAGCAGCCTCAAGGTGGCGCGGTGCGCGCTGATCTGGCCCTTGATGTAGGAGTTGTCGAAGGTGGTTCCTGACTCCAGCTTCAACTTCTCATGCGTTGCCATCTCGCCCACGCTGGCGCTGGTCGGCAGGGTGATGTTCTTGGTGCCCGCGAGGGCCGACAGCTTGTCGTTCGCGGCGCTGTGATCCTTGATCATCATGGCCGCGAAATCCTTGAGCTTCGGATCCGTGGCACTTTGCTGTGCCAGCGTCGCGTCGCTGACCTCCGCGAGGCCCGCTTCGGCGGCGTGCTTGTAGAAGCTTGCGTCCGGTGAATCCGCGGCATAGGCGCCAAAGGCGACCCAAGGCACGGCGCACGCTAAAATCAATAAGTGTCGTTTCATGGCGGCTCCTGGTGAGGGTGGAGCGCATTATCAAAGAGCCGGACGGGCCGCGGATCCGGTGCCCGGCCCGTTCGGACGTCAGTGAGGTCTGACGGTTGTTAGATCAGACCTTCAAACAAACATGCCGCCGGAGATTTCAATTCGCTGCGCGGTTATCCAGCGGTTGTCATCGGCCAGCAGTGACGCAATCGCCGGACCGATATCATCCGGCAGACCCGGGCGACCCATCGCAGTCACGCTGGCGACGAAATCATTCACTTGTTTATTGTCGCGCACCGCGCCGCCACCAAAATCGGTCTCGATGGCGCCCGGCGCCACGGTATTGACCCCGATGCCGCGACCGCCGAGCTCCTTGGCGAGGTAGCGGGTCAGGACCTCGATGCCGCCTTTCATGGCCGCGTAGGCCGCATAACCCGGCAGACTGAAGCGCGTGAGCCCGCTGGATATGTTGACGATGCGACCCCCGTCCGCGATCAGCGGCAAGAGCGCCTGGGTCAGGAAGAACACGCCCTTGAAGTGCACGTTCATCAGCCGGTCGAAGTCCGCTTCCGTAGTGGTCGCGAAGGGTGCGTGGATACCGATACCGGCGTTGTTGACCAGGTAGTCGAACGACGCGCGTGTCCACTGCGCATTCAGCGCCTGCTTCACATCGGCAACGAAGGCCGGGAAGGCCGACACCTTGCCGCTGTCCAGCTGGAACATCAGCGCCTTGCGGCCCAGCGCGGCGATTTGCGCGACCGCGGCATCCGCTTCGGCCTTGTTGCTGTGATAGGTCCCAATGACATCGATGCCCTTGCGGGCCAGGGCCACGGCGGTGTTGCGGCCCAGACCGCGGCTCGCGCCCGTGACCAACGCGATCTTCAATCGCGCTTCCCGCCGAAGGCCAGCAGCAATGCGCCGATGGCGATGCCGCCGATGCCCACCCATATCGGCACGTTCACCGTGTGATGCTCATTGGCGTTGACCTCGATCGGACCGATCTGCGCCACCGTCGTCTTTTGCGAGTACGTGAAGCCGCCGTAGGCCAGCCCGAGCGCGCCGCCGATGATGAGCAGCAGGGCGATGATCTTGATTGGGTTCATGTTTTAGATATCCAGGTTCATGACTGACAAGGCGTTCTTCTCGATGAATTCCCGACGCGGTTCGACCTGGTCACCCATCAGCGTGGTGAAGATGTCATCCGCGGCAACGGCATCCTCGATGCGCACCTGCAGCAGGCGTCGCGTCTCAGGATTGATGGTCGTGTCCCAAAGCTGCTCCGGATTCATTTCACCCAGGCCCTTGTAGCGCTGGATGCTTTGCTTGCGGCGCGCCTGCTCGAACAGCCATTTCATGGCGTCCTTGAAGCTGCCGATTTCGTGCCGATCATTGTCACGCGTGACATAGGCGCCCTCGCCGATGAAGCCCGAGAGCGTGCGGCCAAGGTCCGCGATCCGCTGGTACTCGGCGGACTCGAAGAACTCGCGCGGCAGGTTCTTATGGGTCGCCGTACCGTGCTGATGCTTGTTGACCACAACGCGGGTCGCATGGCCGTCGGTGGCGGGCTGCACCTCGATCTGGAAACTGCGCGTGCCATCGTCGAGGCCGTTCAGGCGTTGATCGAGTTCGCGCGCCCAGTCGCGAAGCCAATCCATGCGATCGAAATCCGCGGACTTCACTTCCGGCATGTAAATCAGCTGATCCAGCAACCGGTCATCGTAACGCCGTGACCAGCGCTTGATGATAGCCTGGACTTCGGTGTACTTGCGGGCCAACTGCTCCAGGCCCGCCCCCGACAGCGGCGGCGCTGATGAATTGACGTACAGGCGGGCATCATCGAGGGCTGCGCTCAATAGCAGCGCAGTCAACTCGACGTCATCCTTGACGTACTGTTCCTGCTTGCCGCGCTTGAGTTTGTACAGCGGCGGCTGCGCGATGTAGACGTGCCCGTTCTCGATGAGCATGGGGATCTGCCGGTAGAAGAATGTCAGCAGCAGCGTGCGGATGTGACTGCCATCGACATCGGCGTCAGTATTGTGACAGCACAGGCCTCCCATGCCGGCAATGAAGTTCTCGTCACCCTCTACTGAGAAATCGTAAACCTGGCCGTTCCGAGGGACGACCTCTTCGATGCTTCTGATGGGTAGCGACATGAGGTCACCGTCCAACAGTTCAAAGCGTCGATTCTTGCCCGGCTGCTTGATGAGAGCGAGATGCGCGGTGAGCGCGGCTGCTCCCGCGTGGTCACTCCATACGCCGTGGAGCGCATTCAAATCCTCGGCGGCCGAGAGGGTGATTGTCCACCACGGGCGGTCCGTCTTGCATGGAGCGCCGCGGATCATGCGTACTACACCATCAGGCTGGTGCTCGGTTAGCGAGGCAACGGTGCCGAAACTCGAGAGCAGGTACATAAGGCCGCTGGCGATATCATATGAACTCGTGCTCCAGACAACGTGGCCACTGCTGACCGTGCCGTCGCCGAGCAGGTACCCGCGCAGGAATGCAGCGCGCAGCGGTTCCGGAACATTGAAGACGAGGTCCGGGATGCGCTTTGAATGCGATTCTGCCGCGGCAAAGCCGAATAACTGTTGCCAGGCCAGTGCCGCAACGCGATGCACCAGCTTCAGTTCCGAGCAGCGGGTCGCGGAGGTATGCAGTTGGGGTGCGATTCCGAAGACGCGTTCGATTCGCTGCGCCATCTCGGGTGCGAAGCGGACGTTACTGGCGCCGATCGACAGACGCATGCCGTTGCGCGGCGAGCAGGATCCTTCCGCCAGATAAAATCCGAGCAAAGTCAGTAGGTCTTCGTCGACCGGCAAGTAGCGCGCGAGCGCCTGATCCGCGTAGTGCTCCGCCGAGAGCGTGACATCATCGCGCTCATCCAGGAAGTCGATTTCCTCGGCGCCGATGTCCGAAAGACGAATCCACGGTCGCACCTCGTTCGCGCCGGAACCGCGATACTGGGTGGTCCATTGACGCTGCAGACGGCTCTGCCCGACGGCAACTTTCTCCATAATGGCGTCGACGTCCGCACCCAGCGCCTGTACGTAACGCACAGCGGCAGGCACCTCGACTCGTTGCTCGGTGAGTTCGGCGCGCGCGGCATGACGGGTCTCGACGCGCTTGCGCAGCAATGCTTCGGCCGCCGGTCCACGCAGCCAGACATGGCTCGCCGCGGAGGAGTCGGCGTGGAGCACGCGCAGAATATCCAGACGTGCTGGCGCGCCTGTCGGCAACGCCAGGCGATGCGGCGCGACCACACGATCGCCGACCTGCAATGCCGAGCCTTTCTTCAGCCGGATGGCGCCGGCCTCGTGCACGAAAACACTGTGGCTGGAAGTCACCCGCACCGAACGGCCATAGGCCGTGTGCACCTTGAAGAGCTTCTCGTCGAGCGGGTGACGGATCACGGCTTTGATGGGCCGAAAGCGGACCGCGCGATTATCGACGCCGAAACAGAGTACTTCCCCCAGCTGCGCGCCGGCCAGCTTCGCGACCCCGTCCGCCCGGGGCGCCACGCCTTCAAGTGCCCTGTCGATGAACTCGCCGATGCGCACCATGCGCGCTCCACGGCCTGCGTCGCGCACGAACACGTGGTCGTCGCCGTCCACGCTCATGATGATGATGCGGTGATAGCGCAGTTTGTTGATGTCAAAGTCATCGCGGCCGATGCCACAGCCCAGCGCCGTGATCAGCGTGCCGACCTCGGCCGAACCGAGCATCTTGTCGAAGCGCGCCCGCTCGACGTTCAGGATCTTGCCCTTCAGCGGCAGGATGGCCTGGGTGCGCCGATCGCGGCCCTGCTTGGCCGAGCCACCGGCCGAGTCGCCCTCGACGATGAAGATTTCCGAGAGCGCCGGATCCTTCTCCTGGCAATCCGCCAGCTTGCCGGGCAGGCCCGCGATGTCGAGCGCGCCTTTGCGGCGGGTCATTTCCCGGGCCTTGCGCGCGGCTTCGCGGGCGCGTGCGGCTTCGATGATCTTGTTGACGATCAGGCGCGCTTCCTGCGGATGCTCGAGCAGGAACTCGCCGAGCTTCTGGTTCAGGGCCGACTCCACGATCCCCTTCACCTCGCTTGAGACCAGTTTGTCCTTGGTCTGCGACGAGAACTTCGGATCCGGCAGCTTCACCGACAGTATGGCGGTGAGACCTTCGCGCGAATCATCGCCGGTGGTGTCGAGCTTGTCCTTCTTCGCCGAGAGCTCTTTTTCGATGTAGTCGTTGAGCGTGCGCGTCAGCGCGCTGCGAAAGCCCGCCAGATGCGTGCCGCCGTCCTTTTGCGGAATGTTGTTCGTGTAGCAGTACATGCTCTCCTGGTAGGAGTCGTTCCACTGGATCGCGACCTCGACGCACACCGGTCCGTACTGATTGCGGAACCAGAACACCGACTCATGAACCGGCGTACGCGTGCGGTTCAGATACTTGACGAAGGCCTGCAGGCCGCCCTCGTGCTGGAACGTCTCCGCGCGTGTCTCGCGCTCGTCGCTGAACTCGATGCGCACGCCGGAGTTCAGGAACGACAGTTCGCGCAGACGCTTGGCAAGAATGTCGAAATGAAACTGTATGTTCGTGAAGATCTGCGAACTGGGCTTGAAGCGGATGGTCGTGCCCCGCTCCGTGGTCGGCCCGATGACCTTCATCGGCGCCACCGGGTCGCCGAGGTGGTATTCCTGCTGGTGCATCAGGCCGTCGCGGCACACGGTCAGCAGCAGGTAGTCCGACAAAGCGTTCACGACTGACACACCAACGCCATGCAGGCCGCCGGAGACCTTGTACGAGGTGTCATCGAACTTTCCACCCGAGTGCAGCACGGTCATGATGACTTCGGCCGCCGAGACGCCCTCTTCGGGGTGGATGTCTACCGGGATGCCGCGGCCGTTGTCCGAAACGGTGACACTTTCATCGGCGTGGATGGTGACCTGGACCCGGTCGCAGTACCCCGCGAGTGCCTCGTCGATGGAGTTGTCGACGACTTCGAAAACCATGTGATGCAGGCCGCTGCCGTCATCCGTATCGCCGATGTACATCCCCGGGCGCTTTCGCACCGCGTCGAGGCCTTTCAATACTTTGATTTTACTGGAGTCGTAGACGTCGTTTTGCGGCATGCGGGCGCTCGTTTGGTTGACCGCCCATTATAGCCGTCCGGAGCCTCGTGATCCATGTAAAAACCGAAGCATAAGGCATTGTTTGATCTATGTTTTTTAGGGCTCCGCCGGCCCTGATCCGAAGCCGCCGTTGCCACCGTGCCGAGGTGCACCGGCGCGCCGTGGGCAAAGGCGGCGGCGATTTGCGCACTTTAAGCTCGTTTTTCCAGAATATCGCGACTGATCGACTATATTTGCCGCCCTTTAGCCGCAAACTCCTATGCCTCCATTACCCTGCCATGTTCCACGTGGAACGTCCGATCCGCCTGCCCGAACGGCTGTCGGCCGACGGCCAGGGAGGTGAGGACCAATTGGCAATGCAGCGGCGCCACCTGCTCGATGAAGCGCACCAGTCGCTCCGGATCGAGTTCGGCCGCGGGGTCATCCAGCAGCAACGTCGGCGGCTCCGGCAGGACGTTGGCCAGCAGTTGCAGCTGCGCGAGAATCATCGACACGGCAACGAGCTTTTGCTGGCCCCGCGACAAGGTATCCCGGGCCAGTTTGCCATCGAGCCGTAGGAATATATCTCCCCGATGGGGTCCGGCATGGGTGCTGCCGCGGGTCAGGTCGCGATCGCGGGAGTGCTCAAGCGCCTCCCGCAGCGTGATGTCGCGGGACCAGCCCTGAAAATACACCAGCTCCAGATCCAGACCCGCCAACGCGGCAACGGTCTGTCGCCAATGGGGTTGCAGCTCGTCCAAGGTCTTGCGCCGCGACTGGGCCAGCTGTTCGCCTAGTTGCGCCAGCTCCCCGTCCCAGGCCGCCAGTTGGTGCGCTGCGCCGGTCGCATTGGCCTGCCGCTGCTTCAGCACGGCGTTTCGTTGCTTCAGGGCCCGGGTATAGCTGGCCCACACGTCCATGAATGAATGTTCCACGTGGAACGTTGCCCAATCCATCCAGCGGCGACGGCGGAAAGCGCTGTCCTCCACCAACTTATGGACGCCGGGGTCGATGACCTGGACGGGCAGTGCCTGCGAAAGCGCCGCCAGCGTTCGGGCGAATTCTCCCTGGATCTTGGCGACGGTCGGTTCCCCTCGGGTCACCTGAATGCCCAAGGCCGTTGCAACGCCCGGATCCTCCGCGGGCATCGTGCGGCCAAAGACGACCAACCGGGACTCGCCATGGGTTATCAGACGCTCCGAATTTCGGGTGCGAAAGGAACGGCCGCGACCCAGCAGGAATATGGCCTCGAGCAACGACGTCTTGCCCGAACCGTTGGCGCCGACGATGAGGTTGCGCCCGGGATGCAGGTCCAGTTCGGCCTGGCGCAGGCAGCGCAGATTTTGAATCGACAGCTGACCCAGACTCATGCCGGTTGTTCCACGTGGAACACGCGGACCGAATCGTCCCTACAGCCGCATCGGCATCACGACGTACTTGGTGTCCGTCGAATCCGGAAGCCGAACCAGGCAGCTGCTGTTGGCATCGGACAGGCCGATCTCCACGGTGTCCCCATCCAGGGCAGCGAGAGCATCCAGCAGATAATTCACGTTGAACCCGATTTCCAGATCCTCACCCTCGTAGCGGACTTCAAGCTGGTCTTCGGCTTCTTCCTGCTCGGGGTTGTGGGCTTGAACCGTCAACAGGCCGGTTTTCAAGGTCAGGCGGATACCGCGATATTTTTCATTCGACAGAATCGCCGTGCGCTGGAATGCCTGGCGCAGCTGTTCGCGGTCAGCGTGGACTTTCTTGGTCGGGTTGGCCGGAACGACGCGCCCATATTCCGGGAAACGCCCATCGATCAGCTTCGAAGTGAAACGAATTTCGCCGATCTGGGCGCGAACGTGATTGGTTCCGATGGCCAACTCCACAGTACCCTCGGGCCCAAGGATGCGCTGCAGCTCCAGCACCCCCTTGCGCGGCACGATGACCTGCTGGGCCGTACGCGCCATGGCCGGCAACTGCGTTTCGCACAGGGCCAGACGATGGCCATCGGTGGCCACGGCACGCAGGGTCTTGCCCTCCGTCTCCAGCAGCATGCCGTTGAGGTAGTAACGCACGTCCTGCTGCGCCATCGCGAAGTGCGTCTTCGCGATGAGCTTGCCCAGATCCCCCTGGCTGATGGTCACGGTCTGCTGCGCGTTGATGTCGTCAACCACCGGGAACTCCGAAGCCGGCAGGCTCGAGAGCGCGAAGCGGCTGCGTCCCGCGCGGATGTTCACCCGATCCCCTTCCGCACTGAGGGTCACGGCGGCTTTTTCCGGCAGCGCGCGGAAAATATCCAGCAGCTTGCGTCCCGGGATGGTCACATCGCCCGTTTGCTGACTGGTCACCGCTCGCGAGGCAACCAGTTCGACCTCCAGGTCCGAGCCGGTCACGCTCAACCGGTCTTCGCGCACTGACAGCAGCACGTTCGCCAGGATGGGCATGGTCTGCCGGCGCTCGACCACGCCGATGACGCTTTGCAGCGGAGTGAGGAAATCTTCACGTGCGGCGGTGAGCTTCATGGCGTGCTCTTAATAATCTTAAGTATTAAAAGAAGATTGTAGTAGTAGCTACAGGGCCTGTGGATATCCGGATAACTTTGCGTTGTCCCATCCGCATCAGGAGCTTGCGTGCGTTTGGAGTCACCGTGTAAGTACATGGTCGACCTGTCCATTGCCTGTGGGCCGAATGTGCATAACTTGTCGCATCAAAGTTGTCCCCAGGCTTTCCACATCATCCCGTCAAGGTTCTCAACAGGTTTAAATAGTCTTCGCTGACACGCTGATCCGTCGCGCGCAGCTCGACGATTTTGGAGCAGGCATGCAGCACGGTGGTGTGATCGCGGCCACCAAAAGCATCGCCGATTTCGGGCAGGCTGTGTGTAGTCAATTCGCGTGCGAGCGCCATCGCGACCTGACGTGGCCGGGCGATCGAACGATTGCGACGTTTGGAGAGCAGATCGGCCACGCGAACCTTGTAGTAATCGGCAACCGTGCGTTGGATGTTCTCGATTGTGACGAGTTTTGCCTGTAATTGCAGCAGATCGCGCAAGGCTTCTTTGGCGAAATCGAGCGTGATCGGCTGGCCCGTGAAGCGTGAGTTCGCGATGACGCGCCGCAGGGCCCCTTCCAGCTCACGGATGTTCGAGCGAATGCGCTTGGCTACGAAGAACGCGACTTCCTCGGGCAACGCGACACCGACGGCGTGCGCCTTCGTCATGAGGATCGCCACGCACGTCTCGAGCTCCGGCGGCTCGATCGCCACCGTGAGTCCCCAGCCGAAGCGCGACTTCAGGCGCTCCTCGAGTCCACTGACTTCCTTCGGATACCGATCGCAGGTGAGGATCACCTGGCGCTGCCCTTCGAGCAGTTCGTTGAAGGTGTGAAAGAACTCCTCCTGCGAGCGATCCTTGTTGGCGAAGAACTGGATATCGTCGATGAGCAGCGCATCGAGCGAGCGGTACGCCGCCTTGAAGTCGTTCATCGTGTTGTGCTGCAGGGCACGCACCATGTCGCCGACGAAGCGCTCCGAGTGCACATAGGCCACGCGCGCCTCCCCATTGCGCTGCTTCATCAGATGGCCGACGGCATGCATCAGGTGGGTCTTGCCCAGACCCACACCACCGTAGATGAACAGCGGGTTGTAGGCCTTGCCCGGATTTTCGCCGACCTGCTGGGACGCGGCGCGCGCCAGCTGGTTGCTCTTGCCTTCCACGAAATTCGTGAAATCGTAGTCCGCGTTCAGCCGCGCACCGACGACCAGGCCTTCGACCCGGCGCGGCGGGGCGAACGTGGGCGCCGCGGCCGCGCTCGTCGCGACCGGCGCCTCCGAACGCGCCCGTGAGCCAATTTCGACCGTGATGATGGGGGCGCCGCCGGCGGTCGCCCCGCGCAGCAGCTCGCCGATCCGCGGCAGCAGATTATTGTTTACCCAGTCGACCACGAAGCGATTGGGCGCCAGCAATTTGAGGACGCCTTCGCCCTCGATGGCCTGCAAAGGTCGCACCCAGGTGTTGAACTCTTGCTCTGCCAGCTCCGCTTCAAGCGTCGATATGCAAATGGACCACAAAGACGCCACTGACAGCCTACTCCCCCGACCAACCTACGAACTTGACGAAAAAGAGCCGCAGTCTACCCCTAAG
>DATHOA010000143.1:0-30447 GCA_035485475.1 Steroidobacteraceae bacterium | reverse complement strand
ATATTCTTCGCGGGCGATCAGCACGTGACCGGTCGTCTCATCCGTGCCGCTCACGCTGAGGATCAACGACGCCTGGGACCGCCCGAGAGATTCTTCGGTCTCCTGGGCAAGCGGACTGGAGGCGTCGATCACATGCATGATCGTCCAACCGATTGAGAAGGCCGGTTGGCTTGAGCGCACCAGGGCCAAGTCCGTAATTCGGCGCAGCCGCAACCCCTCCAACGTGACTTCATCGCGCACCATGCGCAATTGTGCCGAGGCCTCCTGCACGACGTTCTGGCGTGCATTCGCAGCGCGGAACATGAGCGTGCGCCGCCCATCGACCGGCCGAACCACTGCAAAGCGCGCGAACAGGAACCGGGCCCGGGGCCGGGAAAAGCGCGCAAACATGAGCCCCGTTACGAGCGCAAGCATCATGAGTCCGACGAACATTTCCACCATGGCAACTGTGTGGCCATACAGGCTTTGCGGATGCATGTCGCCGTAGCCCACCGTCGCCAGCGTTTCTACGCTGAAGAAGAAGGCCCCGGCGAAGCCCGGGGGGTTCAGGTTGGCGATACAGCCCGGCACCAGGCGGTAGAGGCAGCCAAACAGGAAGTCGAAGCCGAGGAACAATGCCGCAATGGTGCCAAACAGCCGCGGCCAGCTCACGGTCATGAAGTGGTGGTAGAGGTCCTGAAATATTACAGGCGCAATTCCCTGCGTCACGAACTCGCGGCCGCCAACTTTCGTGCGCAGCGTATTGGTGGGTTCCGCTCGAGTGTTCATACCTTGGGGTGCCAAAGCTAGCGCAAAGAGAGGGAATCGAACCGGATTCAGAATACCAGTTGGATCAAGAAGTTACTGATTCTGAAGAGAACGTGGCCCCCGCCGATCCGCCGAAGGCCCCGTAGCTGTCTACAGGCAATCCCAGCCTGTGGTGCCATGCGAAGTTCCAACAGCATCGATTATGCCCGCGCTCCCAAAAGCTCGCAGCCCATGTGGATGAGCCGAAAGCCGCCAGTGGTTTTCGAGATATTCGGGTGCGACAGGGCGATTCCTGCCCTGCTAGGTTATTGCTTGTGAGTTGTATAGCTCAAGAGTGTTGCGCAGCATGGGCCAGTTCCAACAAGTTCCCCCCGACATCACCAACGTCCCGCGCTGGGAAGAGCACTGCCGTAAGGTTCACGCGCGCGCCAAAGACCTAATCGATGGGAAAGTGGGCGTGATCGAGGCTGCAGAAATCCTTCACCGCCTGGCGATCTGGACACGCGCGGAATCTGACCCAGATTTCTCCGTATATCGAAAAATCTGCGGCGAAATTGTCGGACTCCCAGTTGGGCGAGAACGGCGGCATTGGTCGCAAGAAGCCCTAGAGCGCGAGGACGTTAAGATCAAGGCTTTAGAGGAGTCTTGGCGACCAGCCGCGCTGACTTCTGCACATCGACTTGTAGATAGGTATCGATGGGCGCTGGCTGCACGACAGCGTAGGAGAAGTACTGGTCACGCTGTCTGAGACGTTGCGGCAACGCTCAGCTCCTACCGGCGAGTGCTGAACGGTGTGTGGCATTCCGCGCTCCGGACGCATCTCTTCCATCACGTGCGTTATTCCAGGCTCGTCGCCATTGCAGATCAAGACCGGGGAAGATCGCAGAATTACCCTGTGCCTTCGAGCGTTGGCAATTGTCACGCCCATCAGCGGATGTCGCGCGGCGGTTGAAATTATGGCAGTGGACCTGTCAGTACAGACGGTGTGGCGCGTCAATCAGGGTGACAGCCGGCCATCCTGAATGACGCGCAATAAGACGGGGTCGAAAACCCAAGTCCCTGATAACTGGTGGAAAATACTGGTGGAGAGAGAGGGATTCGAACCCTCGAAGGGCTTTTGACTCGCCGGAAGATCCATATTAATCAATAAGTTACTGATTCTTAAAGAAATTCTGCTGCCGTCCCGCCTAATCCCCAGCGCTGGCAATAGAGCTGGCAGTAGACACCCAAGCCGCACCGGCATGAGTGGCTGAAGTGAATAGCCTGCCTTCTGCGGAGATTAGATGGCCAAATCTCCGCATAGCGTGCGGATATACCAATTGCAGCTGCGGAGAATAGAGCTCATAATCACCGCACTTTTTGCGGAGATTGCATGTACATATGGGAACAAGAGGGCTGGCCCGCCTTGGCCTGGGACAGCGCGCGCTTGGCGACGCTGCTCGGACAGGTGTCTCGAGAGCAAGGCCGTCTGCTCGGCCGGATGCAAGATCTCGGCTTCGAACTGCGTCGCGAGGCGCAACTGAGCACGCTGACTGAAGATGTGGTCCGCTCGAGTGAGATTGAAGGCGAAAAACTCGACAGCGACCAAGTCAGATCGTCAATCGCACGCCGCCTCGGCATGGAGGTCGGCGGACTAGTGAGGGCCGACCGCGACGTCGAGGGCGTGGTTGAGATGATGCTTGATGCAACAACCCACTATACGCAGCCCTTAACTGCCGACCGCTTGTTCGGCTGGCATGCGGCACTATTCCCGACTGGCCGGAACGGATTTCATAAAATCACGGTCGGCAACTGGCGCAACGACGCCAGCGGACCAATGCAGGTTGTCTCGGGCCCGATAGGCCGCCAGAAGGTCCACTACGAAGCACCGCCTGCCGCCCGGGTCCCAAACGAGATGTATCGCTTCGTGAACTGGTTCGAAGCACCCGGCGATACTGATCCCCTCTTCATCGCCGGGCTCGCACACCTATGGTTCGTCACCATCCACCCCTTCGATGACGGCAATGGGCGAATCGCACGCGCGATTGCGGACATGGCGCTCGCGCGCTCTGAAGGAAGCACCCAGCGCTTCTATAGTATGTCGGCGCAGATCCGCCGGGAGCGAAGCGACTATTACCGGATACTTGAGCGCACCCAGAAGGGTGGGCTCAATGCCACCGGGTGGCAGGAGTGGTTCCTTTCGTGCCTGGGCCGCGCGATCGATGGGTCACAGGAGACGCTCAGCTCAGTGCTGACCAAGGCACGCTTCTGGGAACGCTTTGCGCAGCAGTCTTTGAATGTGCGCCAGGTGAAGGTGCTGAACAGTCTACTGGACGGCTTCGAGGGGAAACTCACGACATCGAAGTGGGCCAAGCTAACGAAGTCCTCGCAGGACACTGCCTACCGCGACATCCTGGATCTCGTCGAGCGCGGCGCGCTGCGCAAGGAGCCCGGTGGCGGCCGCAGCACGAGCTACTCAGTTGTCACGGGCGATTCGAAAACTCACCGTTGAAGCTGTACCGACTGGAAGCAGCGAGGTGGCGACTGTAGTCTCGGGCATGGCTGGCTTTCTTCCTCGCCCACCGTCAGACGACAAATCTTCTGATCCACCGTTAGATAAAAAATACAATTGATTGCACTATTATTCGGTGAAGCAGGACTCGCTCCACTATATGTGAGTCTAAAACCGGCCAGAACAAGATGAAGCGCATTCGCCGACACGATCGTGACCCTGTATTGGCCGACGGTACACCCCACCCGCTCAAGATTCTTCCAGTGGCGTTCGACGAAGAACGATTATAGGTTCACTACCATCGCACCGGGTGGCGTCATCTCGACTACGAAATAGACCGAGTCAAACAACGACACACCGTAGCGCTCATCTTGGCCGACGGCCAACATGCAGGGAGCTTGGACATAAACGAGTTCCGCGTCTCTAGATTCATAGATTCGAGTGAATTCCTTGACGACTTGGACAGTGTTTCCCAGGCGACCTTTAATCTCGCCGATGTGATTTGCGCAAACTGGGATGACATCAGCGAGATTTCTGATTATGGCGATATTGTCGAGCTGAATAGAGCCTGGATGGAGAGCAGCCTCTCTGGGAGGGGACGTTTCTCCGCGGCAACCAATAGTCTAATCGGGCACCTGTTTAAAGGTCGCAGTCTCCTGATGCTCAAAGCCTTCCCGCTCGAATATGAGGGAAAGGTTGCAATTGAGAACAAGGAATCATTCCTTCACCGGCAACGCGCGATGATGCGTCACTATCAACGAATATTGGCCGTCTCGCCCTTTCCTGGCGGTGACGGAAAGGATGGTTGGATGTACTCCGTACCGGGACACCTCAAGGGCCTTATATCCCCGCCGTCGGGTAGAGCCGAGGAGAGCAGTAGCTCTCGCCGTGACTAACTAACCCAAGCGGCTATGGGTCAGCAGAATCGACCCACGGAAACAAGACGTATGAAGTACCCGAACGGAGTAGAGGTTAGTGTTGGCGACAAGGTACGCTTTGAATGTGGCCGTATATCGGGGACGGTGGAGGCGATCATCGATTCGAGCTTTGCAGATTTGTCGGTCGATGAGCCGGGCATCATGCTTTTGTCAGCCCCGTTTGGCCGCGTGTCTATCCCTGAATCGATGTTCGTAGCCGACGAGGTCAGCCTGGAGTAGCAATGAGGTTGCGCGTCCCATACGCGGCCGACGGGGAAAGACCGCAGTGGGTCAAACTCCGACATCGGAGGCGGCTCAGCGCGGAACGGCGGCCCCGCAATTGGGACATTGAATTTAGCGATAGCTGGCAATGCGCTGGCAATAGAAACTGCCGCCGCCGTCGCGAGCCCTCTAAGCCATTGATTTGATTCTGGCGGAGAGAGAGGGATTCGAACCCTCGAAGGGCTTTTGACCCTTACGCCCTTAGCAGGGGCGCGCCTTCGACCACTCGGCCATCTCTCCGCTGACGAAATTTGCCAACCAAATCAATGAATTATTGGTTGGTGCCGTCCCCTGGCGCGGACAGGGCGCCATGATACTGGCGAGGCGAACGCAGGTAAAGGCGCAAGCTTGAGAGGCGCCGCGTGGCGTTAGACCGAGAGGCGTGCGCTGTCCGTGCCTTTGGATTCGGCACTGCCGACGAACTCACCGTCCTGCTCTTCGTGTTTGATGCGCTCGAAAATCTCTTCGCGATGCACTGCGACGGTGCGCGGGGCATTGATTCCCATACGGACCTGGTTCCCCTTCACGCCCAGGACCGTGACAGTGACCTCGTTGCCGATCATCACTGTCTCACCCACTCGCCGCGTCAGAATCAACATGTCAGTCCTCCAAGTCAGCCTCGAATCTATAGCGTGGCCGAAGCGAAACAAGAAGCAATCGGTGAAACCTTGAATCTGCCGATATTGGAGGAAGAGCGCAATGTTATGGGCGCCCTATGGTTGAGTCAGACAAAATACCATTGCCGCGGCAACGACCCTGCGCCGCAGGACTACCGAAGTCGCTGGCGGACCAGCGCTTCAACACCGGCCAGCGCCTGCGGCAGTGCCGTGGGATCAGAACCGCCTGCCTGGGCAAAGTCTGCCCTGCCACCGCCCTTGCCGCCGACCGCCGCGGCGACAATGCCGACCAGTTCGCCGGCTTTCACCCGCCCAGTCTGATCCGCCGTTACCCCGGCCACCAGCAGCACTTTCGCCTGCGCATCAACCGAAGCCAGCACGATCACGGCCGAACCCAATTTGCTCTTCAACTGGTCCACGGCATTACGCAAGGCGCCCGAATCCGCGCCGTCGACCTGCGCCGCGACGACCTTCACACCCTGGACATCGATGGCGCCGGCCGCCAGATCCACTCCCGAGCCCGAGGCCAGCCGGTCTTTGAGGCTACGAATCTCGCGTTCCATCTGGCGCACTCGGTCGAGCACGTCGCGCACCTTTTCCGGCACTTCATCAGGCGAGCCGCGTAAGAAACCTGCGACCTCGCGGATCAGCGCTTCATGCTGCTCCATGTAGTCAATCGCCCGTTCACCCGTGATTGCCTCGATGCGTCGCACGCCCGATGCGACACCGCTTTCGCCGGTGATCTTGAACAGGCCGATGTCTCCGGCACGGTCGACATGGGTGCCACCGCACAGCTCCACGGAAAAGTCACCGATGCGCAGCACGCGCACATCCTTGTCGTATTTTTCGCCGAACAGCGCCATGGCACCGGAGGCGACCGCCTGGTCGTATTCCATGACCGCGGTCTGTGCCGGCTCGTTGCGCCGGATCTGCGCGTTGACGAGGCGTTCGATCGTTGTGAGTTCCGCAGGCGTGACTGCCTGGAAGTGCGAGAAATCGAAGCGCAGCCGATCGGGCGCCACCAGCGAGCCTTTTTGCTGCACATGGGTACCCAGTACCTGGCGCAGCGCCGCATGCAGCAGGTGCGTAGCCGAATGATTCAGAACGGTAGCGGCGCGCCGCGGCTCATCGACCTGGGCGGCGAGGCGGTCGCCAATGCGGATGCGGCCTTCGACCAGCCTGCCCATGTGCGAGAAGGCCTTACCACGCTTGACGGTATCGCTGACCACGAAGCGCATGCCGGCTGCGGCCAACTCGCCCGCATCGCCCACCTGGCCGCCGGACTCGGCGTAGAACGGTGTGGCCTCGAGAAAAACTTCGCCATTCTCGCCGGCCTGCAACTCCTCAACCGCCGTGCCGTCCTTCAGCAGCGCCACCACCTGGCTGGTGCCCGTGAGCGTGTCATAGCCATGGAACTGAGTGTGCGAATCAACCTTGGTACCGCCGCGCATATCCACGCCGAAACGACTCGCAGCCTGGGCGCGCTTACGCTGCGCATCCATGGCTACCTCAAAGCCTGCCTGGTCAATCGTCAGGTTATGTTCGCGGGCAACATCCGCAGTGAGATCGACGGGGAAGCCAAAGGTGTCATACAACTTGAACACCGTTGCACCGTCGATGACGCTGCCTGACATCTCACGCATGGCGGCATCCAGCAGCGCCATACCCGTGGCCAGGGTCTCGGCAAAACGCGCCTCCTCCTGTGCCAGTACCCGCTCGGCATGGGTGCGACGCGCAGACAGCTCCGGATAGGCGGCGCCCATTTCGGCTTCGAGCACCCCGACCAGCTTGTGGAAGAAGGGCTCACGCACACCTAACTGGTAGCCGTGGCGGATGGCGCGGCGGATGATCCGGCGCAGCACATAGCCGCGGCCTTCATTCGAAGGACTGACGCCGTCAACGATCAGGAAGGTGCAGGAGCGGATGTGATCCGCGATGACGCGCAGTGAGCCATTGCTCAAGTCCTGGGTACCGGCCAGGGCGGCGGCGGCGCGTACCAGCGTGTCGAGCAGATCCACCTCAAACACTGAATGGACCTTCTGCATGACCGCGGAAATGCGCTCCAATCCCATGCCCGTGTCTACCGAGGGCTTCGGCAGCGGTGCCATCTTGCCGTCAGCGGAACGATCGAACTGCATGAACACCAGGTTCCACACTTCCACGTAGCGATCGCCATCCTCATCGGGCGAACCCGGCGGCCCACCCGCCACATCCGCACCATGATCAAAGAAGATTTCACTGCACGGCCCGCGCGGGCCCGTGTCACCCATCGACCAGAAATTGGAGTCCTCACCCAGGCGGGTGATGCGACTGGCGGGGATGCCGATCTCCTTGTGCCAGATTTCCGCTGCTTCATCATCGCTCTGGTAAACCGTGACCCAGAGCCGTTCGGCGGGCAGCTGCAGGACTCCGGTGAGGAAGTCCCAGGCGAAGCGAATGGCTTCGCGCTTGAAGTAATCCCCGAAGGAGAAGTTGCCGAGCATCTCGAAGAAGGTCAGATGCCGGCTGGTATAGCCCACGTTCTCCAGGTCATTGTGCTTGCCGCCGGCGCGCACGCAGCGCTGGCTGCTGGCCGCGCGCACGTAGTCGCGCCGGTCCTGGCCCAGGAACACATCCTTGAACTGCACCATGCCGGCACTGGTGAACAGCAGGGTCGGGTCATTGCCCGGCACCAGGGAACTCGAAGCCACCACGGCATGGCCACGCTCGCGGAAGAACTCCAGAAAGGCCTTACGGATGTCCGAAACGCGGGTAGGGGGCAATGTACTCAAAGTAGATCTTCCGACTCAAAATCTGGGCCCAGGGCCGACCGGATATGATCCGATGAAAAGCCCCGGTACTGCAAAAAGCGTCCCTGTTTGGCCTTCTCGGCCCAGGTTTGCGGAAGGCTCAGTCCGAACCGCCGGATGCGCACCTCGCGCGCCAGGGCCGCCCAGTCCGTCCCTGCGGCCATGGCGGCCTCGATCTGGGCGGGGGCGACGCCGCGGGCACTCAAGTCCATGGCGATCCGGCGGGGTCCCTGCCCCCGTTGCGCATGATAAGCCACATACTGGGTCGCGAACCGGGTGTCATCCAGTATCCGGCCTGCGGTGAGGTCAGCGATGACGGCTGCCACCCCCTCGGCCGGGTAGCCATCCTGCCGCAGCCGGGCCGCCAGTTCGCCCGAGGCGAAGTCACGGCGGGCCAGCAGCGTCACCGCCGCCAGGCGGGCGCCCAGGGGGTCTGGAGCAGGCGTTGCGGCGGGGGCACCCGCCTTGAAGCGGCGTCTCATAGCGGCGCGCACCTGGTCGGGATGGGGCTGGCGGAAGCTCAGGCCGTATTGGCCTGCTCGCCGCCCGCACGACTGCCCTGCTTGATGGGCAGCAGCTTCAGGCGCACCTGCTCTTCGATCTCGCGCGAAATCTCCGGGTGCTGCTGCAGGAAGGTGCGGACATTGTCCTTGCCCTGGCCAATGCGCTCGCCCTTGTAGCTATACCAGGCACCGGCCTTGTCGATGATGCCCTGCTGGCTGCCCAGCTCGATGACCTCGCCCTCGCGGGAGATACCGACGCCGTACATGATCTCGAACTCAGCTTCGCGGAACGGCGGGGAGACCTTGTTCTTGACCACCTTCACGCGGGTCATGTTGCCGACCACCTCTTCGCCATTCTTGATGGCGCCGATGCGGCGGATGTCCAGGCGCACCGAGGCGTAAAACTTCAACGCATTGCCGCCCGTGGTCGTTTCCGGGCTGCCGAACATCACACCGATCTTCATGCGGATCTGGTTGATGAAAATCACCATGGTGTTGGAGCGCTTGATGTTGCCCGTCAGCTTGCGCAGCGCCTGGGACATCAGCCGGGCGTGCAGGCCCACCTGCATCTCACCCATCTCACCTTCGATTTCAGCCTTGGGCGTCAGGGCCGCGACGGAGTCGATGACCACCAGGTCCACCGCACCGGAGCGCACCAGCATGTCGGTGATTTCCAGCGCCTGTTCGCCCGTGTCGGGCTGTGACACCAGCAGCTCGCCGATGTTGACCCCGAGCTTCTCGGCATAGGACGGATCCAACGCATGCTCGGCATCGACGAAGGCGGCCGTGCCGCCCGCGCGCTGCACTTCGGCGACGACGCTCAGAGTGAGCGTGGTCTTACCGGAGGACTCCGGCCCGAACACTTCCACCACCCGACCACGCGGCAAGCCACCAATGCCCAGTGCGATGTCCAGTCCCAGCGAACCGGTGGACACGGCCTCGACATCCCAGATGGCCGGTGCATCGCCCAGTCGCATGACCGAGCCCTTACCAAACTGCTTCTCGATTTGTCCGAGTGCGGCCGTGAGTGCCTTCTTGCGATTCTCATCCATGCGTGCGCCGTCCCAGTGAATTTCCGAAGCGCGAATTGTCTCACATCGCCCGCATACCGGGAGCCGCAAAAGTGCAGAAAACACCGCTTTTTTCGCGAAAGTTTTCCGCTTACACAGTGTTCGAAAAAGTGGACTACTGTATATCCGGCGCTTTTAGGACTGCCGCAGATACGCGTCCAGTTCCACCCGCGTCGGCACGCTCGCTTGGCAGCCCATACGCGTCACCGAGAGCGCGGCAGCATGCACGGCAAACTGGCACGCATCCAGGCGCGATGCCCCTTCAGAGCACGCCACCGTGAACGCCGCGTTGAAAATGTCGCCGGCTCCCGTGGAGTCCACCGCCTTGACCAGAGGTGCCGGCACGTGCGTGGCCGTGCCCGCCTCCAGCAACAGGCAACCCTTGGCACCGAGTTTGATGATCACATGTCGCACGCCGCGCGATTGCAGTTCCGCGGCAATC
Organism: Steroidobacteraceae bacterium; assembly: GCA_035485475.1. Classification (GTDB taxonomy): domain Bacteria; phylum Pseudomonadota; class Gammaproteobacteria; order Steroidobacterales; family Steroidobacteraceae; genus DAIDKA01. The sequence continues at coordinate 20,589 of DATHOA010000143.1, read as the reverse complement.
GTGCGGGCCTCATCGACGCTCACTTCGGGGCTCTTGCGACCCACCAGCAGCGAGGCCTCGGTTTCATTCGGCGTCAGCACGTCCACGAACTTCAACAGCTCAGGCGGCAGATGCTCCGGCGCGGGCGCCGGATCCAGTATCACTTCGAGGCCCGCCGCACGGGCCGCACTGGCGGCCGCCAGGGTCGTCGGCATCGGCACTTCGAGCTGCAACAGCGCAAAGCGTGCCCCGCGCAGCAGCTGCGCATCGGCGGCGACGTCATCGGGCGTGAAGCGATCATTGGCCCCGGACACCACCACAATGGAGTTCTGCCCGGATTCGGATATCAGGATCAGCGCGACACCGCTGGTTCCGGATACCACGCGGACACCACCGACACCGCAGCCGGTCGCCACCAGGTTGGCGATCATTTGCCGACCGAAGTCATCATCGCCGACGCGGCCCACCATGGCGGTGGAACCCGCGCGCCCCAGTTTGGCGGCGGCATACGCCTGGTTGGCGCCCTTGCCCCCGGGAGCGGTGTGAAAGTGCGACCCCATCAGGGTCTCACCGGGCTGGGGAAGCCGCGGCGCCAACGCGGCGATATCCATGTTCAGACTGCCCAGAACGATGATGGCGGCCATCTCAGCCTCCTGCCGAATACGCCAGCGACACCAGCGCAATAGCTGCAATGAAGAACACGAACATCAGCAGCAGATTCACCCGCGCCAGGGTGCCGGCACCGCGAAACTCGTGCCATACAAACACACCCCACAGCGCGGCCACCATGGGCGCGGACTGACCGATGGCGTAGGAAATCGCCACCCCCGTCAGACTCGAGGCGACAAAGTTGAACACCGTGCCAAGGCCCCAGATACAGCCACCGAGCAGCCCCAGCAGATGATTACCGGCGCTGGTGCGGAAATAGCCGCCCGCCGCGACGGGCGCGCCGATGAGTGGCCGACGCATCAGGTACACGTTGAACACAAAGCAGCAGGCCAGAGCGCCCAGCGTGAAGAACACGCCCACGGTGTAGGGCGTCAAGGCGTGACCGGTATTGAGGGCATGACTGACGATGGGCGCGAACAGTCCCATCAACAGGCCCGAAATCACGCACACCACGATGCTCTTGCGCGAGGCGCGGCTGCTCACCGCGCCGGCTGCCTCCTTGCCCGCATGCAGATACTTGTAGGCCCGTCCGTCGAGGATTACGGCGATGATGGCGCACACGACGGCGATGCCCAGCAGCAGGGGGCTGCCCTTCGGATTCTGCAGATAACTCAGGATCACGCCCACGGCGAGTGCAATGCCGATCGCGAGCGGAAAGGCGATCGCCAAACCGGCCATGTCGATGCCAGCCACCAGCAACACGTTCGCCACGTTGAAAACGGCGCCCGCGGCGAACGCGTAGTAGAAGTTGGCTGCATCCGCCGAATGCAGGTTGGACACAAAGTCCGTGCCATCCGGATGCAGGCTGCCCATGGTGAATGCCAGCGCCACGGCGATCACACAGATGCCCAGTGCGTAGTCCCAATAGAACAGCTCGAAGCGGTAGCCGCGCGTGATCTTGAAGGTGTTCGCCCATGAACCCCAGCACACGGCGCTGATGATCGTCATCAGCAACGCCATCGAAAACGTCACGGGTACGTACACTGTTTTCCCCACCGGGGCCGCGGAGCGCGCCGCGGGTCAGATTGCGTCCCGCCCAGCGCTGCTGTCAAGACAGCGCGTGTTGGAGTATCAAACGCAGTGCGAAGGCCACCGACTGGCGGCGAATGGCTTCGCGGTCGCCGCGAAAAACCCGCAGCGTGGCATGGGCTCGAAGCCGGCCATGGCGTTCAGCGATGGCAAACCAGACCGTGCCCACCGGCTTCTCGGCCGTGCCGCCATCGGGGCCCGCGATACCCGTGATCGCGACTGCAATGTCAGCGCCCGTGGCCCGCACGGCGCCCCGCGACATCGCCAGCGCCGTGGGCTCGCTGACCGCGCCATGACGGCGCAGGGTGGCAACGGTCACTTCAAGATCGCGGATCTTGGCGGCGTTTGAATAGACGACGTACCCGCCTTCGACCCAGCGCGAGCTGCCCGGAACATCGGTGAGCACTTTGGCGACCCAACCCGCGGTGCACGATTCTGCCGTTGCCACGCGCCACCCACGCTGGGCCAGGGCGCGACCCACGCGGCGCGCCTGACGCAGCAGCTGCAGATCGGACGGCCCCTTGACCGGCTGGCGCTTCACACCGGCTAGTGCGGAATGGTCGCCAGCTGCAAGCTGCGGTAGGCGTAGTCCAGGAACTGCGCGGGATCCCCGTACTGCGCTTCGTAATCCTTCAGGGGATGCGCGGCGACGATGTCGTTCGGACCAAAGCCCTTGTTGAAGTCGATGAAGAACTGCTTGAACAGCGCCCAGTACATGTCCTTCTGTTTGACGATGTCCGCGCCGGTCAGGGTCGGACCATTCGCCGGGATGATGATGGTATCGGGCTTGGCGACCTCGGCCAGGATCTCGTAGGAGCGCACGAAGCCGTGCATGAAGGCACCATTCAGGTAGTCCATCACCGGCCAGTGATCCGCCGCGACCGGTCCACCGGCGACGATCACGTTGCGCTTCGGAAAGTGAATGAACAGATCGCCATTGGTATGCGCCGCCGGCAGATAGCGGTAGTCGACCTGCTCGCCCGCGAACATCAAGGTTCCGGTGTTGTACGTGGTCTGCGTCGGAATCGCCTTGGGCGGCAACGGACCATAGTAGCCCGCGTACAGCGCCGATCGCTCGCGACGCCCCAGGGCCAGGCGCGAGACCTCATGCGAGATGATGGTGCCGCCGGCCTTGCCCACGGCCTCATTCGAACCGGTCTGCTCGGGATGCCAATGGGTATTGATCAGGGTCTGGACGCGGCGGGTCTTGAGGTTATCGGCCACTGACTTCAGCAGCACCGCGGAATTCACCGCCAGGCCGCCATCCACCAGCAGCGCCCCATCCGGGCCGGCCAGCGCCACGACGTTGCAGCCGCTGCCGGCAAACACCGCAAGACCACTCACGTCCTTGACGGTGATGTCGCGGGCGCTGACGCTCTTGAGATCCGGGTCCGCGGCGCCAGAGAGCCGGGGAACGGCCCCCAGCAATGAGACAGCAGAAAGAGCCTGCGCTCCGCTGCGCAGGAACAGACGACGGGAAATGGGCATTAGGGTCCTACCGGGTCTACCGGCCAGATGACGGCGTCGTAGACGACCGTGGCAATCGGAGGGCTCTGCGGCGGCCAATCCGGCGTCTTGGCCAGCTCCACATTGCCGCCCGAGGTGTGCAGGATCTCGGCCAGATCCCGGCGCGGCCGCGTCGGCATCTGCAGGAAGGGAACATAGCCGCGCCCCATCGCATAGTCGAGCGCGGTCAGGCCGTCCTCATCCTTGGCGTTCACATCGATGCCGAGTTTGATCAGCGCGGCCATGACGTCCTTGTTCCCGGTTCGCACCGCGAAATGCAGCGCCGAGCCGCCGCGCGTGCGCTGCAGGAAATGCCGCTTCGCCATCAGGTTCACGTCGGCGCCGGACTGCGCCAGCAGGTTGATCAGCTCGACGGTCGGGTTGGCGGCAGGGATCATTTTATCGGCCGGACCGGCCGCAGCCGCAGCCGCAGCCGGTGCAGCGCCGCCTGGCGCCGCCGGGCCCTGTGCAGCGGCGGTCGCACCACCGGCACCGCCGCCGCGGCCGCGCCGTGTGGCCGGCGGAATCTCCGTGCCCGGTCCCGCGGCGGGTTCAGGGGGAACGTCGGCTCGTGCCGGACCGGGATTGCCGGTACCGCCCGCGCGCGATCCCACGGCAATGATGATCGGGCCCTGGCCGTCGGATGTCGCAAGCTTGGGATTGGCGCCGTGGGCCAGCAGCAGCTTCACGATTTCAATGTCGCCGCTGGCGCAGGCCACCAGGAACGGGGTCGTGCCGCGACCCGTGCCGCCGAAGCCGCGCAAACCTGCCGCCCGGTAATACGTTTGCTGGTTGGGATTGGCGCCGCGGTCCAGCAGCAGCTTCACTATGTCGCGGCCGGTGGCCTTGTCGGGATGGTCGCGGTCCAGAGGATTGCCGTTGCTGCGACTGTTCATGTTGCCGATCGCGACATGCAGCGGCGCCTGGCCGAAGATGTCCCATTCATTGACGTCGGCGCCCGCGTCGATCAGACGCTTGGCGATGTCCCAGTTGCTGTTCAGCATCGCGATCACCATCGGCGCGAAGCCGGATGGGTCGGGCAGATTCACATCGACCTTGTGCTTCAGCAGCACCTCGACGCAGGCGCCGCAGTTCTCGCGCGCCGCGTACATCAGTGGGGTGAAGCCACCACGATCCAGCTGCTTGGCGCGGCTCTCGGCCGTGGCCACGCGCAGGTAGTCGCGAACCGCCGAGCGGGCATTGACGTCGGCGCCCTTGTCGGCGAGCAGCGCGACCATCTCCGGATGGCGGCGCGCGGCGGCCCACATCAGCGGAGTTTGTCCGCCAAAACTCTCGCGGGCATCCACTTCAGCGCCCGCTCTCAGCAACAGTTTTGCCGCCTCGACATTGCCGGCGCGCGCCACCAGGTGCAGCGCCGTTTCGCCATCCGGATTCGCTGAATTCGGATCGGCTCCGGCCTTGAGCAACACCCGGATCAGTTCGGTGTTGGAGGCATCCGCGGCCAGCTGCATGGCGCTGGCACCGTAGGCATTGACGGCCTTGGCGTCGGCGCCTGCTGCCAGCAGCTTCTTGGTCTGGGCGATGTCGCCATGGAACACCGCCCATTCCAGCGGTGTACTGCCGTCCGGCCGCACACTGGCATCGGCGGCAAAGCCCGCCGTTCCGCACAGGATGCCGGCCACCGCAAACGCTACAACTTGCATGCCCATCTGACGCATATCAAATGTCGGCCAGCGGCCCGGTGGAGTCGCTGAACTTTTCAAGCTTCACCCCGGCGCGCTGCACCATGGTGAGCAGGATGTTGGCGTGCGGGGTGGAACTTGGCATGGCGAGGTGCTGGCCGCCCTTGATGCCGCCGCCCTTGCCCAGCAGCAGCTGCGGGATCGGGTTCTGGTTGTGCAGGTCGCTGTTGGCCATGTTGCTACCAAACAGGATGATCGAGTTGTCCAGGATGTTGCCGCTGCCTTCCTTGATGCTGGCCAGACGCTTCGCGAAGCGATTGACGCGCTCGGCGTGGTAGGCCTGGATGCGAACCAGACGCTCGAACTTTTCCGGATCTTCGCCGTGGTGCGAGAGCGGGTGGAAGGCCTCATCGACATTGACCACCGGATAGGTGCGCATGCTGGCCTCCTTGACCATGCGCATGGTCGCGACCCGGGTCTGGCCGGTCTGGAATGCCAGCGCGATCATCTCGAACTGGATGTCCAGCAATTCACCGAAATCGTCCGGCGCGCCCAGCGGCGCATTGGGCAGGTTGCCGAGCGAATCGGCCTTGGCTGACAGCTTCTGCACGCGCACTTCGACTTCGCGCACCGCCTGCAGGTAGTCGTTCACCAGCGCACGGTCGGAACCATCCAGTTTGCGGCTGAGGCTCTTGCTGGATTCCTGCACGTAGTCGAGGAGGCTGCCCGTGGATTGCAGCAGACCCTTGCGCTCGGCATTGGAATCGCCGGGACCGAACATGGTCGTGAAGACGTGGCGCGGGTTGCCTTCCAGCGGCAGTCCCTGGCCGGGACTGCTGTAATTCACGGAGCCGCCGGGCTCACCACACAGTTCCAGCGAGGGCAGCGGAGTGTCTGCTCCCAGCTGGCGCGCGGCCACCTGGTCAATGGACACGCCGGCATTCGGCCCCTCGCCGCGGGTGGTCGGGGCGAGGCAGGTAAGCCAGGTTGCCTCGACAATGCCGTGCGGGTCGGTGCTCTCGGCGGGCTTGTTGCGCAGGTTGCTGACCACGGTGACGTAGTCGCGCATGCCCTCCAGGGGCTTCAGGATCCGCGAGAACTTGAAATCCTTGCCCGCATCCTCCGGGGTCCAGAACTTCTGGATCGCGCCATGGGGGAAGTACACATAGCCCAGACGGGTCTTGACCGCGGCGGCGGTGTCTGCCGCAGCGGTGGCCGCCGGAATCATCGCATCGAGCAGTGGCAGGGAGATCACCGCACCGGCGCCCTTCAGGACCGTGCGCCGGGACAGATGCTTCTTGGTCAGGAACATGGCTATGTCTCCACTTCAAATAGGCTCAATGCGCGGAACTCAGATTGGACGCCTGCGTCGTCAGCGACGTCGGCAACGGCGTCACCGGTGCACGCTTGCGGAAGGCGTTGCTGTTCACGACACCCAGTACGATGGCTTCGAATCGGTCATTGTCAGCCGCGGCCGCGCGCGCAATGCTGCGCACGGCGGGCATATCGGAGTAGACCATCGGCCGGCCGATCGCATAGGTCATCAGCTTCTCGGTGATCGTCTGCACCAGCTGCTGACCGCGTGCGGCCAGAGCCTTGTGCAGGTCCGCCGGCCCGCTCATGCGCGTCCCATCCGGCATGGTGGCCGCCGTGTCGATCAGCGTGTGCGTCTGCGGATCGATGGCGCGGAACTCGCCCACGGTGTCGAAATTCTCCAAGGCGAAGCCCAGCGGGTCCATCACGGAGTGGCAGCCCGAACACGGTGGGTTGCGGCGATGCATCTCGGTACGCTCGCGTACGGTGGTGGGCTTGCTGGCGACGAACGCGGTCAGGGTCGGCACGTTCGGCGGCGGCGCCGTCTGCGGCGTGCCCAGAATGCGCTCCATGATCCACGCCCCACGCAGCACCGGGGCGGTGCGGTCAGGGTTGGCCGTGGTCATGAGCACCGCGCCTTTGCCCAGCAGACCGAAGCGGTTGGGGTCCGTCAGCGTCACGCGGCGGAACTCCCCGCCCTTCACATCCTGCATGCCATACAGCAGGGCGAGCTGCTCGTTGAGATAGGTATGGTCGGCGGTGAGCAGGTCCACCACGCTGCGATCCGAGCGGAAGATGCTGTCCACGAACAGCTGCAGTTCCTTGCGGAACAGCGGCCGGGGGTCGTACTGGGCGCTGGCGTAGCTGAACTGCGCACGCGCCGGGGAGATGGTGTCCATCTTCGCGATGTTGAGCCACTGGAACGCGAAGTCGTTGGTGAGTGAGACCGCACGCGGATCGGCGAGCATGCGATGCACCTGGGCCTTCAGCACCTCGGGCTTTGACAGTTCATTCCGCGCCGCCAGATCCAGCAGTTCCTGGTCCGGCAGGCTGCTCCAGATGAAGAACGACATGCGCGAGGCGACCTCGTAGTCATCCAGCGTGCGCACCCGGTCACCGGCGGCTTCCGCGCGATACAGGAAATTCGGACTGGCGAGGATCGCGGACACGGCATCGCGAATGCCCACTTCAAAGGTCGCTGCCTGGCGTCCCTTCTGGTAGAAGGCCAGCAGCGGCTGCATATCCTCGTCCGTCACCGGGCGCCGGAACGCGTGCTGCGCCAGGTTGGCGATGATTTTCTGCGCGCAGGGGGCCTCCTCGGCAGCGCTGGCCGGCGTACAGATGAAGATCTTCGCCCGGCTCGGCGTCTCGCTCATGCCGGTGATCTTGAGAGGTCCCTTGATCTGCATGGCATGCACGGCATTCACGCGCTGCTGGCCGCCATCGAGGGTATTCGGCCGCACGCGCTCGTCGCTTTCAGCATAGCTGCGCCGCAGGAACGTCACCGCCAGCTTGTGCTGGCCCGCGGTGGCATGAAAACGGATATCGCGCAGGCGACTGTTGACGTGGTACACGCCCGCATCCAGGTTCTGGTCGATGTCCTTGTAGTCGCTCTCGCCACCGACGTTGACGCGGTGAATCTCCTTGCCGTCGAGCAGCACGATCACGGTGCTCACGAACTCCAGCTTCGGCACTTCGCGCGCCATCGCCATATCGCCGATGGTGAGTGAATATTCACCGTCAGCGGCGAACCAGTGCTCCGCGACCATGCCGCCGCGGGTGCCGAAGGGCATGCCGTCCTGGTACTTCTCCTGATCACCGGTGCCCATTCCGGGGCGCGGATTCAGGGAAATGATCATGTTGGCGATGTTGCCGTAGGTGGTGTCGATCGGTGCGGCCTTCGGGTCGCCGACGGCCTGAAGTGCAAGCGCCCGCGCGGCGGCCACGGACTGATCCAGGAAGTTCGGCGTCACCCGCAGCAGATCCGCGTCCGTATCAAAGCCGTCCTTGAGCGGATCCTCCGGCAGCCAGGCCGCCGCGTCGACATCCAGGCCGATCAGATCGTGCACGGCATTGGCGTATTCGCGGCGGTTCAGACGGCGCAGGGCGACGCGACCCGGATCGGGGTGCGTGCTGGCGTCATCCAGCGTCGTCTCCAGGTAGGAAACGAGGTTCTTGACGGCCGCGGGATCGGGGCGCTTGTGGCCGGGCGGGGGCATCATGCCACCGCGCAGTTTGCGCACCGCCTGTTCCCAGATCTTGGCATCCGTCGGGATGGCGTCATCGGCCATGGTGTCAAACGCGACACCCCCGGCCCAGTCCTCGGTGTTATGGCAATCGAAACAATACTGCTGGACCGTTTTCCAGTTGCCATGCGAAGCGTCCGCCGGCGGCGCGGGCGGGTTCGCGGCAATCGCGGCACCCCAGGACATGCCACAGGCTGCGATAACGGCGGTCATTGAACTGCGCATTGAAAACACTCGCAAACTCCCCGAACCGGACCGACCATGGAGGGATATCGCCCAGCTGATCAGTAGTATATCCAGCTATTTTTGACGTGCTGCCAAGAGTCACGAACTGCGGCCGCGCGTCACGAACGGCACCGCGTCGAACTCGAAGCCCGTCACGGCTGCGCTTCGGGCTTCAATTATACCTGCGGCGGTCGGAATTCCGCCGGTGCCGTTCAAACGGGTTGATTTGGCAACCGCACGACCAGGTGAGAATTCATAAGTAATTGATTATAATACTGAAATATCCGACGTAGGCCCGATCCAGGCATGGACCGCTGGCGCGCCGCCGATCAGTGCGGGCCCAGCAATTGCGCAGGCGGCAAAGGCGATGTCAGGGTCTGCAGGAATGCGATCAGATCCTGTCTCTGCGCGGGGGTCAGGCGCGGTATCAGATCCAGGGTCCTCTCGCGCTGGCCGAGCCGGCGCCCCGGTTCAACCGGCGGCACTTGCGCATAAAAATCCAATACCTCATCCAGGGTACCGAAGCGACCGTCGTGCATGTATGGCGCCGTCAGCGCGACATTGCGCAGGCTCGGGGTCTTGAAGGCTCCGAGCATCGAGTCCGGGGGCGGCATGAACCGCAGCCGCTCGCCGGCCTCGCCACCCGCGGAATCGCTGAAGGTACTCGTGGTATTGAAGGGATCAGCCCGAACCCGGCCGATCCCTGTGTAGCGGCCGGCATCGGCTGCCGCTCCTGGCCGCATCGGCAAACCCAGGTTATGGAATTGGCCGTCGGTAAAGGCCGGTCCCGCGTGGCACAACTCGCAATGACCGGCCCCGACGAAAAGCCGCAAGCCGCGCTTGGCCGCAGCCGGAATCCCCCGCTGGGCCACCTGATCCCCGCTTTTCAGGGCTGCGACGTAGCGATCGAAGGTCGAATCGTCGCTGACCAGCCGCCGTTCGTACGCTTCGATAGCCTTGCCAACATTGCTGAAGGCGCGGTTGGCGGCGGTACGATCGACGGCGGTCATGCCCATCCACGCGGCGTTCAGCGCTGCGCCGGCATCCGTCCCCGGGCGGGCGTGCTGCGGAAACCGCCGCAGATCGCTGCACGAAGGCAATGTGCTGAAGACCGCCTCGTACGCGCTGCGCAGCGCCGGATCGTCGGAAATGACGTGCAGGATGTGCAGCCGGTCCGTGCCGATTTCGGCAGGATTCTCAAAAACCTTCAGGGCCTGCGACCACTGCGAGTCGGTGCGTCCGTCCCAGAAGAACCAAGTGGCAAACGCCGCGTTCAACAGCGTGGGCGTGTTGCGTGTTCCGATGCCCAGCGCCTGTGCCACCGGCCGTGCGTCGGTGAACGCGCGCGCAGGCTGGTGGCAGGTGGCGCAGGCGATCTGACCATTGCCTGACAGCCGTACGTCGTAGAAGAGCCTCTGGCCCAGCTGGGCGGCCGCAGGATTATCGGCTACGGCATTGGTGGGATCGGCGGCAGGCTTTCCCAGCGGCGAATGGCGATAGATGGCGGCAAGTTCATCCGCATCATAGAGCGTCCTGTCATCTGGCCGCGCCGCGCCATGGGATGCGGCCACGGCCAGCATGCACACCAGGGCGATCATGGCGCGCATCACGGGACCGACGGACTGCTCATTCACCGCAACACTGCAGAGTGAGATCCGCGGTATCGCTCACGGCTCCCTGGTGCACCCGGACCCGCAGGATCCAGGATCCCGCCATGTGGAACATCATGCCGCGCACCACAAACCGGTCGTTGCTTTGCTCGACCACGGTTGAACTTTCCATGCCATGCATGAATTCATGGCCAGCGCCGTGCGTCATACCGGCCGACACATCGAGCTTCACATCCGTAAGCGGCCGTGTCGGGGTGCGGGTGTCATATACGGCAAGCTTGAGCGTGAAGTACTTCGACAGCGGTATCGGGTGTGGCGCCGCGACCAGGGCGATGCGATAACGACCCTGTGCCGTCACCACCTGTGCGACGGGCGCCGGATCAGCGCTGGCCTGGGCATGCAGCGGCGCGCTGCCGGCCAAGGCCACAGTCAATCCCAGCAGCACCGCAACTGTGAGGCGCATGTCATCCCTCCTTCGGTGCACAATGCGAGCCATCCTCGGACAAGGCCGCGACCTGGGGTACGGCGAGGACTTCCGCCAGCACGCGCCAGGGATCCTCTTTGGCGCAGGCGCTGCGGGCGGTTACGTAGGTGCGGATGCGGTCACGCGCGGCGGTATAGCCCAGCGTGTAGGCACCCTCTTCGTCCACGAACCGCAGCAGCGCCTCGGGACTGCTGACCAGCGCATCCGCGCGCAACGCGGCCGCCGCTGCAGCGAATGACAGGCTACCGTCCCGGTAGGAGGCGAGAATCGGTATCGCCGCTGCAGCCAGGTCCGTTACCAGGGCGTTCACGTGCTCGTAGCGTGCGGCCTGCGCGGGATCAAGCCCCGCCAGCGGAAACAGAACGTCGCGATCGAATGCCACACGTTCCGCCAACGGAAACGCCAGTTCGATGCCGAAGTTCGCGGCACCCTCGCGCAGCACGGCGGCGGGTGAATGCAGCAACGCGATCGTATCCTCGATGGGCGGCCCGGTCGGACCGGCATGCTGCGTCAGCAGCACGAACTGTGAGTGATGGCCGGGGTAGGCCTCGTGGCAGGCCACATCGAGCGCCTGCTCCGCGTATGCCACGGCCTGCGGATTGATCTGCAGCGTACTGCGGTCGGCGCCTCGATAGCGTTGCCAGGCCGCCGGCACATCGTCACTCCATTCGATCGCGACCCGCTCGCCCGCGGGCAGTGCCCAATGTTTGAGCGTGCGCTCACGACACTCCCGAAGCGCGCGTTCAAAGACCGCGCGGCGGCGTTCCGGTGCAATCACGAAGCGCATCCGGTAGGCGTCGAGCCGGTCAGCCACCGGGCCGGTTCCGGGCAGCAGGGCAGCGAGTGACTGCAGCGTGCGGCGCGTTGCCTGGGGGTCCACGGCCGGGACTCGCATTCCGTATACCGCCCATGCCTGCGCGGCGAAGCTGCGCTGGTGGGGGTGCTGCAGTTCCTCAATGAGCGCCGCGAGCGTTCGGGACTGATCCAGCAGCCGCGCGCCGCGCCCGCTCGGCAGGCGCTGCTGCTGACGGCTGATCTCTACCACCAGACGCTGCGCTGTGGCGGAAAGCTCCGTGGTGGTCCTGGACGGCGCCGCGGCGGCCGGCATCAGGGAGGCCGCTCCAAAGTAGGCATCGACCTCGGATGCATGTCCCGGGCTGTGTGCCAGTTGCAGTGCGAGTGACACGAACGCTTCGGCCAGCGGCTCGATGGGATCCGATTGAGTTGCAGCATGGGTCGTGTGCGATCCGAATGCGAGGATCAATACGACGCTTGCCATGCGCACCTTCATTCCACGCGCAGCGCCTGGATCGGATCCAGCAGCGATGCCCGCCGGGCGGGGTAGCCGCCGAACACCAGTCCCACCAGGGCCGCGATACCAAAGGCGAGCGCCATGACGGCGACCGACACACTGGTCGGCCAGCCCAGCGTCCAACCGACAACCCGTGCCGCCACCACACCCAGTACCAGTCCGATCACTCCGCCGATGGCACTGAGCACCACCGCCTCCACCAGGAACTGCAGCGCGATGTCGAGGCCGCGCGCGCCGGTCGCCATGCGCAGTCCGATCTCCCGCGTGCGCTCCGTGACCGACACCAGCATGATGTTCATGATGCCGATGCCGCCGATCACCAGCGAAACGCCGGCAATGGCGGCCAGCAATGCAGTCATGGTGCCGCTGGCGTGGTCCAAGGTGTTGGTCATCGAGTCCAGCGTCACCTCATCCAGCCGCGGCATGTTGGCCAGGGCAAATGCGGCGGCCGGGGTGTACAGCCCCTTGGTGATGGCCTGCGCCGCCTGCGTCTGCACCGTGAAGTCATCCGGCGTGCCGCCGGCATTGCCGGCCGCCGCCATGTAGGTGGTGGCATTCACGGCTTTGATGCCATGCCGCTGGCGCAGCAGCATCTTGATCTCATCGGCGATGCGCGAAGTGTCGCCGGCACGCTGCGCGGCAACCGTGATCCCGTCCAGATGCTGGATGGCAAGGCTCTTCTGCATCGTGGTCCAGGGGATGAACAGTTCCTTGGTCTGCTCCTCGCCACTGCCGGCAGTGACGCCCAAGACGGTGTAGCTGGTGCCGCGTACCGTGATGGTGCCGCCGAGCGGATTTGTTCCCTTGGCAAACAACTGGTCCGCGAGCGCTTGCCCGATCACCGCGACGTTGGCGGCGCCCGCCACTTCGTTGGCGTTGAACATGCGGCCAGGTTTGAGGTCCCAGGCGTACATGTCGGAGAACGTGGTATCAACGCCGTGCACCGGCGCGAACTCGCGCGCCTCGCCCGCCGCCACGAACGTTCGGGTATCGACCTGCGGCGACAGATTGATGAGTCCGATCACGTTGTCACGGATGCCTTGGGCATCGGCGGGCGTCAGGGACGTGGCCGCGCCGAGGCCGGTGGCAATGCCGACGCTTTCGCCACCGCGGGTGTAGTTACCGGCCCTGACGAAGACCAGGTTGGTGCCGGCGCTCTTGACGTTGTTTTGCACCGCCGCGCGCGCGCCGTCACCGAGCGCAACCATGGTCAGCACTGCGGCAACGCCGATGATGATGCCGAGCATGGTCAGCGCGGTGCGCAGCCGATTGCGGTTCAGTGAGCGCAGCGCCAGCCGGATGTTAGTGGGCAACAGTGCGATCATGTACGGTCTCCGGTGGAAGATGCGATTCGGGTGTTCATGGTGTCACTCGGCGCGCAGCGCGATGACGGGGTCGAGAATGGCGGCGCGACGCGCCGGCCCATAGCCGAATACCACGCCGGTAACGGAGGCCATCACCAGCGCCAGCACCAGCATGGTCGGTGAAATGGCAGTGGCCCAATGCAGGGTATGGCGCACGGTGGTGAGGCCCGCGGCACCGATGACGACCCCCAGCAGGCCACCCAGGGTCGCCAGCGCGATGGCCTCGGCAAGAAACTGAATCATCACGTCCCGCGTGCGGGCACCCACCGCCACGCGCAGGCCGATCTCGCGCGTCCTGGCCGTGACCGATACCAGCATGATGTTCATGATGCCGATGCCGCCCACCAGCAGCGACACCGCGGCGCCGCCGGCGAGCAGCAGGCTGAAAGTCTGGCCGGCCCTGCGCAAACTGCGGGCCATCTCCACATAGGACGCCTGGTCGAGATTGAACAGGTTCGAATGCACCGAGCGAACGGTGGCCGGGCTGGTGCCAAGACCCCGCATGGCGGAGACGGCCTGTGTTTGCACCCGGAAGTCATCGAAGGTGTCAGCGGGCAATTTGTGCAGCTCGCGCATTTTGGCGCTGATCTTTGCCGCCAGCGCCGACATCACATCGACCGCGCCGGCGCGCACGGTGATCGAGTCATAATCCTCGCGCCCGAGGAGCCTGCGGGCCTCCGGCAGATCGGCATACACCTGCGGAATGATCGCCCCCGCATCTTCGTCGTGGCCGCTGAAGGTCCCCACCACCTGCACGGCTTGGCCGTTGAACTGCAGGGTCTTACCAATCGGGGTCGGGGCATTGGGCCACAGGCGCGCGGCGGCGCCATCCGGCAGCAGCGCCACCGCGGCACCAGCGCTTTGCTCGGCCGGCGTGGGCCAGCGACCGGCCGATAGCTTCCATCCTTGCAGCTCGGGCCAGTCGGACTGAAAGCCGTTGACGTGCACTACCTTCATGAGCGTATCGGCATTGGACGCGAGGCTTACATTGCCATCGAGAGAAGCGGCGATGGCGGTCACGTCCGCGAGGCCGCCGAGCACCGCAAGCTCGGCATCGGTCAGCGGTGTCGCCGGGCTGTGATAGCGCGACATCTTCACCTCCGAACGTACCGCCTTGACGTTGGGGTTATTGCCGTTCACATCCGAGACGGTGCCGGAGTCGCCGAGCGACAATGCGCCACCGCCCTGACCCACCTCGCCGCCGCTGGCGTCCTCACCACTGCTGGCGGCAGGTCCCGGCGTGTAGTTGCCGGAATGGATGGTGATCAGCGTCGGGCCTGCGCTTTGCAGCTGCGCCTCGATCTTCTGATGCGCCCCCAGCCCCAGTCCGGAGACGATCACCACCATGGCGACACCGACGCTCATACCCACCAGTGTCAGCGAGGCCTGCAGGCGGTTGCGCAGCAGCGATCTGACGGTACCCTCGAGGCTGAAACTCATGTATGAGTTCCCGGCGCGGAGCCGTGGTCATGATCGTGATCGGCGTGTGGCGGCTGCGGTGGATGCAGGAAGGTGTCGTACTTGGTGCTGCTGGTGGCCGTCATGAGGTGATAGGTGAAGCCGATGCGCACGATGTCCTGCGGATCCTTGAGGTGCACGGCGCCGGTCCAGTAGTTCCCGTCATTGCTGATGTGCATGTCCACCGGGTCCGCGTGCTTGTCGGTGTGCCCGATCTCTGCCACAAGATCCGTGACCTCCGATGCCGCCAGCGGGCGGCGGTGCGCATCGCCCAGCCATACCTGCAACTGCTGGCCCCCGGCTGTCACGACCACCTCATAGTGAATCTCATCGTGGAACTCGAGCACTACTCCGCCATGCTGGGGAGCATCGAAATGCGGAGCGTGCTCGTCGTGGGCCGCGGCCACGCCGGCCGCGACGAGTGCTGCCAGAACCAATCCTTGTATGCGCTTGCGCTTATTCATGATGCAGTGCCTCGATAGGGTCCAGGCCCGCGGCGCGTCGGGCCGGGTAGACGCCGAAGATGACGCCGAGCACCGCGGCCACCGCGATGGCCACCATGCTCGACAGAATGGAAATATTGATCGAATACTGGAAGAACTCCTGCAGGCTGCCGGAGGCCAGGGCGCCGACGGCCGTGCCCAGCAGGCCGCCGACAACGCTCAGCAGCACGGCCTCGGCCACGAACTGCGAGATGACATCGCTGCGGCGTGCGCCCAGGGCCATGCGCAGACCGATCTCGCGGGTGCGCTCGGTCACTGACAGCAACAGGATGTTCATGATGCCGATGCCGCCTACCAGCAGCGACACGGCTGCAACGCCGGCCAGCAAACTGATCATGGTGTTGTTGGCCCGCTTCAGGGAGTCGGCGATGCGACCGATGGTGACCTTGTCGACGTCCTCCATGTTGCCGCCCAGCACGCGGGCGACGGTCGGCGGCAAGCCGTGGCCGATGGCCAGCTGCGCCTGCGTGCGCACGGTAAAATCGTCCGGCATGCGCGAGTTGATCTTATGCCGGGTGCGCAGCAGGTCTACGATCGTGCGCGAGATCAAGCTGGTATCGCCCACTGACTTCGTGGTCACCGTGATGGTATTGAGCTTGCTCAGGTCCAGCAGCTTCTGCACGGTGGTCACGGGCAGGTAGAAGGCGTCGAACTCGTGGTCACCCGCGGTCGGCTGAGCCGCCCAGCTGCGGCTGCTGACCACACCGATCACCTTGAACTTCTGATTCCACAGCACGACAGTGCGCCCCATCGGGTTGCTGTCGTGGCCGAAGAGGTGATCGCTGGCAACGCGGCCCAGCACCATCACCTGCCGCGCCTGCCGCACGTCGTCCGGTGTGAAGAACGCTCCATAGGGAAACACCCAACCCGTGCGAATCATCGGCAGGGTGTCATCGGTGCCGCGCATGTAGGTGAACCAGGTATTGCTGTCCTGGCCTTCGACCTTCAGTCGCTGATCCTCCTGGATGCTGGAGGCCACGTACTGCACGCCGTCCAGCGCCCGAATGGCATCCGCGTCCTTGCGGGTGAGAGTAGCGGCCGCCCCGAGTCCGGCCATGGAATCGCCCAGCCGCTGCGCCGCCGTAGGATGGTCGTGCACGGCGAACGGATCGTCCTCTTCGTGCACCTTGATCAGGCCGCCGGCGCCCGCCCGGGCAAGCCGCAGCGGTCGCGTCATTGGCGCCGCGCCGGTGAAGTCGTTGTAAGAGGTGGGCAGAAAGCCGTCCCAGGACTGCGTGGGCGGGCGGTTCAACTGCAGCTGCGGCGGCAGCAGCGCGCCCTGGTGGTCGCCCGTGACGCTCGCCGGGGTGCCACTGATGTCGCCGCTTTCATGCGTCCCGACGTTGCCGACGCCCTGGAGGTAGTTGCCGGCGGTCACGACGATCACGTTGGCGCCCGCGGCGCGCAGCTGGTCATCTATCGCCTGCTGCGCGCCGCGACCCAGCGCAACGCTCGTGACCAGTGCGCCGACCCCCACGCCCATACCGATGATAGCGAGGGAGGTCTGCAGACGATTGCGCCTGAGGGCTGTCAGCGCCAGTGTCAGGCAGTGACGGATGGGCATCATAGAGTCAATTCCCGTTCGCCACGCGTCGCTCGACGCTCTCCAGAGCGTGCACCGGAATGTTGGGCTTATCGGTGACGATCAGCCCGTCGCGGATTGACACGATACGGGTGCCGTAGCGCGCAACGTCCATGTCGTGCGTGATGAGCACTACGGTAATGCTGCGTTTCTCACGCAACTCCTGCAGCAGTGTCATGACCTCCATGCTGGTCTTAGTGTCGAGGTTGCCGGTAGGCTCATCGGCCAGGATCAGGCTCGGCTGATTCACCAGCGCGCGGGCGATTGCCACACGCTGCTGCTGACCCCCCGACAACTGGCTCGGATGGTGGTCCGCCCGGTCACCGAGCCCCATCGAAACGAGTGCGGCCATGGCGAGCCGGTGCCGCTCCACGGGGGGCACGATCGGATGGCTGTACAGCAGTGGCACCTCCACGTTCTCCAAGGCGGTGGTGCGCGGCAGAAGGTTGAATCCCTGGAACACGAAGCCGAGTTGCTTGTTGCGGATGGCCGCAAGTTCGTCCCGCGGCAGCGCGGACACGTCCCGGCCGTTGAACATGAACTGGCCCGAGGTGGGCCGGTCCAAGCAGCCCAGGACGTGCATCATCGTGGACTTTCCCGAACCGGACGGACCGATGATGGTGACGAACTCGCCCTGCTTCACATCGAGGGAGACGTCGCGCAGGGCGTGCACTTTGTTGTCGCCCAACAGGTAGGTCTTGGACAGGTTGCGAAGCGATATGACTGACATTACGGCGACTCCTAGTTCAGACCGGCGTAGTTGTACAGCGTGGTGGCTATGGATTTCTCCGTGCCCGCATAACCGTAGGTCTTGCCCGATCCTTCGATCACAAAGAACTCGTTGGCGGCATGCGCACCACCGCCGGAGCCTACCGAACCACCGCCGATGGGAAGGCTGATGGGATCGCCGGAGAACAGGTACGCGGGCCAGTAGCCGCCCAGGATGCTGGCCTGATCCTCGACCGGCGGCGAGCGGCGCTGCGAGCCGAACGCGATCAGCATCTTGTCGCCGGCCTTTGCGATGTCACTGTCATGGCGCTGCTTGGCCCACGGGACATCACCCACCACGTGGATCTGCACGTCCTTGTAGCCCTCCTTGTCCAGGTACGCGCGCAGCTTCTTGACGATGTCGGGCCCGGTCATGTTCGGCACATAGCGGATGTTGTGCTTTGACGTGATGGTGTTCGGCAAGATGGCGCCCGAGCCACCCGGAAACATGTTGCCGCTCCAGATGCCGTCCAGGTTGAACGACACGCCGTGACGCTGCATCGTCACGATGTCGATGGGCTTATCGGCAATGAAGCGCGCCACGCCCAGGTTCTTGGCGGCCTGCTCGGGGTTCATGGCTTTCGCGGCCCCCTCGAGGCTGACCTTTTCCGCCGCGGTCAGCGGCACGATGTCGTCGTAGAAGCCCGGGATCAGGATTTTGTTGCCGTTGTCCGTCACCAGCGAGGACAGCATCTTGATGTGCCGCCAGGCTGGGGAGTCCACCGAACGCTTGTTCGCGCCATGGATATCGCTGTACACCGGGCCGCGGCCCCAGGACTTGCCCGAAGTCGTCAGTTCTATGAACAGGCAGCCCTCCGAGGGGCCCGGCCCGTACATGGCTTCCGCGCCCTTGAACAGGTCGACATGCGCCTTGACGAACGTGCGCAGGCCCACGTCCATGCGCTCCTCATCGCCCTCCGCAACGAAGATGATGTTCACCGGCAGCTTGCCGGTCACCGCCTTGATGGACATCAGCGCGTTCCACTGCGCCATCTCCGGACCTTTGGAATTGGTGGCGCCGCGGCCGATCAGCACCTTCTTATAGGGCGCCTGGGCCACCAGGTCGCCGGCGAAGGGCGGTCGGATCCACAGGTCCGGCTGCGTAACCGGCATGGTGTCGTACTGCCAGTAGACGATGATGGTGTGCTTGGCGCCCTCGTCGCACTTGGCGTACACGACCGGATTACTCTGCTCGCCCCACTCGGTGATGCCCGGGTCATACACCTTGGTTGTCTGGCAGCCCAGCTGGTCGAAGTAGCCCTTGGTCATCTGCGCCGATTCCTGGATGCCCTCGCCAGTATTCGAGATGGAAGGCTGCTGAATCCATTTCTGCAGGTTCTGCACATGCTGATCGATGTGAGCATCGATGTACTTGAAGATCTTCGGCAGGTCGGGGTTCTTGATCTGGCTCATGTCGATCTTGACCGTCTCATCGCCGTACGGGCGGATGCCGGTGGCCAGGGCACCCGGCGCGGTTGACTGCACCGCCCGGCCGGGTGCCATCGAAGACGTTTGGGCGGTGGCTGTCAGCGGCAGCAGCGTCGCACTGCTGGCCAGGACGATGGCGTGGATGAACTTTTGAATGCGTTTCATGGGAGTGCTCCTCATTAGGCTCTCTGGGCCGCGGCCTTTAGTTCAGGCCTGCGTAGTTGTATAAAACGGTGGCCACGGACTTCTCGGCGCCCGCAATGCCGTAGGTCTTGCCGGCGCCTTCGATCACGTAGAACTCATTGGCGGCATGCGCACCGCCCCCTGAGCCGCCCATACCGGCCGCGATCGGAATATTGAGCGGATCGCCTGCGAACAGGTACGCCGGCCAGTAGCCGCCGAGGATGCTGGCACCATCCTCGATCGGCTTCTGATACTGGATACCGAAGCTGTCGAAGGTCTTTTCAACTGCGCGCGCGATGTCCGTGTCGTAGTGCATCTTTGCCCACGGCACATCTCCCACCACGTTGATCTTCACGTCCTGGTAGCCCTCCTTGTCGAGGAAGGCCCGCAGCTTCTTGACGATGTCGGGGCCCGTCATGTTCGGCACGTAGCGGATGTTGTGCTTGGAGGTGATGGTGTTGGGCAGGATCGCGCCGGACCCACCGGGGAACATGTTCCCGCTCCAGATGCCGTCGAGGTTGAACGAGGTCCCATGCCGCTGCATGGTGACGATGTCCAAGGGCTTGTCGGCAACGAAGCGCGCAACGCCGAGATTCTTCGCAGCCTCCTCCGGCTTCATCTGGGCGGCGGCCTGGACCAGCTTGGCGCGCTCCTGCGGAGTCAGGCCCTCGATGTTGTCGTAGAAGCCCGGGATCAGCACCTTGTTGCCGTTCTCGGTCACCAGTGTGGAAAGCATCTTGATGTGACGCCAGGCGGGGGAATCCACCGAGCGCTTGTTGGCGCCATGGATGTCGCTGTAGGTCGGACCGCGACCCCAGCTTTTGCCACTGGTCGTGAGCTCGATGAAAAGGCAACCCTCGGATCCGCCGCCGATCTCCTGACCGCCGAAGCGATACATCGCCTCGGCGCCCTTGAACAGCTCCGGATGGGCTTTCACGAACGTGCGGTAGCCCATATCCATGCGCTCCTCGTCACCCTCGGCGACGAAGATGATGTTCACCGGCAGCTTGCCGGTCACCGCCTTCATTGACATCAGGGCGTTCCACTGCGCCATCTGCGGGCCCTTGGAATTGACGGCGCCGCGGCCGATCAGGACTTTTTTGTACGGTGGTTGCGCCACCAGATCCCCGGCGAAGGGCGGCCGAATCCACAGATCCGGCTGCGTGATCGGCATGGTGTCGTACATCCAGTAGATGACGATCGTCTTCTTGGCGCCCTCATCACACTTGGCGTAGACCACCGGATTGCTCTGCTGACCCCACTCCGCCACGCCCGGGTCATAGACC
>DATHOA010000142.1:0-27575 GCA_035485475.1 Steroidobacteraceae bacterium | reverse complement strand
GGATCGGATGACTGGCATGAGCTGAGCACTTACAACTATGTCAATCGCACCGGATTTCTGCCGGTCGCGGTCGATCACGACCTCAACATCGCCTATGGCTGGAAAAAACTCGACGGCCGCATCGCGCTGTATTCCATGAGCCTGGATGCCGCGCCACAGGAAAAGCTGGTGTTTGCCCGCCCCGATGTGGATGTGGGGGACCTGATTCGCATGGGACGGCACGATCGTGTGGTCGGGGTTGCGTATGACACGGACATCGAGAACCGGGAGTATTTCCAGGAGGATGTGCGGCAAACGCTCAGCGCCCTGCACCAGGCGTTGCCGCAGAAACCATTGCTGCGCGTGGTCGACGCAAGTCTTGATGAGAGCAAGCTGCTCATTTTGGCGCGCAGTGACACCGATCCTGGCGTCTACTACATACTGGATCGCAAGACGCATGCCCTGCATACCTTCCTCGTGGCACGCGCTGTGCTCGAGGACACGCAGCTCGCTCACGTCACGCCGATCGTCTATCCGGCCGCCGATGGTCAGAAGATTCCCGGCTATCTCACCTTGCCGCCGGGTGTCGAAAATCCGCGCGGCCTTCCCGCCATCGTATTGCCGCATGGCAACCCCAACCGGCGCAACGAATGGGGCTTCGACTGGCTGGCCCAGTTCTATGCCGCTCGCGGCTACGTCGTGCTGCAACCGAACTTTCGCGGGTCGCGCGGCTACGGAGATGACTGGTTCGAGCAAAACGGCTTCAAGTCATGGAACATCGCAGTTGGCGACATCGTCGCGGGCGGACGCTGGCTGGTGAGCGAAGGCATCGCGGATCCGTCCAAGCTCGGCATCGTCGGTTGGTCCTACGGGGGATACGCCGCTTTGCAGTCCGTCGCCATAGATCCCGGGGTCTTCAAGGCAATCGTGGCCATCGCACCCATCACCGATCTGGCGGCATTCCGGGACGAGCGTCGCCATTGGAGCAACTACGACAACCTGAGCGACATCGTTGGCGACGGGCCCGGTGTGCGCGACGGATCGCCGCTGATGCACGCAAACCAATTCAAGCAGCCGGTGCTGATGTTTCACGGCACATCCGACCGGGAGGTCGCCGTGGTGGAATCCAGCCGTATGGCGGATGCCCTGAAGGCTGCCGGCGTGCAGTCCGAGCTGGTCACATACCCGGACCTCGACGATCAACTCGAAGATTCAGCCGCGCGGACTGATATGCTGCGGCGGAGCGATGCGTTTTTGCGGCACTCCTTTGGAATGAGTCCATGACACTGATCCCACGCCGTGATTTCCTGGGGGCCTCCGGTGTTCTGACCGGCCTGATCGCTGCCGGCAGCCCGCTGGCGCTCCTGGCACCAAGCCGCGCATGGGCCATAGACCTGAAGGCCCTCTCCAGCACCGAAGGTGCGACGCTGATGGCTGTCGCGCGCACCATTGCTCCCCATGACAAGCTGGACGACGCCGCCTACGCGCTGGTCATTCAATCACTCGACGCCGACGCCGCCAAGGATGCGCAACTGCTGCGGACGCTGCGGGATGGCAGCCGTCAGCTTGGCGCCGCGTTCGCCTCGGCCGCCGAGTCGGCGCGGGTTCAGTCCCTGAAGGCTGTCGAAACCACCGCCTTCTTCCAGACCGTGCGCGCCAAGACGCTTGGCACGCTCTATGCGACACCGATTGCCTATGCCTACTTCGGCTACGAGGGTGAGGCGTTCTCCAAAGGCGGATACCTGTTGCGGGGATTCAACGATCTGCACTGGCTGCCCGAGGTGCCGCTCGAGGACAGTGGGCCGGTTCCGGGGCAGTCGTGACGCGCATTTCGCAAGATGATTCCGGTGCGGTCGTCATCATCGGCTCCGGTGCCGGGGGCGGTACGCTGGCCCATGAGCTGACGCGCCGTGGCATCAAGGTCGTGCTGCTCGAAGCCGGTGCGCGCCAGTCCCTCGCCAGTTTTTCGCAGGTGCCCGGCGATGCCTTCGCGCAGCTGACCTGGCTCGAACCGCGCACCATTTCCGGAACCACGACGGTCGCGCAGGACTATCCGACGCTACCGTCATGGACCTGCAAGACGCTCGGCGGGACCACGGTGCACTGGACCGGCGCGACGCCGCGGATCCGCCCCTGGGAGGTGCGCTCGCGCAGCACCTACGGCGCCATCCCGGGCGCATCGTTGATCGACTGGCCGATCGAATACGCAGAGTTGGAGCACTACTACCAGCTGGCCGAGAAGCGCATGGTGGTCACGCGGCGCAACGGCAATCCCGGGCTGCCGGCCTCGAACCACTTCAAGGTGATGTACAACGGCGCGAAGCGGATTGGCTACAAGCGCGTGCACACCAACTACATGGCCATCAATACCCGGCCCGCCGATGGGCGTGGGGTGTGCATCCAGCAGGGTTTCTGCGTCCAGGGCTGCAAGACGGGCGCCAAGTGGAGCACCTTGTATACGGAGATCCCGCGCGCCGAGGCGACCGGGAACCTCGACCTGCGCATTCAATGCCGGGCGGCGCGGATCGAACACGGTGAGAATGGACTCGCCACCGCGGTCGTGTACCGGGATGCCCAGGGCAACGAGCAGCGGCAGAAGGCGCGGATCGTGTGCGTGGCCTGCAATTCCGTGGAAACCGCGCGCCTGCTGCTGCTGTCCGAGTCCGCGAAGTTCCCGCATGGACTGGCCAATTCGAGCGACCAGGTCGGGCGCAATTACTGCAGCCACACCGGCGGGTTCGTGTGGGGGATCTTCGATAAGCCCATCAACTTCTGGCGCGGCACGACGCTTGCCGGGATCATCGAGGATGAGACCAAGCACGATCCGAAGCGCGGTTTCGCGGGCGGCTACCACCTGGAGCTGGCCGCGCTGGATCTGCCCAGCCTGCCGTTGGCGGGGCTGCCGAGCACGATGTGGGGACGCGATTTCGCCTTTGTGATGGAACACTATCGCAGCATGGCCGGGATGTTCATCAACGGCGAGGACCTGCCGCGCGCCACCAACCGCATTACGCTGAATCCAAAGGTGAAGGACGCATTCGGACTTCCCGTGGCCAACATCCATGTGGATGACCATGAGAACAACGCCGCGATGCGCGCACATGCGCAGCGGCAGTCCAAGGCGCTGTACGAAGCCGTGGGTGCCATACGCGTCGTGAACTCACGGCAAACCCCCGCCACACACAATATGTGCACGGCGCGCATGAGCAAGGATCCCGGGGACGGGGTTGCCAATGCCCATGGTCAGACCCATGACATCGCCAACCTGTTCATCTCCGATGGCAGCGCCTTGAGTACGCCGGGGTCCGCGAACCCGACCTTGACGATCGTGGCCCTCGCGCTGCGGCAGGCGCAGTTCATCGCTGCCCAGATGGCCGCCCACAGCATCTAGTTCGAAAGCTACGCAGTGCGGCGGCCCGGTTTGCTGCTTCCGAGCGCGTCGAAGGCTGCCAGGATGACCTCCTCCGTAATCAATTCGGGGGTCAGAAAACTCAGGAAGGTGAGTCCTTCGATGATCCCGTGCAGGACCCGCACGAACACCTGCGCCGGCATCGGCAATTTCCGCTCCGGAATGTACGCAAGCATCTCCTCTGCGGCGCGCCGATACGCTTCCGAGTTCAGCTGCACAAAGCGGGCGCGCATTTTCTCGTGAGTCAAAGCGTAGAACTGAAATGAGGCTGCGCCAATTGAGGCGCTGCGCCGCGCGGGAAGGGCCGCGATGACCGCTTCGGCGAGAATGCGCATCTGCCGCTCATAACTCGCCCCCGGCTTGAACTTCGGTACCACTGGCTGCCAGCGCGCCTCCATCACAGCCAGGAACAGCTCGTCGCGGTCCTTGAAGTTCCCATAGATCGCCCCGCGAGTCATGCCCGCCCGCTGCGCCACATCTTCCAGCGATGTCTGCTCCAGCCCCTTCGTGCCGACCAGTTCGGCTGCCGCCTGTACCAGCGCGGCCCGGGTCCGGGCACGTTTCCCACCCTTGGCGGGTGACTGATTTTTCGACGCAGTGTTCATTGCGGAATTATACATTGACGTTTTTTATACACTAATGTATTTTTCTTCCATGACACTTCCCCATCAGTCGATCAAGCTGCGTGACGGCCGCACGCTCGCGTATGCCGAGTTCGGCGATCCAAAGGGCGCGCCGATCATCTATTGCCATGGCGCCCCAAGTTCCCGCGCCGAGGGCGAGCTGACGGTTCGCGGCAGCTGCGCCGGGCAACTGGGCCTGCGGGTGATCATTCCGGACCGTCCCGGCATGGGTGGTTCGGATTTCCTTGCGAAGCGGCGGATCGTCGATTGGCCCAGCGATGTGCTCGAACTGGCCGATGCGCTGCACATCGGGCAGTTCGCGATGCTCGGGTCCTCGGCCGGGGCACCCTACGCCCTCGTGTGCGCAGCATTGATTCCCGAACGGGTATCGGTTGTGGGGATCATTGGTGGTGTGGCTCCCATCGATGCGCCCGGCCTGTTTTCACCGCGCAGCCGCTTCCTGAGTCGAATGGTGCGGGTTGCCGCGCCTGTCATGCGCGGGCTGATGCGCCTGCAGCTGCTGGCATTGCGCAGCAGCACGGTACGCAAGAGCATGGCCAATGCCTTCCCCGAGCCGGACCGGACGCTGTTTCAAAGTGAGCAGATTCGCGACCGATTCATCGGCTGCCTGGTGGAGTGCTGCCGCAACGGCCCGCGCGGGGCCGTGTGGGAACTGGGCATGTTCTCGCTACCCTGGGGCTTCGAGCTGACGAAGATCACGGTCCCGGTGCTGTTATGGCAGGGAGCGCGCGACGGCAATGTGTCTGCCGTCCACGCGAGATTTCTCGCCGCCGCGGTGCCGAACTGCCAGGCGACTTTCTATCCCGATGATGCTCATCTTTCGGTCATGTTGAATCATCACCAGGAGATCTTCCGTGAGATTAAACGTATAAACTAAGCGCTCATCCGACGGGGGGGGTTCACATGCGGATCGTGGCTCGAGTGCTGGCGGCGCTCCTTGTAGTCGGCGTTTCGTTGTCGGCCACGGCACAGAATTGCGCCGGATCCCGCGATATCCGCATCGTCAACGGGCGGATTCACACCATGGATGCGCACGACACGGTGGTGTCCTCCGTCACCATCCGCCGTGGACTTTTTGCGCCGCCCGACAATGCCCAGGATCCGTGCACGCAGGTCATCGACGTGCACGGTCGCACGGTCGTGCCGGGACTGATCGACAATCACAACCATATCGTGCTGCTGAGCGAGCGACCCGGTCACGACACGCGACTGGAGTCCGCGACCAGTATCGCGGAGGTCCAGGCGGCATTGCGCGCGCGCAGCCATACCGTGACGGGCGAGGCCTGGATCACGGCCATGGGCGGCTGGATTCCCGGGCAGCTGGCCGAAAAGCGCCTGCCGACACTGGCGGAGCTGGACCAGGCGCTGCCCGCCAATCCGGCTTTGCTGTTCGTCGCCTTTACCGGCCCCGCCGTCACCAATTCCAAGGGCAAGGCCTACCTCGCGGCCCACGACGTGGCAGTCAGTGAGGCCGGACTGATCGGCGCCGGTCCTCCATCGCTTGCCGCGATGCACGCGCTTGCCGCCCTGCAAACCCCCGAAGACAGGCGCCAGGGCGTGCTCGATGCGATGGCCTATTCGGCCCGCCTCGGGGTGACCACGAACGTCGACATGGGCGAGTTTGTCGAGCCCGGCACTCGCGACATGAAGGACTCCTTCGTCTTTGACGGTCTCGCCTCCGGCGACCCGTTCGCCATGTATGAACCCTTCCTGGCATTGCACCGGGAAGGCAAGCTTTCGACCCGACTGCGGGTCTTTTTCCTCAGCATGGACCAGGGGCAGGACTTTCCGATCGCGCGCGAACGGGTGCTCAATGCCTTCGATCGTTTTGGGGATGACATGATGCGCGTCTCCGGAATCGGAGAGTTCGCCACCAGCTGGCCGCTGTTCGGTCCGGTGGCGACGCCCCCCAATTATCTCGGCGCCCTGCAGTTCATCGCCGCGCATGGCTGGTCCTTCCAGCAGCACAGCCTCTCGCTGGCCGAAGACAAGATCACCGCGGCGACCTTCGAGGCCGTCAACGCCGTGACACCGATTGCGAAACTGCACTGGTCCGACGCCCACGTGCCGCAGATCGACCAGGAAACCGTGAATCGGTTCAAGGCGCTCGGGGCCGGGATCGCCGTGCATCCGTTCCGTTATCTTTCCGATGCAACCGACGCCAATGCCGGGCCGCCGCTGCGCATGATCCTCGACAGCGGGGTGCATGTCGGCGCCGGCTCCGACTCGGCGCAGATCTCGACCCTGAACCCCTGGAACATGATCTATTACATGGTCACGGGAGTTAACGCCGGGGGGCACCTCGTCAACGCCGGACAGACCGTGACCCGCGCCGAGGCCATGCGGCTTTACACCGCCGATAACGGCTGGTTCTTCCGCGAGGAGAATAAAATCGGCTCGATCGAAACCGGGCGCTTGGGTGACCTGGTGGTCCTGAGCAATGACTACTTCGATCCGAAGAAGGTGCCGGACTCGGCGCTGCGCCAATTGCATTCCGTGCTCACGGTCGTCGACGGCAAGGTGATCTACCGGGCGTTATGAGGTTCCTGCCGCTCGTCTGGGCTGGACTGTGGCGCCGACCGGTGCGCTCGACCCTGACCGCGCTGTGCATTGTCATCGCCTTCGTGCTGCTCGGACTGCTCGAGGGCGTGAATGCCGGATTCGCGCGCGCCATCGCGAATTCGCATCGCGAGTTCCTCATCACCAATACCCGCGTGCGCGGCTCCCCGCCGATGCCGATTTCCGCCTTGGCGACCTTGCGCAGCATGCCCGGCATCGCGGAAGTCGCGCCACGGGCCTACTTCGTCGCCAGTTACCGCAATCCCAGTCCGAAGAGCTCCGTCGTGTTACTCGCGACCTATCCGGACCTGTTCTTTCATCTCACCGCCGCCGGCATCAAGGTCACCCCGGGCGCCGTAGCGGCCTTGGTTCATACCCGCAACGGCGCGCTGGTGACGCCCCCCATGCTCACGCAGTTCGGCTGGAAGGTCGGCGACACCATTCCGCTGCAGACAACGGCGGTGAAGACCGATGGGACGACGACCTGGATGTTCGAAATCCTCGGTACCTTTGACACGCCACTGGCTCCCACCCCCTCGTACTTCGGGGTCATGAACTACGAGTACTTCAACGGCTCCCGCACGGGGGATCGTGATACCGCCGAGCTCTTCTATGTGCGCATCAAGGATCCCAATCAGGGCACCGCGATGGCCGCGGCCATCGACAAGGCCTTCGCCAACTCCCCCCACGAAACGCGCACGCGCTCCCAGGAGCAACGCGCGCAGGCCCAGGCAAAACAGATGGGGGATGTGGAGCTGTTCACCGACGCGGTCATCGGCGCCGTGCTGTTCACTCTGGCCTTCCTCACCGGCAACTCGCTGCGCCAGACACTCGAAGAGCGCGCGCGCGAGTTCGGCATACTCAAGTCCGTCGGCTATTCCGATGCACGCGTGCTGCTGCTGGCCTTCGCGGAGGCGCTGCTGTTGTGCCTGCCGCCGGCGGCGCTGGGCCTGATCATCGCCCGACTCCTCGCGCCCCTCGCCCGCGCGGACATCGGCTCGATCGTCGTCTCCGGATGGGTGGCCGCCGCGGGGCTGCTGTGTGCAGCGGGTCTTGCCTTCCTCGGGGCAGCCCTGCCGGCGTCGCGGGTGGCGCGCATGCCCATCACCGCCGCGCTCGGGCGTAGCTGAGGATTTGGCCATGTTGCGCCAGATCCCGGTGCTCACCGCCATGAGTCTGCGCGACATCCCGCGCCGGCTCGGCAACTCGCTGGTGATCGTGGTGGGTATCGCCGGTGTCGTGATCGTGCTCATACCGGTGCTCGCCATGTACCTGGGCTTTCGCGCAACGCTCCAGGGCGATGGGCGGGCGGATCGCGCCATCGTGCTGTCGCGCGATGCCACGAGCGAAGACGGCAGCAACCTGTCACGCGATGCGGTCGCCGACATCGTGCATGCCGCCGGGGTGCGGCGCGACGCCCGCGGCACTCCAATCGCCTCCGCCGAAGTGGTACTGGCGGCGCCCGTCTCCCGCCTGCGTGATCATTCCGATGTCAATGTGACGTTGCGCGGCGTCGGTCCGCAGTATTTTGCATTGCGCCCCGAGCTGAAGCTGGTGGCCGGTCGCATGTTGCGGACCGGCACTCAGGAATTGCTGGTCGGGGCGGCCGCGCAATCCCAATTCGCCGGCGTGCAGCTCGGTGACCGGGTGCGCCTTCCCGAGGGTGATTGGACCGTGGTCGGCGTGTTCGCCGGCGGCAAGGGCGGCCGCGAGTCCGAACTGGTCGCGGATGCGCAGACCCTCATGGCGGCCTTCAGGATGGATGCCTTCAACAGCCTCGTCGTCGCGCTCGATTCGCCGCAGGCCATCACCAGCCTGCGGGATGCCGTCGCGCAGGATGAGCGACTGACCGTCACGATCAGCAGCGAACCGCAGTACCTGACGACGGCATCCGACCCGGTCAACCACATGCTGCGGCTGGTGACGTACGCCATCGGCTCGATCATGGCGCTGGGCGCCGTGTTTGCGGCACTCAATTCCATGTACTCCTCGGTCGTGAAACGCGCCACCGAAATGGCAACCGTGCGGGCCATCGGGTTTTCGGGCAGCGCCATTGCCGTCGCCGTTCTGATCGAAGCATTGCTGCTCGCGCTTCTCGGCGCCGCGATTGGCGTGGCGATCTCCTACAGCGCATTCAATGGCGTCACCATCAGTACGCTCGGCGGCGCGGTGTACGACTCGCAGCTGGTCTACTCCTTGATCATCGCGCCGCGCCTGGTCCTCGGTGCGGTCGCCCTCGCCTGCCTGCTCGGACTGGCCGGTGGGCTGCTGCCGGCGATCCGCGCGGCCCGCGCGAACATTCCCACCCTGTTGCACGAGAGCTGAACATGAACGGACCCGACACGCAGGATCGACTCGAGATTCTTGAACTGTATGCGCGCTACAGCTGGGCGCTGGACACCGGGGATACGGACGGCTATGTCGCGCTGTTCACCGAGGATGCCGAGGCCACCGAGGAGACGCGCGGCGGAGGGCTCGAGGTACGCAAGGGCCGCGCCGAAATCCGCAAACTGGTGCTGAAGTTCCACGAGCGCGCCGATTTTCCGGGCCACCAGCACCAGATGGGGCAGCTGGTCTTCTCGGCCGACCCGCTCGGCCGCCCGCAACACTGGGTCGTCCGCTGCTACGCCTGGGCGACCATCAATCGCCCGCCGGATGCTCCGCACCTGCACTGGTGCGGCCATGTCCGGGATGTCGTGGCCAAGGTCGATGGCGCCTGGAAAATCAAGTCCAAGGCGATCATGGGCTGGGCCGGGGAAGTACTGTCCAGGTTCGACGCGCGACGCCAGTGAAGACCGAGGCGCGCAGCACGGCCTACCAGGTGCTGTTGACGTCGCTGCTGAGCCTGAATTTCGGCTTTGTGCTGTTCGACCGCAATGCGCTCGGCTTTCTGATGCCCTTCATCCAGCCCGAACTCGCGCTCAGCAACGCCGAGGTCGGCGTGCTGTCCGGCGCCCTGTCCCTCACCTGGGCACTATCGGCATTTGGAGTCGGCGCAATCTCCGACCGGCTCGGCACCCGCAAGCGGCCGCTGGTGATCATCACGCTGGCGTTCTCTGCGTGCACATTCGCTTCCGGCCTGGCGCGATCGTTTGTGACCATGCTGGGCGCGCGTCTGGCCATTGGCGCGGCCGAAGGCGGCATCATGCCGTTGAGCCAGTCGCTCATTGCGTCGGATGTGGCCGCGCGCCACCGCGGGCTGGCCATGGGGGTGGCACAGGGATTTGGCTCGAGCCTGCTCGGATCCTTTGTGGCGCCGGTGGTGCTCGTCGGCTTTGCGAGCGCATTCGGCTGGCGGCACGCCTTCTTCCTGGCCGGCGCACCGGGGCTGCTGTCCGCCCTGTTGATGGCATGGTTCATTCGGGAGCGTCGTGCAACGGCAGTGGATGGCCCGGCCCGCGTGGCGCAATCCGGGTCGCTGCGTGAAGTGCTGGCCGAGCGCAACGTCATACTCTGCGCTGTTCTCGGCGTGCTGCTCGTGTCCTACCTGGTGCTGTGCTGGACCTTCATGCCCCTGTACCTGACGCAGGTGCGCGGCTACGACGCCAGGACGATGAGTTGGCTGATGGGCACGCTGGGTATTTCCGCAACACTTGCCTCCACCGCCATTCCCGCGCTGTCCGATCGGCTGGGGCGCCGCGTGCCGATGATTGTCGTGCCCCTGATCGCGAGCATTCTGCCGCTGGCGGCGTTGTTCTTCTCGGGGTCCGTCTGGAGCCTCGCCGTCATCTTCTTCGTCGGCTGGACCGTCACGGGCATCTTTCCGCTGTTCATGGCGACCGTGCCCGCGGAGAGCGTTGCCACCGGCCATATCGCGACGGCGCTTGGCGTCTGCATGGGAACCTCCGAGATCATCGGCGGTGTCCTGTCCCCCATTATCGCCGGAAGTGCCGCCGACAAATTTGGGTTGGGAGCCCCGTTGTGGATGATGCTGGGATTTACACTTGCGGCGGTATTCGTGGCGCTTGGACTGCGGGAGACCGCGCCTTACTTAAGGCAAGGAAGGGAATGTGAGTAATGCCATTGCTCGTGGTGTGCTTGTCTTGACGCTCGTTTTGTGCGGCGCCGCGGAAAGTGCCGACGCGCCGGACTCCTATCGCAGTCTTACTCTGCGTGAATTCGAGAATGAGGGCCCGGCTCTAGCTGCGCAGTCTGCTCGCGTCGAAATCACCGGCGCATACACCAAACCGGGAAACGTGGATCTGCTCTACGCCAATCGAGCATCCGCTGTCACGGCTACCGAGAACCCCGAAAGTGAGGATGCGCGGCGAACACCGTCTATTTCACTCCTCACAGATCAGGCTTCACACGCCGCTAGGGCGGCCCTGGTCGAGTGCCGAACCCGAAAGGATGCAGGGTGCCAAGTGACCCTACGCGGGCAAGTTACGCTGTGCACCATCACGAATTCCCTAGGATCCTCCCAACAATTTCCCTGCCTCGACGTTCGAGACGGTGGCTTGGTTTCCTCTCAGGTATCGCCCGGGCTTGGTTTGCTGGAACGCGCTCGGCCAACGGCCGCAGCCCTCGCCGCTGTCGCCGCTCCGGCGCCTGCCGGAACGGAATCAGACGCAACTTGCTACGGCTATGTCGGATTTACCTCGAAGGAGGGGAAATTCGCAGTGTCGGTGGTGGGTCCGTTCAGCTCCCAGACCTGCCAGCAGCAGTTCAACGCAATGAAGACCACGGTCCCCTCCCCAATTGAGGGTGGCAGGATGATCGTTTCGGATCATGGGAACGCCAAGTCCATCGAGGCGACGGTCAGGTACGGCTTGCATTGCGTCGCTGTCGAGCACGATCTGCGTGGGCTGCCCGGGATATATCAATGCCTCCCGCTTGGGCCTTGAGGGGGTCGGGCCGCGTCTGTTGCATCCATGAGCTCCGTCGCGAACAGCATCGCCATGGCGCCGCCACGTGGGTCATTGCCGAGGATGGCGGCACGCTGCAGGTACTGCTCAAGCGAGGTCATGCGCGCGGTTGACTCGCAGACGTCGATGAATGAGCCGGATGAGGAGCTGCGAGAGTTCACCGCCAGCCACGCCTGGTCGACGGCCCGGCGGTAGCGCGATCCTTTGATCCAGCCATTCTCAAGACCGCGCTGCATCGCGAAGCCAATCATGGCCGTGGCCGAAAATTCCGCGTAGGCACCTGGATGATCGATGACGTTGCGCCACAGGCCATCGCGCGTCTGCCACGGCAACAGGGCCGCCATCAGCTGCTGATAACTCTGCAAGGCGTGCGCGTAACCTTGGTGATTGCGTGGCAGTTCGGACAGCGTCAGCGCCAGACCGATGGCGGCGAAGCCATTGCCGCGGCCCCAGGCGGCATCCGTCGCCGGCTGATGGCGATACAGGCCGTCCGGCCGCAGGTCCAGGTGCTGCATGAAACGCAGATGCCGATCGGCCAGGTCGAAGTACTTGGTGTCACCCGTCAGGGCACCGGCCTGCGCGACAATGACCGTGCCCATGAAAATGCCATCGCTGAACTGGTCGTTGTAGGGCATCGCTTCGAGCATCTGTCCCGATGCATCAAATCCCAGGTCGGCAACCTTGCGGACCATCGCCGTATAGCGCGGATCGCCGGTCCTGCGGGAAAGCTCGGCGAAGATGATATGCCCGCCGAGCACGAGTTCACTCGGGCGCGCCAGGCTGTCCTTGCTGCCATCGACATAGGGTTCGGCGAGTCGCCGCACATCGTCGACGTCGCCCAGCCGCGCGCGCGCAATCAAGGCGATCGCTCCGATGTACCAGGGCTGATCGAAATCCCGGCCGTAGTGGGTCGCGAGCTCCTGCGCCAGCTGCCGGGGTGAGCGTGCGCGCCGGCGTTCAAGTTCCGCGTGCGCTTCGGACGTTACGATGGCCTCAGGCTGCACGGTCCACTCATCGGCTTTTCCGGACCACAGGCGCGCGGGGATGCGGCCCATATCGGCCACTTTCTGGGAGCTCAGTGCCTGCGCCAGGCCGGCATCATCACCGGCGATGAGTACCAGGTCCGGTGCCTGCGAGCCCAGCCACCGCCACAGCACCTGCGATTCGGCATGCTCACGATAGGCGATGCCTTGCGGAGGAAACATCAGCACGGCGCCATCGGGGTTGGCGAGCGGCACGGCGAGCAGATTTACCCCTCGTTTGTGACTTCGTTCGTAGGCGGCCACCGCGGCGCGCACCGCGGCCGTACTGCCGTCCTCCCCGTGCAGGCCACCAAGCAACACCACGGTCGGTGCCGACTTCGCGCGGGCCGGGACTGCAACGGCATCGATCCGCGTGCCATTGGCCGCCAGCCCGATGTCGAACACTTCGGCCGCGACCAGCGGCCTGGCAATCAGCGCGGTCAACGCGGCCAGCACCACGAGGGTGAATGCGCGCGCAATCATGGCGGTGACCGGCTACTGGGACTGCAAGTCGGCCACCAACGCCTGGTTGCCGTAGATCTTCTCCAAAGCCTCGGTAATCGCAGCCGTCGAGACTGCGACCGCGCGGTTGACCTTCTCGTTAAAGCCAAAATCGCCGCCGAGGCTTTCGATGTTGCCGTCAAAAATCGCGCCGATAACGTGGCCTTGCGCATCGATTATGGGTGATCCCGAATTGCCGCCGATGATGTCGTTGTCGCTGACAAAGTCAAAGACCATGTTGGGATCGACCTTCCCGGCGCTGTCTACCCAGCGCGGTGCGAGATTAAAGGGAGGCTGCCCCGTCGCGCGTTGCCACAGACCCGCAAAGCGCGTGAACGGTCCGACCGTCTTGCCGTTGTCGGTCCAACCCGTGACTTTTCCAAAGCTCAGGCGCAGGGAAAATGTTGCATCGGGGTAGACGCTGGTGCCGTAGATGGCGAATCGCGCACGGGCGATCTGTTCCGTTGCCATATCGGTCGGACCGACGACCCGAGTCTCATACTCGGTTCGCACCGCGCGACTGGCAGGATCCGTCGCCAAGACGAACTGGATCATCGGATCATCCGAAGCCAGGATGGCCGCTTCTCCCCCCTCCCAGAGTTTCTTGCGCAGGGCGAGGTTCCCCAAGCCCGATTTGGCCAGTCGGGCCGATAGTTGCTCCGGGGAGTCCTTGCCCAGGAAAATCTTGGTGCGCGGATCATCGACTGTCAGATATTCGCGTAACTTGGACAACCAAAACTCCAGGGTGGCCTGCTCCAGCTCCGGGTAAACCGGCCGGGCATCGAGCACACTTTTCTGAAGAAGCGGCAGGCGCGTATCGCTGAATTCCCGCAACCGGTCACCATTCGGCTTGGTCCGTTCCGCCGCGGCCCTCACCAGCGCTCTTGCGTAGCCGAAAAGGTCCGATCCCAGACCCGCGCGAGCCTCGGTAAAGGTGTAGGGAAGATAAAGGGCCGCGCGAACTTGCTGCACCTGACTGATCCGACCCCAGGGATCACCCAGCTCCTTGCTGAGTTCCGGCCTCTTTTTGACCTGCATCTGCAACGACTCGTCCGCCTGCCTCTTCGCCACAATCAACGTGGGGTCCGTCAAAGCCTTCAGTTGTCCGGAGAAAGCCTTGAAGCTGTTCTCGAGGCTGAAGAGCACGTGGTCCGCAGTGCGGGCGCGCTCGGTGCTCTCCTCGCCGAAGCGCAGCAGACGGCCGCGCAGCTCCGAATACAGCAGCAAAGTCGTGGGCAACGAGACATCCCGAATGAATGTGAGTTGCGCTGCCGTGAGCAGCCTTTCGGTACTGCCCGGGTTGCCCGCCACGAATACCGGCTCGCCATCCCGCGGCGCCGTTGTTCGCCACGTGAGATGGTCGGGGGTCTTCATCGGTTGACCATTTTCGTACAGGCGCACGATTGAAAAATCGAGGTCATAGCGCGGAAAGTTGAAATTGTCCGGATCACCACCAAAAAACGCGGTCTGCTCTTCCGGCGCAAATACCAGGCGCACGTCGGAGTACTTGCGATAGGTGTAGAGCTTGTACTGTCCGCCCTGGTAGAGCGAGATCACCTGACAGCGATACTGGGATTCCCGGCCCTCGCAACCGGCCTTCTCGACTGCCGCAATTTCCGCGTCACGCGCCTTGACGAAGGCCTCCCCCGTCTTGCCCTTCACTGCAGCCGTGATGCGGGTGGTATCGTCCGTTATGCTGCTCAGTATTTCCGCCTGCATGCCCGGACACAGCCGCTCCTGCGTGCGGGCCGTGGCCGAAAAGCCGTCCCTGGCATAGTCCTGCCCGGCGGAGGAGAGCGCTTGCGCACAGTCACGCACGCAATGATCGTTGGTCAATACCAAGCCATCGGCGGTGACAATGGACGCGGAGCACCCCGAGGAAAGCCGCACCGCGGCGCGCTGCACCCGGTCAAGCCATGCCTTGTCGATCTCCACTGCGTATTTTTGCCGCACGGCAGCGGCGGGAAAATTGTCGAACGTCCACATGCCCTCGTCGGCAAACGTCGCACTGACAAGCAGCGTGGACGCTGCGGCGAACACCACTGGCAATAATTTCATGGGTTACTGCTCACTGCAATTTCATGGTTTTGTCGTGCTGTGAGTCTAGGGCCACGATTCGAGCTTGGCTAGCCTGGGCGCTAGCCCGCCACATTTTCCGGCAGGTGGCGCGCAAGATAATCCACAAAGCTGCGCACCGCGGGCAACAGTCCGCGGCGATGCGGCAGCAGGGCCGTAAAGGTGGATTCGTCCGCCAGCCAACCCGGCAGAACCCTTGTCAGCTCCCCGCTGCGCAGCTCGCTTTTGCAAACGTAAGCAGGCAAAGCGACGATTCCCAGCCCATCTGCGGCGGCGCGCTTGAGGGTGGACAGGTCGTTACTGATCAGCCGGGGCGTCAAGGGCACAATCACCTCACTTCGGCTGCTCTGCGCGCGCGCTTGCGCCCGCAGTCGCCAGGCGGGGGAGAGGTTGGCCCGCCATACGGCAAGAGAGGGGAATTTCTCGAGATCCTCAGGCAGCTGCGGAAGGCGCCTTTTCTTGAGAGCCGCGGTTCCTGCCACGAGAATCCAGGGCGCCGTGGCCAAGGTGCGGCGCACCAGTGTCGAGTCCGGCAGCGCACCGGAGTGGGCGCGAATGGCGACGTCGATATTTTCAGCCAGCAGGTCAACCTGGCGGCTGGTCACCTGCTCCACCAGACTGATCGTCGGGTATTCGCGCATGAAGTTCATGAGAATCTCGCGAAGCGCAAATTGCGCAGTGCCGATCGCCGCTGTAAATCGTATGACTCCGGAGGGCACCTTGACCCGCTGGCGCGCGAGAGACTCGGCCTCTTCGGCTGCCGCGACCATACTCAGGGCATGCTTATAGAACTGCTCTCCGACCTGTGTCGGGGCAAAGTGTCGTGAACTGCGATTGAGCAGCCGGACGCCGAGTGCCGATTCCAGCTGCTGCATCCGGTAACTCAGCGTGGACTTGGGCATGCCGAGCGTGCGGCCTGCCGCCGTGAAGCCCCCGCGCTCGACAACCCGGACAAAATAGAGGAAGTCATTCAGGTTAAGCATGGTCCTGGCGGCCTGTTCCTGTTCAACGTATTGGACGATCCGTTCGCAATTTGCAGTCTTCTGCGATGCGGGTCAACCCGTTACCGTTCTGCTTCACCACTTGCAAGGAATTCGTCATGACGGCAAAGGGCTCGCCATATTCTCCGCTGACTTCTGACAACGCCGCGCTGGTCCTGGTCGATCACCAGGTCGGTCTGCTGACCGGTGTGCGCGACATCCCGATCGCGGAGCTCAAGCACAACGTGCTGGCACTCGCCAAAGCGATGCGCATTCTCAAGGTCCCCATCATCCTAACGACGACCGGCCGCGACAGTTTGTGGGGGCCCACCTTTCCGGAACTAGTTGAAACCTTGCCCGACATCGAGATAATCGATCGCAGTGTGGTAAATGCCTGGGACGACCGTAATGTTACTGCGGCGATCGAGGCGTGCGGCCGCAGGAAGCTCATTTTCGCCGGCGTATCGTTGGAAGTCTGTGCCGCATTCCCCGCGATCACGGCAGTCGGCAAGGGCTATGACGCCTACGTCGCGGTTGATGCCTGCGGTACTTTCAGTCAGGCCAAGCGGGATGCCGGGTTGCTTCGAATGCTGCAAGCCGGAGTGATCGTGTCCGACTATGCGACGCTGAGCGTCGAGATCCTCAAGGACAACGGTCGAGCTGAAGCAGGCGCGGTATACGCGGCGCTCGCCATGCCGTTCGCGGTCCTCCTGGGACAGGTCGCCAAGGCCTATGGGCGATAGCCGTCAGTAGCGCGTCAGCGCGCGGCCGATCAGGTCGCGCGCAGCGCAGCCGTCACGGGCACACGGGCCGCCCGCAGCGCCGGAAAGAGCCCGCCGATGGCGCCTATGCACAGTGCCCAGCCGAGCCCCAACAAGGCCAGTGAGGGCGTCACGGCCATGTGAAAGCTTGCGCCAAGCGGGCTCGCCAGCAGTCCATTGAAGAGCACCCACGCCACCAGCGCGCCGATCAAAGCGCCCGGCAGCGCCAGCAGGATGGATTCCAGCACAACGGAGACAATGATCGGCGAACTGTTGAAGCCGACGGCCCGCAGGATGGCCAATTCGCGACGCCGGCCGTCGACGATGGCGTACAGAGAGTTGGCCGCGCCGATGGTTGCGGCAAGCGCCATGATCGAACCCACGAAATAGCTGATGAAGTTCAGGATGCCGTTGAGCTGCTGCATGTCTTGCGCAAAGATTTCCGCCTCGTGCTGGACTTTCAGATGCAGCGACGAGTTTGCCTTGAGCGCATTGGCAAGTGTCGCAAACGTCGCCGGCGACTCGAGCATTACGTTCGCCTGGTTATAGGTGTTGCGGCCGAAGGCCGACAGAATCGTGTCGCCATCCGCGAACACGAGACACACCGTGCTCGGCAGATCGAAGTTGCCGACGACGCGCCAGTCGCCACCACGCATATGGCGCTTGGCGCCGACGTCGAAGTCGCTGTACTGTCGTGCGCATTTATTGCTCGCAATCAGCTCATGCACTCCGGGGGTGAACATGCGCCCTGCCGTAATGTGCAATTCCGGCTGGTAGTCGGTTAGACCCGGCGTCATCCCGATCAAGGGAAAGCCGGTCTGGGTGCGGTCGACCTTGCCGCGTCCCTGTACGAACACGGTGACCTGAAACACCACGATCGGTTTGCCGTCGGCGTTGCGTCGAATGCCCGGCAGGCCCCGAATCAGCGTAGCCGCGTCCTGTGTGATATTGCTCTGTGCGGGCGACGGCGCATCGATGCTGGTCAATGTCGCGCGATTGGGGCTCACATTGCCCATCGCCTCCTGTCGCGCACCGACGCCCATGGCCAGCATGGACACCAGCACCCCGACCGCACAGGCCACACCGATGATGATGGTGCACACCAAGCCGAGACGCGCCGGCAGGCCTGCGAGATTCACGCGCAGCAGGGCCCAGAACTGTTTTATGAGACTCATATCAGGGGTTACCGACCGGCAAGCGCATCAACCACCTGCAGCCGGGCGGCCCGCGAGGCCGGCGGCGCCGCGGTGATCAGTGCCACGAGCACCGCTCCGATCAAGCCGATGCCGACCACGCTCAGCGGCATGGACAGGCCGGGTACGTACTTGGCAGTGTAGGGGAATACCCCCGTCGCCAGAGCGAGTCCCAGCAGTGCGGCAGCCACGCAGATGAGCACACTTTCACCGACGACCATGAGAAAAACGGTGCGGTCACTGAACCCCAGAGTCTTCAGCACCGCCAGCTCCGGAGTGCGCTCGCGAATCGTCTGCATCATGATCGTGGTGATGGAGAATAGAAGCGCCACGAGCACCGTGCCCATGACCGCGCGTATCAGAAAGTTCAGATCGCCGATCGAGCGCATTTGCTGCTGCGCACCCTCGCGGAACGAGGCCGTCTTGGTCTCGTTCGACGAGTTGGCGAACACCCGATCGACGGTGTCGGACATTTCCGCCGCGCGCTTCGGGTCCGAGATCACCGCGTAGAAGTTGCGCACCGTATCCTTGTTGAGCGCGCGCGCCTCATTCAGGTAGTTGTAGTTCCCCACAATGAAGCCGCCCTCGCCGATCTCATGATCCGTCACCATGCCCACGATCTGGAAGGTCCAGGTTCCCGATCCGTTGCTCTGCAGAGTATTCGAGGTAAGCGGAATCCGATCCCCGATATGCCAGCCGTATTTCTTGCCTATATCCGCGGTGATCAGCACACCGTTGCGGGTGTTCTTCAGAGCCTCGAGGTCCTTGGGCAGTACCTGGAAGATCTCCGGCACGAGCGTCAGCCACAGGTCGGTCGGTGGGAGTTCCAGCACGAATACGAACTGCGTCGGCCGCTGATAGGTCCCGAGGAATCCGTCGGCAAAGGACACGGCCTTCATGCCCGGGATCGACTGGATGCGGTCGAGGTAGGAGATCGGCAGCGGCGCACCGCCGGATTCGGCCGGCCCGACGAACAGTACATCCGCGCGGGTGTTGGCAACGGACCGTTCCACGCCCGACTTCATTCCCTGCATGACACCGAACAGCGCGAAGGCCACCGCGACCTGCAGGAGGATCAACGCCGTGCGCCCGGGCTTGCGCCAGATACCGGACCAGATGAGGGGTAGATATTTCACGATGGCATTCATCTATACACCCGCGTTGCGGCGGGCGGCAACTTGGCAGTCCTCTCGTTTTGGGTTCCGGATAGCCGCCAGGTCGCGGCCACAGACTTCAATACACAGCTCAGAGGATAAAGTTGCGGTCTGAATTGCGGCGCCGCGGTCCAAAGTGGGGGTAGGGCAGCAGCCGGCCAGGTGCCACCGGACCCGGACCGACGTAGACTGCCCGATACCGGACATACCGTGCGCGGCCGAGCGCGGATGAGGGCCCAGCGAGTGTTATCGAAAGAGTGCGAGTCTTGCCTCAATCAGGCTTTTCATCAGGCGCGTAGCGCGCACCATGAATTCCTGACTGTCGAGCATCTGCTGCTCGCGATTCTCGAGGTCCCAAGGGTGCGCGAGGTGCTCGCGGGCTGCGGTGCAGACCTCGATCAGCTCGGCGCCGACGTCCGGCAGCATGTGGCGGCCAACACTTTGCTGCGGGTACCGGTACCCGGTGAGGAACACTTCGTACAGCCGCTACCCGGCTTCCAACGCGTGCTGCAGCGCGCCGTGTTCCACGTGAAGAACAGCGGCGAGCGAGAAGTCGGGGTCGTCGACGTCCTGGTGGCCATCTTCAGCGAGGAACACAGTCACGCGGCGTTCCTGCTGGCCGGCGCAGGGGTCACGATTCGCGACTGCGGCCATTGAATTGCCCTGAACGCGCCCTCATGCCTTGGCGTCAACTCGGTGGGAAACGGTGGCATGAATCACCCATTACGCGGCGCGATCGTGGCCATCGCGGCCCTGGCCTTACTTGCGGGAGCGCTTGGCGCAATTCGTTGGGCCCGGCGTGGGGGTGCTGCGGCCAACTTTGCGGCGAGCGCCCTGTTACTGACGTTTGGCATGGGGCTGGTGGCGAATCACCCGCAACGAATCCCCGATCAGGTTAAGGAAGAGCGCGACAAAACCGGTGGCGATACCGGCGACCCCCCGACCTGATTTTTCGCCCGGCTAGTTATCCCCTGAATCGGTGGATAACCCTGTGGGTAACTCCTGCTTACCGCGCTGAAGCCATTGATCGCAAGTCCATTCTCATCGATCGCTCAGGAATTCGCCGCTGACGGCGCAGCTGCCAAGCCTGAAGCCTTCGCCACCACGCTATTCGCCTGCGGACCTGCCGTGGCTCTCTTCGACGAAGCCGGGCTCCAGGGCCGCCATCGCCTCCGCAAGGTGAACCGTCTTGTTGAACAGCGCCAACTCACTGTAGCGACCGGTGCGTACCTTGTTCACGAAATCGTTGTTCGCGATGTGCATGCGGCCGACTCCCACGAGATCCAGCGTACCGGCGCGCACGCGCTGCGCCAGGAGCGCCAGGTCGCGCTCGACGGACAGCTCCGCGGGCTCCTCGTTGTCGAACAGGTTCGCGAACATCTCCACGTCCAGGCCGACGCTGC
The DNA here is from genome assembly GCA_035485475.1 of Steroidobacteraceae bacterium. Lineage (GTDB taxonomy): Bacteria > Pseudomonadota > Gammaproteobacteria > Steroidobacterales > Steroidobacteraceae > DAIDKA01. The sequence goes on along the minus strand of DATHOA010000142.1, from coordinate 7,029 downwards.
CGCAGGTCATGACGGGCGCATCCGTCAACGATTTCACCCAACCCGATATCGTGAGCTCCGGCTGCGACCCGTCAGGCCACTCGGCCTTGTGGAAACGGCGTGAGGATACGTTGAACAGATCCACGCCCGCAGCGCGCAGCAGCGCGAGCATGTCGCGCAGTTCCTCCGGTCCCGGAGCCACCACGGCACCGTAGTCGACCTCCTTGAACTGCGAGAAGCGAAACGAAATAGTGAAATCGTTGCCTGTGGCTTTGCGAATCGCCGCCACGATCTGCGCCGGATAGCGCGCGCGTTGCGCCAGCGTCGGGCCGCCGTATTCGTCCTCGCGCTGGTTCGTCTGCGCCCACAGGAACTGGTCCATGAGGTAGCCATGCGCGGCATGCACTTCCACCCCGTCCGCGCCGAGACCTTGTGCGTGTTCGGCGGCCCGTACATAGGCCTGTTGCAACTCTTCGAGATCCCGGCGCGTCATGGCAACGCCATTCGGGCGACCGGCTTGGATCAGACCGGACGGACTGAGCGTCGGCGAGGCTGCCAGCGGGTGTCCGGCGGCGACCTTGCGCATCGCGCCCGGATGCCACAGCTGCATCAGGAAGCCCGCGCCCTCGCCGCGCACCGCCGCGATCACCTGCCTCCAGGCGCCGAGCGTCTGCGTCTCCATCCGGCCCATCACCGGCTGCCAGTAAGCCGAAGGATGATCGGGCGAGGTGGATTCGCTAATGATGAGTCCCACGCCACCGGCCGCGCAGCGACGCATGTAGTCCACCATCCTTGGGGCCGGCGCCCCGTCATTCATGAAGCCGCGCTGCATGCCCGGCATCACGAAGCGATTGCGCAGCGTCAGGTTCCTGATGTGCAGCGGGGTGAACAGGGCACTTAAGTCTGCGGACATGCGGCGCATTCTACCCAGCCGGCCGTATTCTTCACTTCCTTTTAGCAGGCTGCGGCGGAATTCCCTACACTGGGCCTTAATGTCCACGACGCCAAATCGTGCCGTACCGCAACGCGCTGACCGTCCGGGTCCTCCCGCACTTGCGCTTGCGGCACTGGGCGTCGTCTTCGGCGACATCGGGACGAGTCCGCTCTATACGTTCAAGACGGTGCTGATGCTCACGGGCGCCGGGCCGAACCCCGAGGTCATTCTCGGCACCCTCTCACTCATCGTCTGGACACTGATTGTCATTACGACGGTCAAATATGTCGCCATCGCGATGAGCATGGACAACGACGGGGAAGGCGGAATCCTTGCGCTCATGGCGCTGCTGGCGATCAAGAAACACAAGCGCCCGCTCATCGTCGTTCTCGGGCTGTTCGGCGCCGCGCTCATCTACGGCGATGGCGCCATAACGCCGGCAATCTCCGTACTCTCGGCGCTCGAAGGTCTCAACATTGCCATTCCAGCGCTGCATACCTACGTACTGCCCGCAGCGGTCGTCGTCCTGCTGCTGCTGTTCACAATACAACCGCTGGGTACCGCCCGGATCGGGCGCGCCTTCGGGCCGATTATGGCCCTGTGGTTCTTGACCATCGGGGTGCTCGGAGTTTGGGGAATAGCACGAAACCCGGTCGTTCTGAGCAGCCTCAACCCGCTCCTGGGCCTGCACTACCTGTTCAGCCATGGCTTCCAGGGATTCCTGGTGCTCGGCGGCGTATTCCTGTGCGTCACCGGTGCGGAGGCACTCTATGCAGATATGGGCCACTTCGGTTCGCGCCCCATCCGGCTCAGCTGGTCGGTGGTCGTCTTCCCAACCCTGGTGCTCAATTACGCGGGACAGGCGGCCATCGTTCTTGGCGGTGCACCGATAACCGACAACATCTTCTTCCGACTGTGCCCGTCACCGCTGCTCGTGCCGTTGATCGTGCTCTCGACCGTCGCGACGATTATCGCAAGTCAGTCTATCATTACCGGCGCCTTCTCCATGACCCGCCAGGCGATCCTGCTTGGCTGGATGCCGCGGCTCTCGATCAAGCAGACCTCGGCCGCAGGTTACGGCCAGATCTATGTCGGCGCGGTGAATTGGATACTCGCGGCGGCCACGATCGGCCTCACGCTTTTCTTCGGCAAGTCGGACAACCTCGCGGCCGCCTATGGCATTGCGGTGTCGCTCACCATGCTGATGACTTCCTTTCTACTCTTCATGGCCATGCGCGACATCTGGGGCTGGAGCTTGCTGCGAAGCGGCGCCCTGGCCCTGGTCCTGGTGTGCGTCGACGCCGGCTTTTTTGGCGCGAACGCCATGAAGGTCCTCGACGGTGGGTACGTGCCGCTGCTACTGGCCACGGCCGTGTTCACAGTCATGGTCGTCTGGCACCGCGGCACCGCCGCGGTCGCGGCGGTGGTTAGCGAAAAGCTGGTGCCCGTTCGGGAGTTCCTCGAACAATTAACGATCAAGCAGATTCCCCGGGTCCCGGGAAGTGCCGTATTCCTGACCCGAACCGGCCGCGATATTCCACCGGTAATGACATGGCACGTGAAGCATAACCGTTCCCTGCACCGCTCACTGCTGGTGTTGTCCGTGGTGACGGAGTGCGTGCCCTGGATCGCCGCGAGCGAACGCCTTCAAGTCACAAACCTCGATGCTGATTTCTGGCGCGCGACGGCGCGCTACGGCTTCATGGAGCGGCCCGACATTCCCGCGCTGCTGGAACAGACGCGCGCATTCGGTTGCAATCTGAATCTTCAGGACGTCACCTACTACGTCGGTCACGAAACAATCGTGCGACGCGACGATGGCAAAGGGTTGGCGCTTTGGGAAGAGGCGTTCTACGCAGCCATGGTGAGCAATGCCGCCCACGTCAGTGACATCCTGCGGCTTCCCGCCAACGCCGTGGTGGAAATCGGGCGGCAAATCGCGATCTAGATGCATACCAGCACAATGGCCGCAATCTCCGACCGACCATTGTCCAAGCATCTGCCTGGCCTTGATCTGCTGCGCGCCATAGCCATCGGCTGGGTGATGTGCTTCCACTCTTTCCTGGTTGGCGGCTTCAATGAGCACTTTGCATGGTTGTCCCGCTCGGGGTGGATGGGCGTGGATCTGTTCTTTGTACTGAGCGGATTCCTGATCGGGTCGCAGGTCTTGTATCCACTCATTCACGGACAGCAGTTTTCACTTCGAGCCTTCTATATTCGCCGTGCGTTCCGGATCTTGCCGGCGTTCTGGGTAGTGCTGGCGCTGTACGTTGCCTTCCCCTGGTTCCGCGAAGCACCCGGACTGGAGCCGTGGTGGAAGTTCGCGACCTTTGTCGTAAATTTGTCGATTAACTACGTACACAACCAGGCCTTCTCTCACGCCTGGTCGCTGTGCGTCGAAGAACACTTCTATATCTGCTTTCCGCTGCTTGCCTGCGGTATGACCCGTCGGTTATCCGCACGTGCCTTCGTAAGTCTGCTCCTTACGCTAGTGCTACTCGGCATCGCGGCGCGCACGGCAATCTGGCTGTACGACCACAACGCTGCACCGGAACGCAATTGGTTCATCGAAGACATCTACTTCCCCACCTGGAATCGACTGGACGGTCTGCTTGCCGGAGTGGCGCTGGCCGTAATGAAAGAATCCCGTCCCAGGGCGTGGCAGGAATTGGGCGCGTATGCGAACCGAGCGTTGATTGCCGGAATCCTAATCGTGGCCTTCGCTGTCTGGCTGTTTTGGGATCGCACCGGTCTTCTTGCCAATTCAATTGGCTGGCCGATACTTTCGATGGGCCTAGGCCTGCTGGTCTTCGCGGGCGCACACAGAACCGGCTGGCTGGGTCGCCATGCCGTGCCCGGCGCCGCCTGGGTGGCTGCGGTCTCGTACAGCCTGTATCTCGTACACAAGCCCATATATCACATTACCCAGGCTCTCTATGGCGAGGTCCTCAGTCGGAACGGGCTGCTCGCATTCTGCGCCTACACCGCGGCATCGTTGTCAGGCGCTGCGCTACTTCATTATCTTGTTGAGAGGCCGGGCTTGAAGCTGCGAGATCGGTTGTTGTCCCATGCTTCGTTCGCCAAACCCCACGCGCCGGTGGCGCGTATCGAGGCCAATTCGACGCCGCCCTAACCTGCTGTCCCTGCGGCTGACACCTGGTGATCCTCTCTGCGCTGCCTGGCATTTTGCAGAATCACACGTCGCCGTGGCGAGTCCGCCAGCCCCCACTCCTTGATCTCATCCAAGGTTCGGAAGCAGCCAAGGCAGGTCAGGTCATCGCCCAGGCAGCAATCTCGCACGCACGGCGATTGGTCGGATGTGTCGATCTCACTCATTTACCTGAAGACCACTTATCGCCCTTGGTCAGGCTATGCCAGCGCGCCTCATGGTGTGGCGCAGTACGAGAGTCTGAACGGTGCTGAACAGATTTGTTGTGATCCAGTACAGCGCTATTCCCGATGAAAAGTGAAGCGCCGCAACGAAACACAGAACCGCAGGCAAAAGGACGATAATGAGTCGCGCCTGTTCAGACATATGGGGTGCCGTGGCCATCGCTGCCGCCGTGGAAACCGCGGCGAGGAGCGCAAGCACCCTGTCGGGGCGCCCGAGATTGCGGATCCATAGAAACGCCGTCGTACCGACCCCGCTGCTCAGAGCCTTGTACAGACCGTAGATCACCGGCATCTGCAGCAATGCGCCCAGCAGGCCCTTGCCATCAGCCACGCTCAGGCCGTGTTGTCGATGCAATTCCATGGTCTTGTGCATCTGCGCATGCCGGTCAGCCGCATGTTGCTCGCGAATCAACTTCAGTGCCGGTGCAAGTTTCGCCAACTTCGCCTGGCGCACAGCAGCCCGGTAGGCGAGCGACCACGTAAGTGGAATCAGTGATACGCGGACCCCCGTGGTCAGGACAATGACCGCAAGGCCGGTGCCCAGTCCCCAATTGATGGCCATGAGGTGCAATACGTCCTGCAGCAAACCGATCCATGCCTGCCATAGATGCATCGTCGTTCACTCCCCGGTGCGATCGCTGATGTTGCTGCGTACTGTCGCCATCGACGTCATAGCACAAGTTGCCAGTACGCGACATCAACCCATTTGCCGTGCTTGAAGCCAACCTGGCGAAATGTAGCGACATTTTCGAAGCCCAGTTTCTCATGAAGTGCCGCGCTCGCCTCGTTCGGCAGGGCCGCGCCTCCAATGGCGACATGAATGCCGATCTCGCGAAGGGTGGACAGCAGCTCAGAATAGAGAATCGTTCCGATGCCGCGACCTTCGCCACCGTGTTCAAGATAGATAGTGGTTTCCACGGAGTATCGGTATGCGCTGCGGAGCTTCCATTTGGTCGCATAGGCGTAGCCCACCAGGGCGTTGTCGATTTCTGCAACCAGCCACGGCAAGGACAGGCCTTGAACCTCTGCCACCCGGGTTGCCATCACCTGTGCCGATACAGATTCTTCCTCAAATGTAATGACGGTGTTGTGAATGTAGTAGTTGTAGATGCGCGCAATCGCCTCTGCGTCCATCACTGACGCTGTCCGCACCATGATGTTGGTCATGGTGCCCACCACCGATTGAGCGGATCCATGCCGGCCAGCATATCAAGGTTGGCGAGGCAGCCAAACCGCGGCTCTCAGATGGGAAGGCGGCTGGGTTTGCGCCGGCCGCCATAGATCAGTGTGATCAGGGCGCGGCTGCCCATCAACGAGGTGAACATCGAAGTGGCAATACCCAGCACCAGCACCACGGCGAAGCCCTTCACCGGACCTGTACCGAATACCCACAACACCAGGCCGGCGATGATGGTCGTGACGTTGGAATCCGCGATGGCCGAGAACGCCTTGTCGAAGCCCGCACGGATCGCTGCCTGCGGCGCCACGCCGCTGCGCAGCTCCTCACGGATACGTTCGTAGATCAGCACGTTCGCGTCGACTGCGACGCCCACGGTCAATATCATGCCGGCAATACCGGGCAGCGTCAGTACCCCGTTGAACAACGAATACAACGCGGTCAGCAGCACTACATTCGCCAGAAGGACGGCGTCCGCCACCAGGCCAAACACTCGGTAGTAGATGGCCATGAACCCGAAGACGCCGCCCGTGCCGATCAACAGGGCGTCCCGGCCGCGTTCGATGTTCATCTTGCCGAGGCTCGGCCCAATCGTGCGTTCATCGATCGGATAGATCGGCACCGGCAGCGATCCGGAGCGCAGCAACAATGACAGCTCGCGCGACTGGCCAGCTGTCATGCCCATGATCCTGAAGGCATTGCCGAAGACGCTGTCGATTCGCGAATCGTTGATGACCTTCTCGTCGGTGATGTAGCGGGTGACTTTCTTGCCGCCGACTTCACTGACCTCACTGCGCTTCTCGATATACACCACAGCCATGGGGTGGCCGACATTCGCGCGCGTGACGGCCAGCATGCGATCGCCGGCCCGCGAATCCAGCTTGATGTTCACGATGGGGCCGTCCTGGTCGGTCGCGGCCGTGGCACTGGTGAGTTCATCACCGGTCGCGATGATCTCGCGCTTGAGCAGCAGTGGCTGGCCCTTGTTGGTGTAGTACAGCTTGGTGCCCACCGGCGCATTGCCGTGCTGCGCGACATCGTACGGGTCGCCGTTGGCGGCGTTGAGGCGAAACTCCAGGGTCGCGACCTTGCTCAGGATGTCCTTGGCCTCGGCGGAGTTGCGCACACCCGGCAGCTGCACATTGATCCGATCGAGGCCCTGGCGCTGCACGATGGGTTCGGAAACTCCCAGTTCGTTGACGCGATTACGCAGGGTGACGAGGTTCTGCTGGATCGCATAGTCCTGCCGGTCGCGGATCTGATTGGGCGTGAGGGTTCCCTGCAACGCCGGCCCACTGGGCAGCGTCAGCGTCGTGAACGGCAGGTCCGGCAGCGCCTTCTTGGCGACAACCTCCACCGCATCCAGATTTGTGCCCGCCGGAAGTGTCACGCGCAGGCTGTCCGCGGCACCGCCGGCCGAGGGCACGATGGCCACTTCGCTGAACGGCAGATTGGCCTGGGCAAGGGCCCGTCGCAGGTCCTGGGCATAGCTGTCCAGCAACTGCGCAATCGCGCTTTGGGTGTCGACCTGGTACAGCAGGTACAG
>DATHOA010000141.1:0-4080 GCA_035485475.1 Steroidobacteraceae bacterium | reverse complement strand
GGCGACTCACCCGAGGACAATGGTGTGTGGCTCGCTACGACGGCGGAGCATCATGAAAGTCTGCGACGCGAGTTTCCGCGGATGCGATCGATTCAATTGCTCGGACGCAAAGTAACGCACTGGCAGGTTCTTCCCGTCGACGCACCCCGCTTCGAGGAGACGGCACTGCGAGCGTGCGGCCTCATTCTTGCCCGCGACCCTCGCATTGGCAAAGTTCCGAAGCGCCGTGCGGGCCCGCGGCCGGTTCGAGAGCCCGGCGGGGCGAGACAGGTGCAAAAGTCTCACAGGAAACGCGGCTCCCGCCTGACATGAATCGTCCTACCCGCCCCGAATAATTCCAGCTTGGTGGCTTCCGGCCGAGCCGGAGCGTGACCGGCGGCGGGGCGGCGGATATCCCAACGAGGCATTCATTTTATGAGTGAGCCGGAACTCTCGGCGCAAGCCTTTGAGGCGCGTTATCGCTCGGGGCGGGATCCCCAAGCGCAGGAACAGCTGGCGATCAATACCCTGCGGTTCCTGGCAGTCGACCAGGTCGAGAAAGCCAGGAGCGGGCATCCCGGAGCGCCGCTCGGCTGCGCACCGATCGCGTACCTGCTCTTTCACGAGGCAATGAGGTTCAATCCGCTCGATCCGCTGTGGTCAGATCGCGATCGCTTCGTGCTCTCCAACGGACATGCATCCGCGTTGCTCTACGCCGTCCTGCATTTGACCGGCTACGATCTGCCGCTCACGCAGCTGCAGCGGTTTCGGCAGTGGGGCTCGCATACGCCGGGGCACCCCGAGTACGGCGAGACACCGGGGGTGGAGGTAACGACCGGCCCCTTGGGACAAGGTTTTGCGCAGGCTGTAGGGCTGGCCATTGCCGAGGCGCATCTTGGCGCCGCCTATAACGTTCGCGGGGAGCGCTTTCCCGTCAACCATTACACCTTTGTCCTGTGCGGCGATGGCGATCTCATGGAGGGAATTTCGCACGAGGCGGCGTCGCTGGCAGGAACCCTGGGCCTGGGTAAATTGATCGTCTTCTATGACAGCAATTCGGTCTCGCTGGATGGACCGACCAGTCTGAGTTTCACGGAGGATGTGCCGGCGCGCTTTCGCAGCTACCACTGGCATGTGCAAAGCGTCGGCGATGGCAATGATTTGGCGGCTTTGCGGACCGCGCTGGCAGTGGCGCGCGCCGAAACGACGCGGCCCTCGCTGATTTGTGTGCAAACGGTCATTGGCTACGGCTCGCCCAAGGCCGGCACGAATGCGGCGCATGGGGAGCCTTTGGGTCCCGAGGCCACGCGGGAAACAAAACGTCACCTGGGCTTTCCCGAGGAACCTTCGTTCCTGATAACCGAGGCGGCCAGGCGTCATTGGGCGCAGGCAATCGATAAAGGGCGACGCGCGCAGGATGAATGGCAGTCCCAGTACGAGAGCTACAAGCGCCTGCATCCCAACCATGCCGAGCAATTCGAGCGCACCAGCGCCGGACGGTTGCCCGAGGGTTGGCGCAGCGCCATGCCCACGTTCAGCCCGGCCAAGGCGCTGTCGACCCGCGCGGCAGGTGGTCAGCTGATCAACGACCTCGCGGAAGTTCTCCCGGAGCTGTTCGGCGGCGCGGCTGACCTGACGACCTCCACGAAGACCATTTTCAAGGATTCCCCCAGCTTTCACGTTCAACCCGCGGGCCGCAATATTTTCTTTGGCGTGCGCGAGTTCGCGATGATCGCCATTGTGAATGGCATGGCGGCGCATGGTGGCCTCATTCCATTTGGATCGACATTCTTCACTTTTTCCGACTATTGCCGCCCGGCGATTCGCCTGGGAGCCATGCAGAGTTGCCATGCCTTGTACCTCTTTACGCACGATTCGGTCGCGCTAGGGGAAGATGGTCCGACCCACCAGCCCATTGAACATCTCATGGCGCTGCGCAGCATTCCGCAACTGACGGACTTTCGACCGGCAGACGCGAATGAAACATCCGCATGCTGGCAGGTAGCGCTGCAGCGCAAAGCGGCCAGCTTCATGGCACTGAGTCGTCAGGACCTCCCCGTGCTGGATCGGATCAAATACAAGGTATTCGAGGGAGTGCCGCGTGGCGCCTACAAATTGGTTGAGGGCCGGGATGTTGTGTTGGCGGCCACCGGTGCCGAAGTACACCTGATCCTCGAGGCCGCGAAGCAATTGCAGGAGCAGAACATTCAGGCCACCGTCATTTCGATGCCCAGTTTCAGACTGTTTGAAGAGCAGGAGCCAAGCTACCGGAATGCCCTGTTTCCCGACGGGACGCCGACGATATCGGTGGAGGCGGGCGCGACGCTGGGCTGGTACAAGTATATTGGGCGCGACGGTATTGCCATCGGTTTGGATCGGTTTGGAGCCTCCGCGCCCGGCGCCATTGCCCTGAAGAATCTGGGAATCTCGGTCGAGCATGTCGTGCAGGCTGCGCGTACGCTCCTCGGCGCCGGCCGCGAGCGCGCGCATGATCGGAGCAGTTAGATGGCAGTGGCGCTGATCAAGGAACCACTCGCTCGCTATCACAAGAAGCGCGATTTCACGCAGACCGCTGAGCCGAGCGGCGCAGGGGCCGTAGCGCCGTCAGGTCGGCTGCGCTTTGTGATCCAAAAACATGCGGCAAGCCGCCTGCATTACGACTTACGACTCGAATTGGACGGGGTCTTCAAGTCATGGGCGGTGACCAAGGGTCCGTCCCTCGATCCTGCTGATAAGCGCCTCGCGGTCGAGGTCGAGGATCATCCGCTGGATTACGGTAACTTCGAGGGCACGATCCCGAAAGGCCAGTATGGGGGCGGTACCGTTCAGCTGTGGGATCGCGGGTATTGGTTCCCCACCGGCGGTAAGAGTGCCGAAGCAGGCCTGAGGAGTGGTGACCTTAAGTTCACGCTGGAGGGCAAGCGACTACGGGGCGATTGGGTATTGGTGCGGATGAAGGGCAACCGATTCGGCGGCAAGCGGACCAACTGGCTTCTGATAAAACATCGCGACCCATCAGCCCGTCCCGGCGAGTCGCAGGCACTGCTCGATCTGGACCGATCCGTGGCCTCCGGGCGATCGATGGCGCAAATCGCCGCAGGAAAGGGTAAATCACCGACGCCGTTCATGCTGGCCGCTGAGCACGTCACGGCCCATGCGGTGCGGCAGAAAACCCTGCCGACCTTCATCATTCCGCAGCTGTGCAAACTGGTGGACCGCCCTCCCGCCACGCCTGGATGGGCCCACGAAGTGAAGTTCGACGGCTACCGGGCCCAACTGCGGGTACAGGGGGGCGAGGCACGCATCCGCACCCGCCGCGGCCTTGACTGGACCCGGGACTTTGCGACTATCGCGAAGCTCGCGCACAGTCTTCCCGACTGCATCATCGATGGCGAGATCTGCGCACTCGATCAGCAGCAGATACCAAGCTTCGCCGCCCTGCAGGCAGCCTTATCGGAGAACCAGTCGCAGAACCTGGTGTTCTTCGCCTTTGACCTGTTGGCGACGGCGAAAGAGGACCTGCGCCCACTCCCCCTGGCGCAGCGCAAGCAGCGGCTTCATGACCTGCTCGAGGCGGCGGACCTGGGCGAGTCCATGCGGTACGTGGCGCACTTTGAGTCTACCGCCGATACCGTGCTGCTTTCAGCCTGCAAGATGCATCTCGAAGGGATCGTGTCAAAACGCCTGGATGCGCCGTACACCTCGGGGCGTTCCGGCAGCTGGACCAAGGCCAAGTGCCGCGCCGGTCATGAGGTGGTACTGGGCGGGTGGACTACTGAGGCGGGTGAACTGCGCTCCCTGCTTGCGGGCGTCAATCGCGATGGGCATTTGGTGTACGTGGGGCGGATTGGCACCGGCTACGGTGCCGCCGTGGCATCCAAATTGTTGCCGACGCTGAAGAAGTTCACCCGGGAGGCCAGCCCATTCGGCGGCAGGAATGCACCGACACGCGAGAAGGGTGTGCGCTGGCTGAAGCCGACACTGGTGGCGGAGATTGAATTTGCCGGCTGGACCGCCAGCGGCATGATCCGACAAGCCTCTTTCAAGGGGCTGCGGCGCGATAAACCCGCCAGCGAGGTGGTTGCAGAAATGCCAAGTCCG
>DATHOA010000140.1:0-3915 GCA_035485475.1 Steroidobacteraceae bacterium | reverse complement strand
CTCAGGACTTGTCCGGCTCCGGCCCGCGCCGCGCCGCGGGCCGCGCCGGGGCCACCCGGCGCCGGGCACGCGCGGCCTGCCACACGGCCGGTTCATCGGCAGCGGGTGCGAAGCTGGCGGGAGGCGCTCCGGCAGCAATGCTGGCCGCAGCGCCCGAGCCCGCAGCGCCCATCTTGGTCGCCCTGGCAGCAGCGAGCAGCAACTGCGCATGAATGGCCGGCGGCAGCAGCTGCCAGCTGCCGGCCGCCAGTTCGCGCGGCAATTGCACCGGGCCGTAGCGGATGCGCAGCAGGCGGCTGACTTCACTGCCCGCGGCCTGCCACAGACGTCGTACTTCACGATTGCGGCCTTCGCGCAGCACCACGCGATACCAGGCATGCGTGCCCTCGATGCGTGTCTGGGTGACGCTGTCGAAACGCGCCGCGCCATCCTCGAGCCTCACACCGGACTGCAGCAGGCCGATTTGCCCGGCGCTGAGGATGTCCCGCGAGCGCACCAGGTATTCGCGATCGACTTGCGCCGAAGGGTGCATCAGGCTATGCGCAAGCTCCCCATCGGTGGTGAACAGCAGCAGACCCGAGGTCATGAAATCCAGGCGTCCGACGCCGATCCAGCGGCCCTGGGGCGGCACGGGCAGGCGATCGAACACTGTCGGACGCCCTTCCGGATCGCTGCGGGTGGTGACTTCGCCCAATGGCTTGTTATAGAGAAGGACGGCATGGGTTGCCGCGGACACCCCCGTATCCAGCGCTTTGCCGTCCAGACGGATATCGGCGCCGGGCGCGGCGCGATCACCCAGCTGCGCCAGCTTACCGTTGACGGTGACCCGGCCGGCACGGATCCACTCCTCGATGGCGCGGCGCGATCCGTGGCCGGCGCCGGCCAGCAATTTTTGAAGTCTTAGCACAAAGAAATCGGTTCTTAGCCGGCACCGCTCGGGGCGTGGCACTATTGCGACCCCGCAAGGGCCAGGCACCGGAATACTAGCTCAACCGAGGTATCCGCATGATCTACGACAGCATTCTGGGGACCATCGGCCGCACGCCGATCGTGCGCATCCAGCGCCTCGCACCCGCCACCGTCACCCTGTACGCGAAGTGCGAGTTCTTCAATCCTCTCTCCTCGGTCAAGGATCGCCTCGCCATCGCGCTGATCGAGGACGGCGAGGCGCGCGGCACGCTCAAGCCCGGCCAGACGGTGATCGAAGCCACCTCGGGCAACACCGGCATCGCATTGGCCATGGTATGTGCGGCCAAGGGCTATCCCTTCGTTGCCGTCATGGTGGAATCATTCTCCGTCGAACGTCGGCGCATCATGCGCATGCTCGGCGCAAAGGTCATTCTCACGCCGGCCGCGGAACGCGGCCAGGGGATGGTCAAGAAGGCGCAGGCGCTGGCCGAAACCCATGGCTGGTTCCTGGCGCGCCAGTTCGACAACCCGGCGAACCCGGCCTATCACCGCAACACCACCGCGCCGGAGATCCTGGCCGATTTTGCGGGCAAGCGCCTGGACTACTTCGTCAGTGGCTGGGGCACGGGCGGCACCCTCACCGGCGTCGGGGAAGTGCTGCGCGTGGCGCGGCCGCAAACCCAGATCATCGCCGCCGAGCCCGAGAATGCCTCGTTGCTGGCCGGCAAGCCCTTCACCCCGCACAAGATCCAGGGTTGGACCCCGGACTTCCTGCCCGCCGTGTTGAACCGCGAGGTGGCGCATCGCATCGTCACCGTGTCGGACGCGGACGCCATGGCCCAGGCGCGTGCGCTCGCCAGCCGCGAGGGCATTTTCTGTGGCATCTCTTCCGGCGCAACCGTTGCGGCGGCGCTCAAGATTGCCGCCGAAGCGCCCGAGGGCACAGTCATTCTCGCGATGCTGCCGGACACCGGCGAGCGTTATCTCTCCACGCCTTTGTTTGAAGGAATCAGTGACGGTGGCGACTCCGAGCCCTGAACTCTCGCGGCCTGCGGACTCCTCCGGCGGGGATACCAGTACGGAATTTGATGCGCGCCGGTTCGCGGTGCTGCCTGACCCCTTTCCGATGTGGCGCGGGGGACTGTTGCACGGAGCACGCATTGCCTACGAGACATGGGGGGAATTGAATCCCCAGCGAGACAATGCCGTGCTGCTGTTCACGGGACTGTCGCCCCCGGCACATGCGCGCTCCTCGGCCGACAACCCCGCCCCGGGCTGGTGGGAAGGCATCATCGGACCGGGCCTGGCACTCGATACCAATGAGCTGTTCGTCGTGTGCGTGAACTCACTGGGCAGTGCCTTCGGCTCCACGAGCCCGCTGTCGGTTAACCCGGCCACCGGGGCGCCCTACCGCATCACCTTCCCGGAGCTCGCCGTCGAGGACATCGCCCGCGGTGGCCACGACACGCTGAAGTCATTGGGGATTGAGCGGGCGCATACGGTCGTCGGCCCTTCGTTGGGCGGCATGGTGGTCCTGGCCTACGCTGCCCTGTTTCCCGGAGCGGCCCGCAATCTGATCAGCATTTCCGGCACCGCCGCGGCCACCCCGTTCGCGATCGCGCTGCGTTCGATCCAACGCGAGGCCATCCTGCGCGATCCGGATTTCAAGGCCGGGCAGTACACCGCCGAGCACCCGCCGGAAACCGGCATGCGCATCGCGCGCAAGCTGGGGATGATGACCTACCGCTCGGCCGCCGAATGGGTCGAACGCTTCGGGCGCACTGCGGCAACGCCGGATATGCAGGACGGCGGCCCGTTCGGCCCCGAATTCGCGGTGCAAAGCTACCTGGAGCTGCATGCGCGCCGCTTCGTCCGCGCGTTTGATCCGAACTGCTACCTGTACCTGTCGCGGGCCATGGATCGCTTCGACCTGAGCGTCCATGGCGCGAGCATTCCGGCAGTGTTGAAGCGTTCGGGCGTGGAGCGCGCGCTGATCATCGGTGTCGAGTCCGACATGCTGTTTTCCATTGCCGAACAGGCGTCCCTGGCCAAGGCCTTCACCGCGGCCGGCACCGATACGCACTACGCGCCGCTCGATTGCATCGAGGGGCACGACTCCTTTCTGATCGACATCAAGCGCTTCGGGCGGGAAATCAGCGGCTTCCTGGCGCTCGATGCCAAGCGCTAATGCAGGATCGGCATCGGACAATGCAGTAGCGCGCAGGTCGTGCGCAGCAGTTCGGATTCTTCGACCTTGAGCCGGCCGTCGTTGGCTACGGTGCGCACCAGGCCCGCGATCAGCTGCTGCTTGGCCGGCGGCTGCAGCTGATCCAGTTCACTCAATGCCGCGCTGGTGCGCTGCGCCCAATCATCATAGGTACGGTACGGCGGATAGCTCTTCAGCACGCCACTGATGCCGGCCACATAGGCGGCACCAATTTCCTGTTCGTCATCGCTCCCGCAACGCGCCAGCGTCGCGAACAGCACGTGCACGGAAGCGGCGCAATTTTCCAGCGTCAGCTTGCCATACGGCGCTGCGTTACCCGCCGCATCATTCAACATCGACTCCAGCAGCTTCGCCAGACAGAACTCGAACACATCAATGTTGGCATCGATGTGGATCAGATCCAGCACCAGGGCGTTGAGGCGCTGACGTTCCCCGAGCGGCAGGCGTCGCAGGGTCGGAAACAATTGCAGCAGCGCCGGCAGTCGCAGCATCGGCGCAACGGTGCCGGCCGCGGCGATGGCGGTGTTCACCACCTGCAGTTCCGCATTGCCATACTCGCGCGCCACCCGCTGTGCCTGTGCGTCACGGATGGCCGGATCACGACTCAGCAGCAACGCGAGCACCATCGAGCGGGCATGTGCACCGGTATCGGAGAAATTGCGCAGCACCGGTGGAATCTGCTCGCGCATCGCCTGCGCCTGATCCACATTCCCAGGCTGCGGTCGGCCCACCTGCGCGGCAATCGCGCCCGCATCGGCGGCGAATCCGCTGCTCGCGCC
>DATHOA010000139.1:0-24872 GCA_035485475.1 Steroidobacteraceae bacterium | reverse complement strand
CCACGTCTTCGCGTTCGTGAATGACGTCATTATCGACCATGTCGCGGTAGGCCTCATCGACGGCCTCCTGAAACGCCCGGTCCACGCAGATCTGGCGCAGGTCGACACCGGAACGGTCCTCCTTCTCCCATCGGACCTGGCTGACGTCAATGCCACCTAGGAGCGACTCCAGATTCGGATCATCGTGCCGGTCGTGGAAGAGGGCCGTGAACACCGCGGGCGGGCAGGAAAGGCCCACCAGCTGCGCGGCCCGCGCATGGCGATCGGTAATCGGCTCATAGAGTGACTGAATTCGAGTCCAGGTAAGCATATTCGAAATGCTACTCCGACCAGCAGGTCGCTGTCAGCGGCGATTTCTTCGCCGATCGATGAGGACGGACTACGATCAATCCTTTCGCACGGCCGATTCCAGCGGTAAATTACGATCTCTTCGTCCGGGATAAGCCATGAAAGCCAAGCTTCAGTGCGTTCATCCAGTTCTCGCGTCAAATGACGTAACTGCTTCCATGAGGTATTACCATCGTCTCGGCTTCATTCCGCTATTTCAGGACCATCCGACCGAGCCTAAGTACGCCGTCGTGCAGCGCGACGGCGTCGAGTTACATATCCAATGGGCCGGCTTGGAGCAGTGGGCATATCCAATTGATCGCCCGGCTTACCGCTTCATGGTCAGCGACGTTGATACGATCTACGCAGAGTTTAAGGAAAGCGGCCTCATAGGTGCGGAAACGAGCCAGCATAGTCCATGGGCCGCGCCGGCAGACACGCCCTGGGCTACCCGGGAATTCCACCTTCGCGATCCTGGTCAGAACAGCCTCCAGTTTTATCGCCCGCTCTAACAACGACGGCGCTCATTTCAAGCGCCCGGCACGCGATGTCGAACGAATCCGCACTGATCAACGAGTAAGAAATCTCTTACAGTGAAGCGCGTGCCAACATAGGGCGCTGGTTGAACCGCTGAAGCAGCTGCGAGTACCTACACGTCGATACCAATCGCAGTCAGCTAGAGGCCGATCGACCATGTGCGTGAAACGAAATGTAATGCTTGCGCTTGCAGCTTCTGCGACCGCGATACTGGCTGCATGCGGAGGGGGCGATGGGAGTTCATCGTCATCCGGCATGACAGTTCCTGTTGCAGCGGCGCAGCCCGGGGATGTTGCCACGTTCAAGAATGATATCGCCCGCAGCGGGCTGAACCTGGCTGAATCGACACTGACACCGCAGAACGTCAGCACCGCGACTTTCGGGCTTCTCCATACCGTCATGGTCGACGGCCACGTTGACGCACAGCCCCTGTATCTCTCGCAGCTGCGTATTTCCGGAGTGGCCCACAATGTCGCCTTCGTCGCGACGGAGCACGGTTCGGTGTACGCCATCGACGCCGACACGGGGACGCCCATCTGGCAAGTATCGGTACTGGCCAATGGCGAGACGCCCAGCGACACGCACAGCTGCTCCCAGGTGACACCTGAGATCGGTATCACGTCGACGCCCGTGATCGATCGAAGCGCCGGACCGCATGGCGCGTTGTATGTGGTCGGGATGTCGATCGACAAGTCCGCAAACTATCACCAGCGGCTGCACGCCTTGGATATCACCACCGGTGCCGAATTATTCAATGGGCCGGCCGAGATCAGCGCGACTGCGCCGAACAGCGCCGGGACCACGGAATTCGCTCCGGGGCAGTACGAGGAGCGGGCCGCGCTGCTGCTCGCCAACGGGCAGATCTACACCACGTGGACCTCGCACTGCGACTTTGCACCCTACAGCGGCTGGATCATTGCTTACGACCAGATGACCTTGGCACAAAGCGCCGTCCTCAACGTCGGCCCCAACAGTGGCGCTGCGGTCGCCAATGGCACCCACTTCAACATGAACGGACCGTCGATCTGGATGAGCGGGGACGGACCAGGGGCGGACGCGCAGGGGAATGTCTATCTGCTGACCAGCAATGGGCTCTTCGAGCCGACACTGGACGCAAACGGTTTCCCCAACATGGGGGACTTCGGAAACTCCTTCTTGAAGTTGGCGACCACCACCGCAAGCCTGAAGGTTGCGGACTATTTCGCGATGTCGAACGAGGTGATCGAATCCGCCGGCGACGTCGATCTGGGCTCGGGCGGGGAAATGCTGCTACCCGATCTGACCGACAGCAACGGCAACGTCAAGCATCTGGTCGTCGGCGCAGGTAAGGATAGCAATATCTACCTGGTCGATCGGGACAACATGGGGAAATTCGACGCATCCCAGAACATGATCTGGCAGGAGATCGATGGAGTCGTCCCCGGCAATCCGCCTACTACCAGCAATGGCGTGCGCAGCTCGCCGGCGTGGTTCAACGGGACGATCTACTACGGCGACTCGGGCGGGACGCTGAAGGCGTTCAGCGTGACGAATGCGAAGCTCTCCACTGCGCCGACTTCCCAGTCCGCCGCCTCCTTCGCCTACCCCGGGGCCTCTCCGGTGGTGTCGGCGAGCGGCACCACCAATGGCATTGTTTGGGCTCATGAGAACACCGTCCCCGCCGTGCTGCACGCTTACGATGCATCCAACCTCGCGCACGAGCTTTACAACAGCAACGAGGCCAGCGGCGGCCGTGATCAATTCGGACCCGGCAACAAGTTCATTGCGCCAACGGTGGCCGGCGGCAAGGTGTTCGTGGGTACAACCAATACCCTGGCGATCTTCGGGCTGCTCAAATAGCGCCGCGTTCGCAGCCTGCCACTTAGCCCGTTCCCTTGATGACCGTCCCGTCCGGCAGGCGGAACTCGTTCGGATGCTCGTCTGTGATCGGATGCTTGGCGGCCAGCGCTTCATCGACCTCGATGCCCCAGCCCGGCTTCTCGTTGATCCAGGCGTAGCCGTCCTTGATCTGCACCCGGCCCTGGAAAATGTCCTGTACGACCGGCGGGTAGTCGAAGTGTTCGTGGATACCGAAGTTCTCGTGGGTGAGATCGAGGGTGAGATTGCACATATGGCCCACGGGTGAATTCGGTGCACCATGCCAGGCAAAGCGCACTTCGAAGTTCTCGCAGAAGGCTGCGATCTTGCGTGCGGCGGTGAAGCCGCCGACATGCGAGACATGATGGCGGACATAATCGATCTGCCGTGCCTGTACCAGCGGCTGCCACTCCTGCGGATTGTTCCACAGCTCACCGATGGCCATCGGCGTCGCGCATTGCTGCCGCGTGATCGCGTAGTGACCGGCGTCCTCGGGTGAGAACAGATCCTCACAGTAGAACAGTCGGAACTGCTCCAGGTCCTTGGCGAATTGCACACCGCGGATTGGATCGACAATGGAATGCGCATCAAGCCCCAGGCCGATGTTTGCCGGCATCTCTTTGCGGAACATCGTGAAGGCATCGAGGATCTTGCGGATGTCCTTGTCACGATCGAAGGCGATGGCGCCGTCATCGAACTTCGGCTGCCCGTAAAGATTGTTGACTGCACCGTCGCGACCGAACATCGCAACCAGGATGAAGCGACAGCCGGCCTGCGTCATCTTGGTGGCCGACTCGATCAGCTGTTTGCCGGGCTCCTGGGCGCCGAGGTTGGCGTGCAGATAGATGTCGGCCGCTTCCCGGCACTTGCCGCCGACGAGCTGGTAGACGGGCATGCCTGCCTGCCGGCCCTTGATATCCCACAGCGCATCGCACACGCCGCCGATGGCACAGTTCAGAACCGTGTCGTTCTTGTAATAGGAACTCATGAAGCAGATCTGCCAGATCTGCTCGATCCGGTCGGCGGTTCGCCCCACCAGCATCGGTTTCAGATACTGCTCCACGGCGGCCGCCACCAGCTTCGCGCGCCCGCCCGGAAAGGTGTTGGTGGCACAGCCCCAGCCGTAGAGGCCGGCCTGGTCGGTCTCGACCTTCACCACCATCGAGTCGTTGACGCCGCCGCCGCCAATCCCGTAGACGCGGATGTCGCGGATTTTCGGTGCCGGCATGCCGCGCGTGGCACGGTCGACGGCGCCCTGCGCCTGCTGCTCCTTCGCCGACGGTTCAGCCGCCGGCGTAGCCTGCATGAGCCCGGCCAATGCGGCGCCACCGCCCAGCATCGCCATTTTCAGCATCGCGCGGCGGCCATTTGAATCGTTGGACATGGAGGCCACTCCTTAACTAGTGGGCGGTGGGATCTTTCTTCACGTCATGGTCCATGAACTCCAGCCAGAACCCCTGCGGGTCGGGCACGAACATGGAGCGCACGGTGGGAGAGATGAACGTCGCGTCATTCGCTTTGCTCAAGGTATGCGCGTTGATGGCATGGACCCGCGCCACAATCGCATCGGTGTCCTTGACCATGAACAGGAAGTGCGCCGTGCCGGGGTCCTGGATGAAGCCACGCTTGAACGCATGGTTGTGATCCTTGTACTCGATCAGTTCGAGTGTGACCGGGGAGCCGGGCACCATGGCCTGCGCCATGCGGAACTGACCGGCCGTATGGGTGAGGTCGGCATCGGCCTTATCACCCATGAGCTTCGGGCTCACCCAGAATTTCAGATCAGGACCGGCGAGGTCCTGGTAGAACTTGCAGGAGGCCTCGAGATCATCGACCACGATGGCGACCCGCGCACCCAGCACTTTGGAGTCCGCCGGTGCGGTGGAGGCGGGTGCCGGAGTGATCTGCAGCAGCTGCACGGGATAGCCATCGGTATCGCGCAGCATGACCGCGCGCACCTTGCCGGTGATGCCCGGCCAGCCGTTCAGGTCCACGGGCACGTCGCCCTGTGAGATGACGGTGTAGTACTCGGACTTCAGCACCGCCAGCGTCTTGTCGACGTCGCGGACAATGATCTTGAGATAAGAGGCGCCGGGATCACGCAAGGCCGGATGGTAGGGTCGCGACTTGACGCCCTTGATCTCGATGGCCTCGATGGTCATTTCCGGTCCGCCCGGTGTGGCGGCGGTCCCGGGAATCGGCAGCAGCGCGACGCGGCTGCTGGACTTGTAGACATCATCGTCCTCGCCCAGCTCCGCAAACACCTGCAGTCCGCGGGCGACAAAGAACGGTCGCGGCGCGGTTCGCGGACCCCGCAGTTCCAGCCCGATCAGGTCCGAATAGAAATGGATGAGCGGCTCGGTGTCGCCGATCTCGCGCCCGAGATGTCCGGCACTCAGCACTTCGGCAGTGCTCGGCACCATCGCCGTGGGCGGTGCGTCCAGGCTGCCGCAGCTGGCCGCGACGGCCGTGCCGGCAAGACCCAGCGCCATTGTCATCGCCATGAAGCCCCCGGCGGTACTCTTTGTATATCGCGACATCTTTGCCCCCTTAACTATTGCTTGAATCTATTGCACGCCGAACGCGAGCAGCACATTGCCGGGAGTTCCGGCGATCACGCCATATCCGGATCCCACCAGCAGCATGCCTCCCGCGACCGTGGCACCGGCCGAGGCAATCGAGCCGCCGTGCGCGGCTACGGCATTGACGGTCGTGAACGCATGTGCGGACTGGTAGCTCCACAGCGCTCGGCCATCGGTACTGGACAAGGCCCACACGCCGCCGTCGGACGCGCCGACGAACAGCACCCCGGGGATGGCGGTGACGGCGGCCGTGTATTCGACCTTCTCATCACCCGCGCCGCCGGGGCTTACGGACCACTTGCGCTGGCCATCGGCGATGGCGAATGCGGCAATGCCGCGGCGGCCGCCGGGAACATAGACAGTGCTCTCGTCCATGGCCCCGCCCCACACGGCGCCGCCGCCGCGGGATGTTGCGGGCCGATCGATATGCCACGCGGTGGCACCGCGTCGACTCACATCCAGGGCCAGGATATCGCCGGGCTTGGTCGCGAAGACGATCAGCGTGCGACCATCGGCCAGGCGCTTGAGCATGGGCGACATGGGCACGTCCCAGTCGGGCCCGACCACTTTGGGGCAATTCTCGGTTTTTCCGGCCCCGGCGCATCCCACGATGAAGGAGTCTCCGGGATAGACCTGGTGGGTCCACAGCCGCTTGCCGGTGCGCATGTCCAGGGCGAGGATGGCATCGGTGGTCGGCGGGGCCGGGTAGGTCGATGCATCGCCGGTGCCGACGTACACGGCTTGATGCGCGGGATCGACCGTGGGTGTATTCCATATCGGCACGCCGGCCGGCGCCCACTGCTGTACACCCAGCGAGTTCTTGTGGGTGCGCTGCGGCCGCTGGGCGATGCTATACGTCTTCCAGATGATGCGGCCGGTGTTCGCGTCCAGCTCACTCACGCTGCCGGTGGCCGTGCAGCACGGGAAATCCAGCACGCGTGCCTGAAAGCCCTCCCAGGCCGAAATCGGCACGAACAGCTTGCCCTGGTACAACGCGGGCGCCGCGGTGACGCGGGTGGCGTAATTCTTCTCGACGTGGGTTTTCCAGATCGCGGCCCCGGTCTGCGCATCGATGGCATAGGCATTGGCCTTCAGATCGCCAAAGAACACCGCGTAACGATGTTTGCCATGGGTGGCGATGGGTCCGACGGTCATGGCGGTACGCACGCCGGCGTCGGGGCGGTAGGACCAGTAGATACAACCCGTGGCCGCGTCCAGCGAATAGACGTAGCCGATATCCGTGCCGACAAACACGCGCCCGCCGACCACTGCGGGTTGGGCGAAGGCCGAGGTGCCACCCGGAAAGCCGAACGCCCATTTCAGTTTCAGGTTGGGCACGGTGGTCGCGGTCAGACCGGCCGCGGCGGCGGGCTGAAAGCGGCTATTCGCGGCATCATTCCCCCAGCCATTCCAGTCACTACCGGGGGAAGGCTGCAGGGGCGGATTCGCGCTGCAATGGTTCGGCATCGAGGCCGAGTCGCCGGCTTGCTTCGAGCCCAGGAACTGCCCGGCCAGTGACTCGGCCACCCGGCGCCGGTCCGCCTCAGTCAGGGTATCGCCCACGGATTTCATCAGCCCGGTGGTCAAGGCGGTGTAGATGCGCTCCGGGGACATGGTCCGCAGCGTGGTCGGTGAAGGCGCCCGCTGATAGGCAGGATTACCGTGGCAGGACACACAGTGCTGCTGAAACACCGCAAAGCCAAGCTCGGTTCCGCGCCGTTCGGGGGCACTGCTGTCTGCTGCACCCGCGGCGTGAGTGCCCGAAGCGCCCAGGACCACCCACACGACAGCGCTGCGCCGCCTGCTCGCGATTCTTTGCAACACGCGCTCCCCCTCATTGTCGCCCACACCGGTCGGCCAAGATTCTACGGCAGTTGACGTGTCAAAGGACCGTTGCCTTGCCATATCGATAGGTGGGTGCTTGAATGGCCGCCGCCAAAAGGGGGGATGCAATGAAGGTGCGGCACGGGCGGTTCCTGCGAGAGTTCTCAGGCTTAGGCCTGCTTGCCGTGCTACTCATCAAGGCGCCCGCCGATGCGCAGCGACTCCCCAGAGGCCCGACGGGCCCCTTCGCGACCTTCACCGCCGACCAGGCGGCCGAAGGCAAGACGGTGTATGCGGCGCAGTGCGGCAACTGTCACGGAAAGAATTTAAGTGGCAGTGAGTTTGCGACGCCGCTGAATGGCAATGCCTTCAGTTTGAACTGGGGCGGGAAACCGGCCGGTGAGCTGTTCACCTTCATTCGCACCCGCATGCCGCCGACCGCCGTCGGCTCGCTAACCCCGGAGGCGACCGCGGGCCTGGTCGCATACCTGCTGCAGGTCAACGGCGCGAAAGCCGGCGCGGCACCGCTGGCGGCGGATGCCACGGTGCTCGCGGCACTGCGCATCCCGCGCAATCCCGTCTCGCCCGCACCGCCGATGATGCCGCTGTCGCCCTTGTCACCGCCCCTGCCCAAGGTGTTCGTGCCGAATCCACTGGATGAGATTTCGCCGGTTACGGAGGCCAAGCTGCGCAATCCGCCACCGGGTGACTGGTTGCTGTGGCGTCGCACCTACAGTGACACGGGCTTCAGTCCGTTGCGGCAGATCACCCGCCAGAACGTCGAGGAACTGCGGGTCTCCTGGGCGTGGACCTTGCCGAACGGCCGCAACGAAACCACCCCGTTGGTGCATGACGGGGTGCTGTTCGTGGCCAGCTGGGGCGACAACATCCAAGCGCTCGATGCGGCCAGCGGTGATCTGCTGTGGCAGTACTCGCGGCTGCTGCCCCCCGACTCGCGCCGCTCCGTGCGCCGCAGCTTTGCGATCTATGGCGACAAGCTGTTCGTACCGACTTCGGACGATCACATCGTCGCGCTCGATGTGAAAACGGGTACGGTCGTTTGGGATGAACCGGTGGCGGACTATCATCAGGGCTGGCAGACCACGGGCGGTCCGCTCGTGGCCAAGGGCAAGATTCTGCAAGGCGTGGCCGGCCAGTCGCCCGGCGGTGGTGCCATCGTGGCGCTGGATGCGCAGACCGGCAAAGAGGCCTGGCGCTTCCACACCATCGCACGGCCCGGCGAGTTCGGCGGCGACAGCTGGAACGGGTTGGCACTGGAGAAGCGCAGCGGCGCGTCCGTGTGGACCGCGGGCAGCTATGACCCGCAGCTGAACCTCGCGTACTTTGGAACCGGTCAAACCTACGATACGGGCCCACTGCTGCATTCGATCAACAAGCCGGGCATCACCACCGACAGCCTGTACACGGACACCACCCTCGCCTTGAATCCGGATACGGGTAAGCTGGTATGGCACTTCCAGCATGTGCACAACGATCAGTGGGACCTGGATTGGGCCTTCGAACAGGAAGTGATTGATCTGCCGGTCGCGGGTGCGCCACGCAAGCTCATCGTCACCTCCGGAAAGATGGGCATCGTCGAGGCCATGGATGCGGCCACCGGCCAGTACATTTTCTCGCAGGACCTCGGCATCCAGAATGTCGTCAGCGCGATTGATGCGAAGAGCGGCGAGAAGAGCATCAATCCGGCCGTCGTGGTCGGGGATGGCAAGCCGGTGACGATCTGTCCGCACCCGGGTGGCGGCCGCAATTGGAATGCGACCTCGTACAATCCGGACACGAAGGTTCTGTACGTCCCGATGGTGGAGTCCTGCATGGACCTGATTCCGGCGGGTCCGGGTGAGCGCGGCAACCTGTCATCGGGCTATAACTGGACCATCCGCCCGCGACCGGACACGGACGGTAAGTACGGGCGCACCGAAGCGATCAATCTGCAGACGCATCGGGTGCTGTGGACCGCCCGGCAACGCGCGCCGGGGACCACCTGCCTGCTGGCCACTGCGGGCGGTGTCGTGTTCTCCGGTTCGCTGGATCGTTTCCTGCGCGCCTACGATGACAGCACCGGCAAGGAGCTGTGGCAGGTGCGCATGAACGATGTGCCCAGTTCCTGCCCGATCTCCTACAGCGTCAAGGGGCGGCAGTACATCGCCGTCGTCGTCGGCAATGGCGGCATTGAGAGCCAGACGTTCCCGACCATCGTCCCGGAAATCCAGAATCCTCAGGAGCACGCCTCATCGATCTGGGTGTTCGAACTGCCGAAGCGTTTCCACTAAACCGTTACGACGACCTTGCCCACCTGCTGATTGGACTCCAGGTACGCATGGGCCTGCGCGATATGGTCCAGGGTGAAGGTCTTGGCAATGACCGGCTTCAGTTTCCCGGCGGCGAGGCCGGCCTGGATGGTTTCCCGCACGCGCGCGAAACGCTCGGGCTTGTTCGTAATCGAGGAGAACACCCAGCCGCGGATACTCAGCCCCTTCAAGGCGACGGGCCAGTGCGGGTAGGGCGTTGGCTGTTCGCTCAAGCCGCCGTAGATGAACAGGATGCCCTCATCGGCGAGCGCGCTGCATAACTTTTCGACGTAGGGTCCGCCGACCGGATCGAAAGCGGTGCGGGCACCCTTGGCGTGGGTGATGCGCATGACCTCGGCGACCATGTCGGTCTCTTCGGTGGCGATCACATGTTGCGCGCCCTGCTCGCGCAGGGCGGTGGCCTTGGTGCCGTGGCGGGTGAGCGCGATGGGCACGGCGCCGGCCCAGTTCGCGAGCTGGATGGCCGCAAGGCCCACACTGCTGGAAGCCGCCGGAATCAATACAAAGTCACCGATGCCGACCTTGGCCACTTCGATGATGGCGAAAGCGGTGAGAAAGGCCATCCACACGGAGCAGGCCTGCACGGGAGTGAGTCCCGCGGGCACGGCAAACACACTGCGCGCCGGAACGATGGCACTTTCCGCATACACGCCGTACTCGCCCAGCCGGTAGGTAGGGATCACACATACCCGATCGCCGGCCACGCGCCCGTGCACCCCGGCACCCACTGCCTCGACGATGCCGCAGGCCTCGTAGCCCATCAGCGAGGGAAGTTTGGGCGAGCCCAAGTACCGCCCGGCGCGATACATCGCTTCGGAGCGGTTCAGGCCAATGGTCTCCACCCGAATGCGGATTTCGCCGGGCCCGGGATTGCCGATCGGCAGATCCTCGATGCGCAGCACGTCGGGGCTACCGGTTTCATGGATGCGTACGGTCTTGGTCATGCCAGTCTCCTTATTCGAAGCATAACCTGCCGTAACGTTTTACGATGCACGCTGCGATTCGTAAGGAGGCGGAAATGGCACACGGTGGATTCTCGAAGCCGCGCCTGGCGCGCATGCACGCAGTCATGGCCGCGCATGTCGAGCAGGGGAGAGTGGCGGGGGTGGTCACCCTGCTCAGCCGCCGGGGTGAGACGGTGGTGGACACCATCGGCTGCCAGGACCTGGTCCACAAGGACCCGATCCGCCGCGATTCGATCTTTCGCATCGCCTCCATGACCAAACCGATTACGGCCGTCGCGGCGATGATCCTGGTCGAGGAATGCAAACTGACGTTGGATGCTCCCCTCGATAGCTTGCTGCCGGAACTGGCGAATCGCCGCGTGTTGAAGCGCATCGACGGGCCCATCGATCAGACCGTGCCGGCGAGTCGCCCGCTCACACTGCGCGATCTGCTCAGCTTCCGTTGGGGCATGGGCATGCTGATGGGACCGGAGGCGGAATACCCGATCCAGCAGGCCATCAATGCGGCGCTGCCACCGGGTATCGATCCGACCATGCCGCTTGGGCCGGATGAGTGGTTGCGGCGCCTGGGTTCACTGCCGCTGCTATGCCAACCCGGTACGCGCTGGATGTACCACACCGGTTCGGACGTGCTGGGTGTTCTGATCGCGCGCGTGTCGGGCCAGCCGTTTGACACCTTTCTCAAGGAACGTATTTTCGAGCCACTGGGAATGCGCGACACGGCCTTCCATGTGCCTCCCGGCAAGCTCGGCCGGTTCACGAGCTGCTATGCAGCCAATGCGACCAGTGGCGCGCTGGAAGTCATCGATGATAGCCAGAACTCCAAGTGGAGTCGGCCGCCGGCGTTTCCGGCCGGTGGCGGTGGACTGGTGTCGACCATCGATGACTACTGCGCCTTTGGCCGCATGATGTTGAACAAGGGCGATATACCCGGTGAGCGCATTCTCGCCCGCGCGACGGTCGAGGTGATGCTGACCGATCAGATCACCCCGGCGCAGAAGGCGGTATCGCCATTTTCGCCGGGCTTTTGGGATTATCGAGGCTGGGGCCTGGGACTGTCGGTCGTCACGGGCCGTGCCAGCACCGCCATGGCCCCGGGCCAGTTTGGTTGGTCCGGCCTGTTCGGCACCGACTGGGTGTCGGACAGCGTGGAGGACCTCATCACGATCCTGATGATCCAGCGCCACAACATGGGCCCGACGCGCGTCAACGAGGACTTCCGCACCCTCGCCTGTCAGAGCATCGATGACTGAATACCGACAGGGCTCATTTCTTGAATTCGCGCACGAGATTGTCGCAGGCAGCTTGCTTCGCCTCACACAAAACGCCCAGGGTCACTTTCGAACCGCTACCGGTTGAAATCACCATGCGTTTGACGACGGCCGGATAGGACGGATCCGTCTGTGGCGCAAACGACCACACCGTCAGGTGCGTCTCATCAGTAACTATGGTCCAGCCGCGCACCGTGGAAAAAGACACGTCCTTCATCTGCTTTACCGCGGCCAGCGCCTGCGCGACGGTCTTGTAGCCGACGTCATCCGCAACAGCCAATGTGGTCACGAGCAATCCAAGGCATAACAGAAGAGTTCTATTGGCGCTCATACGGGTGGGCTCTTCTGTTTGTAGCAGATGAAGTTGAATTTATTGCCGTCCAAATCCCGACAATAGCCGGCGTACAGATGTTCACCGCGCGGTCCGGGATCACCCTCACTGGATCCGCCGAGCGCCAAGGCCTTGGAATGCAGCGCATCCACCAATTCGGCGCTTTCGACATCAAAGGCCACCATGCAGCCGTTGCCGATGGTCGCTGACTGCTGATCAAATGGCTTGGTGACGATGAACAGGGGCGTCCCAATTCCCCAGCCCCAGCCGACATTCTTCGGCGTTGCATAGGCTCGAGTGGCACCCATGTCGGTCAGAAGCGCATCGTAGAATGCGACCGCTTCATCGAATCTGTTTGTCCCGACCATCACGTAGTTGATCATGCCGAATTCTCAAGGAGATTGCCCGCATCTCCGATTTGTTATAGATTATAAAACATATGAAGCAACGTCAAGAGCCGCTGGGCTCATTGGAGCACATCGTGCTGCTCGCCGTGATGCGTCTCGGGTCGAATGCCTATGGCGTAATGGTGCGCAGGGAAATCGAGAACACGACCGGACGCGACATTTCAATCGGCGCCGTGTACGCAACACTCGTGCGGCTGGAATCGAAGGGCCTCATCAAATCGTTTACGGGAGAACCCACGGCCGAGCGTGGCGGGCGGGCGAAGCGCTACTTTCAGATGACGGCCGACGGAGAAGGCTCCTTGCGGAACACCCACGAAATCATTCTGAAGATGAGTGCGGGCCTCAAGGGCCTGCAGGCCACTTGATGCGCGATTACGCTCTCCAGGTGGCGACGTGGACTTTTTCGTGGCTGGCGCCCCGCAGCCAGCGCGAGGCTGTGCTGGGCGATCTCCTCGAGGAGTATGCACTGCGCGCGAACGCGGCTTCCGCGTCGGCAGCGCGCCGATGGTACCTGCGACAGCTCTGCGCGTCGGCACTGCCCCTGCTATGGACCAGGCTCACTCGAAGCGCGTGGATCTCGACGCTCGGCGTAGCGCTATGCGCGTACCTCACCGTCGGTGTCGTTGAGCTCATTGTCAATTGGGCGCTGGCGAGCTCGGCTGCAGCCGGCACGGCTGCCTACAACCCGCTTGGCATGTTCATCACCTTCCCGATGGTCGTGCTCATCGGATACTTCGCAGCGCGGTTTCGGCGCGCAGCGCCCATCGTGCTGGGCGCGATAATGCTGCTGAACGTCACGGCAATGACGCTGTGGGCCACGGAGAGCCTGCCCGGCTGGTACAGAATTGCGTACTTCCTGGTCGGACCCGCCGCGCTGCTTATCGGCCGCGCCTTGAATTCGGCGCGACCCGCGCGTTAGTCGGAAGTACTCCGGTCCTTCTCGGTATTCGCCTCAGCCTCGATCTGCGTCTGCGGCGGTGGTGGGGGCATCCTGCCCGAGGTCAGAAACAGCAACGCCCACCCTAAGTGGCTTCCGCCCGTGGATCCGCGTTGCCGGGCTCTCCTGGCACTGCCCATGACATAGATCGCCAGAGCCATCACTGCCAGGAACACAACCCCCAGGACCACCGGAACATTATTCACAGTCTGCGGATCATCAGGTATCCGTACTCGGCCGAGGTATGAATGACCGCCCAATCGACCATCCAGATGCCAACCACCCCGGCGGCCAGGGCGATGGCAGCGCCCACGGATAGCCGGGTCCAGGAAGACCAGGGCCGCTGCGAAATCCACAGTACGCATCGTGCAGCGGCATAAACGTAGATGAGCAACGGCATGGGAAGCAGCGCCTCAAGGACCGCGGCACCGGCGGTCCTCGGCACAACCGGATACATCGAGCAGAACCACACAAGGTCTGCGATGAGAATCGCTACCGCCCAATGCCACCAGCGGCGTCGAGTGGTGAAATTGGGCAGTATTTCAATCATGGTAGGCGACGCTATGTTTTCGCGGCAGGCCCATCATGTCAAATGCGGCCGGCCGCGACCAGCGCCATTCTGACATAGACGCAAGGCCGGCCCGGCAATGTCCGACGGACAACAAGGTGCAGCCTCACGCTTGGGGAAGAGTCTCGATGTGCACCGCTCCCATCCACTCGGATATTGCGCAGCAGCATTCGATCGAACGGGCCCTGAGGAAAAGCGAAGAGCGCTTCCGCCAGGTCGTCGATGCCGCGCCCAACCCGATGGTCATGATCACACTACGCTCGGACAGCAGTTGGTGACGATGCTCACGGATCAGCTGGCGGGTGAACTCGAAGTGCACCGTCGCGGTCTCAGCCTGACCGGGCAGGGCCAACTCAACTAAGCATCGCAACGCAATTCACCCGGCAGCAGACCAAACAGCTCGAAGTCCTCTATCTGGCCTTTGACAACCCAGCGCTGACGCAGCAGCCCCTCCTTGGTAAAGCCGAGCCGTGCAAGCAGCTTCGCGGAAGCTGTGTTGCGCGTGTTCACCTCGCCCTCTATTCGCCGCAACCCCATGCGGTCAAAGGCGGCGCTGAGCAATCCGACCAGTGCTTCCCGCATCAGGCCCTGGCCCCAATACTCCCGCCCCAGCACGTACCCGAGCTCCGCACGAGCACTGGCTTCCTCGAGGTGGAACAGCAAACAGGTGCCGATGGCTACATTGACGGACTTGCTTACGACGACGAACTGCAACGCGGTTCCGGTAGCCTCGATGCCACGCATCCGGTCGTACCAGGCGTGGCCATCCGCGAGCGAGTTCCAGGTCGCATAGGGCAACAGCGCCGTCACCTCCGCGTTGGAATTCACCTGCAGCAGCGACGGCAGATCGCCGGCCTCGAGCAAGCGCACAAGGACGCGTGAACACTCAATCTGATCGGGTGCTACGAGTGGCACACACACAGTATATGCCCTACCATGCGCGGCAATAGAGGGGGGATAGCGAATGTCACGTCCTTACATGATTGCGGCGGCCGCGGTCGTCAGTGCGTCACTCGCTTTCGGCGCCGCCCCACCCACCGCCCGAATCGGCGCAGGCGTCGTGCCGCCCTGTGACCGGGCCTGCATGACCGGCATCGTCGATCGCTATCTCGCCGCGTTGGTTCGCCACGATCCGACCGGCCTGCCGCTGAATCGCGACGTCAAGTTCACCGAAAACACCGCGCGACTCAAGGTCGGCAGCGAGGGATTGTGGGTGGGCGCCTCGGAGCTGCCAACGGGCTTTCGCATCTACGCCGTCGATGTCGGCGCCGGTCAGGTGGGGTTTTACGGTGTCATGAAGGAGCGCGATCGACCGCTGATCATCGCGCTGCGGTTGAAGGTGGTGAATGGCCAGATCACGGAAATCGAGCATGTGCTGGCGCGCAGTCTGCGCCCGGAAGCGGTGAAGAATCTGGCCAATCCCCGCCCGGAATTCGCGACCATGCTGCCCCCGGCCGACCGCTTGCCACGTCAGCAGATGGTCAATATCGCCGACAGCTATTTCGAGGCGATTGAGCATGCCAACGGCAAACTCGCGCCATTTGCCGACGACTGCGTACGCCGCGAGAATGGCGGGCAGACCACGCACAATGCGCATCCGGTGCCATGGCCGGTTCCGCTCGGCTCCAAGCAGGCGGACGATGCGATGGCGTACATCGGCACGCTCAGCTGCAGTGATCAGCTTGACACCCACGTGATGGATTTCATCACCCGGCTTTGGCCGCGCCGCCTGGAGATCGTCGACGAGGAGCAGGGCCTCGTCTTCTCGTTCCCGATGTTCCATCACCGCGGCGGAACGGGCACGATCAAGATCTACAATGTGCCCGGGGTCGACAGCCTGCCGCTTGGCGGATCCACGACCAACATGCAGGCCGGAGAGATCTTCAAGATCGACCACGGCCGGATTGCGGCGGTCGAGGCAATGGGCGCATCGCTTCCGTACGGCACCACGAGCGGATGGGGCGAATAGCAGAACTGTAAGAGGCGCACTAGAAGAGGCGGCCTTTGGTCAGATCGGCAATTTCGGTTTGGTCTGAGGATACCCCGCGCCTCTTCAGCGCAACCTGAAGTGCCAGGCCTGCGGGCGTGGGCACATCGGGGGCCACGCCAAGAGCCTCCCAATTGGTACCGGTGGTCGGATTTTCAACCCGGCCGGTTGTCAGGCCCGCACTCCCCGTTGAGTTCTCTTCAGGGCGAGAACAAACAATACAAAGGCGGCGCATAGCAAAATAGACATGCGCAACTCAGGCGGCCGCGATGGCAGTACCAGGAAATACCCCTGGCCCTTTATGAGGGCGGAGAAGCTCGAAACACAAAACGGCATGAGAAACAGTCGAAACGTCTGCCAAGGATTTGACCGTTCGAAGGGTCGAATTTGAACGCTCAATAGTAATCCGCAGCCAACGATTGCGCTTATTCCCAAGGAGCTGAGCCACAGTTGGGGTGACGGGTCGAAATGCGTAACGACGGTAACCAGATACCAGATGAGGTAACACCACAAGGCAATCTTGCCCCCGGTAAGTTCGGACAGATATTGCAACGGAAACGGCAGCCGACCCATGGAAAGAGATGGACTCATGATTCCTCAAGGCGCCGGATAACCCAACAGTTTCGCCTCACGAGGGTATTGTTGTTGAGCCATGCAACCCGCGAGCACCGCGGCAATTCCAACGATGGCCGTGAAAATGCGCATGACGGCGAATGCTAGGCGTCAAGTCCGTACTTCCCAAGGGATTCAAAACGTCCGTCCCTCAGAACCCCCGCGGTCAGCGCCGAAATGCGCCCTTCGAGGGATACCTGGCGTCCGTTGAGTTCATCGCACAACTCCTTCGCAACCTCAAAGTCCTTCATTGAAGCAATACTGATGTGCGGAATATAGGGGAACTCGAGCCGCAGATACGGCTCGAAGGGTCCCCGGTACAGCCGGTCATGCAGCAGCGATATCGCCGCATTACCCTCATCGGGAATGAGAAATACGTAGGCGGTATCGTCTACATCGTCCGCCCCGACCATTGCATACCGACACTTGAAGTGAATCTGGCGCGACAGCCGGGCGACGCCGGCAACATGGTTCAAATACGCGCCCGGGGACAAGTCGCGGATGCCAAAAGCCATGGTGAAGTGAGGGTCCACCACCTCGTAGTGCGGATCATGCCTTTCACGGAAAAACTGCACCCAGCGCAAATCGTCCTTGACGATCTCGGGAAACGCGACGGTAAAGAAGGGGTCATGTTGCATAACGTATCCCTTGACGCCTATCGTTCAAGTCTAGCGTCGCAGCGCGGCAGTACGCCAGGCGCCTTATGCGGTCATGATTCCGGGCGAAACTGGTGCGCGTCCAGTGCCTGCTTGACCGCCAGGATAGATGTGCCGACCAGGACCACCAGCGTTGCGACGGATTCGGTGATTCGGGAGTCGAAAAGTACGCCACCGCTATGCGCTGAGGCGATAGCCCCAATTACGAGGCCGCCGATGTTGGCGTAAACGAAAATCCGCCAGGCAAAGCTCCACCAAATCCTTAATGCCAGGTTCCAAGTCACGGGCTGTGGCGGCCTCACGACTCGATTCAGTTCGCCTGAAGCGGCATGACTTGGCTCGGTGGGGGGAAACGATTGAGGTACATCAGTCATGCGTACACCGATGAGCCAGGTGAAAATGGTGGATCTGCATGCTCAGCATTGAGCACGCCAGGCATTCTAACGAAATAAGACAAACGGTGCGTCAGGGTTGAATGCCCTGTTGGACCTCGGCCCTCGAGTCGTTCCGGATCCAATACCGCTGCACAATTTCACCCCGAGCAGGCAGATAGTCTTCGGACTCGAGCACCCCTCCATTTCGAACGATCGCTTTCGCCGAACCGATGTTTTCCTTGGCACATGTCACAAGGACGCTTGTCAGACCCAGTTGCGCCGCTCGACTCAACGACTTCTGCAATATCGTTGTACCAAAACCCCGCCGGCGCGCGCTGGGGCGAATTCCGTAGCCGATATTCCCACCGTCGCGACGCAATGAGTCCGTGAGCGAATGACGAATATTGGAGACGCCTACTACGGTGGTGCGCTCGCAGACGAGCCAATAGGTGGAATGGGCAACGAAGCCGCGGGGGAGGGCGATTCCGCGAGCGCAATCCTCGAGGCGGCGAAGAAATGCGCCAAAGTCGTCATGTTCGAATTCGAGAACGAACGGAATAAGCGCTTCACCCGCGGCAATGACTTCGCTAATCAGACTGCAATAGGATTCGCGAAAGGTCGCGGCCGGCGGCAAGAGCTCGATGGTATCCATATCCTCAGCTCGGCCGGCGCTGTGACGTCGGTCTCCGACGTCCGTTTCTGCAGAAACGTGCATGACGGGGCGATTCGTTCACGGCTACTTGACGCCAAAGTGGAGCGCGCTGCAACAAGCTACTTGAGTCGCCCAAGCAGGTGAATGGTAACGCTGTCGCCTGTTTTCTTGCCCAGTTTGGTGCGCAACTCCGACTTGATGGGCAGCTTATGGGTTCCGTCACCGAGGGCCATGAATGAACTCTGAAACGGCAACCCGTCGACGGTCGCCTTGACCTTTACAAGTCCTCTCGTCTTGAAGTACTCGGCAGAGCCGGGCATGACAACGTAGGTCCAGCCGCCCTTGTTCGGGCTGGTTTGTAGAGGGGCGGTAAAGCGCTTGTCCAGCGTGTTCATGGACAGGCTCCCGGATCACCAATATGCGATGTTAGCCACCGCCGTATCCTGCCGCGGCGATGTAATCGGTCTCTACCTCAAGGACCACTTCCGGCAATGATTCAGCTATAGCCGCCTTCATTCGAGCACTCGCTGAAGCATCCACCGGACCAGCGGCAAAAGCTCGATCTCGAGACGGGGCGTCCGGCCACTGCGCGTAGCCGTACCACAAGCCGTCTGACCCTCGATTGAGCCGCGACCCCAGTGACCCCCGTAATCGAAGCAATTCGGTGATCTGGGACCAGGCCGCAATGAAGGCATGCTCGGCCCCGGGATTGAGCCGCCACCGGTAGAGGACGACAAAACCGGGCGAAGGCGTGTGTTTTGCAGCTGGCATTGGCAGTACCTGGGGATCACTTTGCGGGACACTCGATTCGGTTGTCCTGAACGGCAATGATCTGCCACTTGCCATTGCGCCGAAGCCACGAATCCGTCCAAACCAAGCAGCGCCGCTCATGCTTTCCGTCCGCCAACGCAACCGTCTTGGATTCCTTCCCATATACGACGGCACCTTCGGACCCAAAGAATCGAACATCCGCCTCATCGAGGCTGCAATCAGTCGACCACTTCGTATTCTGGTCATAAGTCGGCTCGCCCGTGGGCTTGACGTAACGATTGCCGTTTGGTGCTGTTCCCTTGAAGTCGTCGGCAAGCAGCGTGGAGGCCACCGATTTGCCGCCACAGGCCATGTTTGCCCAAGCTCTTTCCTGTTCGACCATCCACTGCGATGTCGCACCGTGCTTGGCCCCTGGCTCTCCCGATGGTGTCGAGCAGGCAGAAATGAAAGCACTGGACGCGACAGCAATCATGATTTGACGTGACTTCATCTGGTTCCCATGTCGCGTCCGCTCCCGCATGTTAGACCCGCCCATGCAGCGCAATCCACCTGGCTGCGGATTCAAGCCGTTCCACAGCCGCATCCCGGTTGGCACAAGGCCCCGCCCCGACGATGTGCGAAGCGCCAGTGGATCGAGTCAGCACATCAATATCGAGGCAGCAGCCGTTCTCCCACCCACTGACAGAGAAAAGACAGTCTAGGTGCTCGTAGCCAGCCGCAATTTTTCCACGTTCAGTATCACTACTAAAGCGGGCTCGCGTCCACCCTAGGCGCGCCGCATTGGCCTCTAACCAAGCCTGGATGAAGTCGCAGAAAGTTGCCACACCATTCACGGCGGATCTAACTACTTACTAGAAGGCTTCGGATAAGAACGATATCTGGATGCATATATGGACGATGACGTTGTATATGCGCGAAGCCCGGCTACCTTTGCGCACCATCAGGCTGGCCGCACCGGCCCCGGCGAGGCTTCAATCTCGACGTTGTGCTCGGCATCGTCATGCACGTCCACGCGCTCTTCCTGGTTTGAACGCTGGTCCATACCGGCGCCGATCGCGGCGATTGCGCGCATCGCGGCCTCATCGGCTCGGACTTCCCAGCACCCCGGAGCGGCGTGCGTCAAACGGTAGACCGAGGTGTTGGGCGTCGGAAAGCCGAGCTGGAACCGGCGGAACAGGCTCATGCCGATGTGATCGATCTGCTCGAAGCCCCATATCTGCCAGAACAGCAACGCCATCCACATGCCATGACCGAAAATCATCGTGCCGTCGGGCAGCCTCGGCAGGAACTGGGTGCGCGCTCTGGCGACACGATCGTGGAACTCGCGAAAGGTCTCGGCGGCCGGGCCGGTGCGCTGCTCGGGCTCGGACCGGATCCAGTAGCGCGCCACCACGGCCTCGCGCTCGGCCGAGGAGCTGCCACTCATCTGCGCGGTGTCAACGGTTTCAAACTCGCGCAGGTCATCATGGGTCGTGGCGCGGCGGCCCATGCGCGCGCAATACGGCGCGGCCGTGTCGAGGGCACGCTTGAACGGCGATGCCCAGATTTCAGCCGAGGTGGCTGGCAGCAATGGTGCCAGCGCGCGGGCCTGCAGTTGACCCAATTCGGTCAGGGGCACGACAGGGTTGGCGAGGGTGATGCCGCCCACATTGGCCTGGCTTTGGCCGTGGCGGATCAGGTACACGGTCGTCGGGGTATGGCTCATGCGAGGCATTTTAGGGTCAGAGTGGCTCCGCGCGCCGCGCTTTTGCGGCATTGACCTGTTCGAGCAGCTTGGTATTGCGTTCATAAACGGACAGGGCTTCGACGGCCACGGCAGCGAGCTTCGGCGTGCCGGTTGCGATGATTTCAAGCAACCAGTCGAATGCCGGTTCGCTGCGATGTAGCGCGGCCGCGCGGATCAGAGCGCCGCGCCCGTCCGCGGTCACGATGTCGCTCCAGGCATCACGCAGCAGTTTCAGAGCCTCGGGCCGGCGTGATTCACCCAACGCCAGGGCCGCGTATTCCTGCAGGGCTTCATCCTTCTCCTGCAGGTATGCCGCGACAAAGGGCAGCGAATATTCCGGTGCGATGGCGAGCAGGGCTCCGAAGCACTCACCGATCACCTGCGGCTCGGTATCACCGATCTGCACCTTCAGGCGCAGCACGGCCTCGGCCTCGAAGGGATTGCCGCAGGAAATCGCCCGTGCCGCGCCGCTGCGCACGGCGGCCTCAGGATCATTCAGCAATCCGGCAAGCTCGGCGACGGCGCGCAGATGACCGGAGGCGGCCAGCCCCATGGCGCAGCTGCAGCGCAGGTCGGCGGCGGTATCGGCGCGTCCGCCCCAGACGGGCTCGAGTTGCCGGTAACGAATGCCGGCCTGATAGAACGCGATGTCCTGGGCCTCAAGCGTTACCAGGGCGCGGGCGATGGCGCCCTTGGCCTTGCAGCGTGGATCGCGCTTGACCGCATCGGTGAGGAACCGCGAGTAGGCGCTGACCAGGTCCGCAATGAGTTCGTGCAGCAGGCGCTCGCCGGCAAGCGCTGCCGCGCGTGCCACCGCCAGGAAATGGCGATCGGCGAGACCGGTTTTCACAGCGGCGAGCTGCTCGGCGCGCGGCGCCACCGGACTTAAGGCGTTGAGCGCATCCAGGGCGGCCCGTGCTTTGGCATCAGCACTTTGCCGCGGCGCTTTCGTCACGGGGCGGTCGGCTACAGCCGCACCAGGCCGCGCTTGTGCGCGACCGCCACCGCCTCGGTGCGACTGATCGCATCGAGCTTGGTGAGAATGGCTTTGACGTGCGTCTTGGCCGTACCCTCGGTGATGCTCAGGCGGCGCGCGATGTCCTTGTTGCTGCGGCCTTCGGCCAGCTGCTGCAGTACACCGAGCTCGCGCTGCGTGAGACTGGGTTTCGCCATGCGCTGCAGCGCCTTGCTCGCCACCGAGGAGGAGGCGTAGGGACGATCTTCGCTGACGGCACGGATGGCCGAGAGAATCTCGGTGCGCGGCGCGTCTTTGAGCAGGTAGCCCTTCGCGCCCTGGCTCAGGCAACGGAAAATATCCTCGTCGCCATCGTAGGTGGTCATGACGAGCAGGCGCGCATGCGGATGCGCGGCCAGCACCATTTCGACCACCGCGACCCCGTCGCGCTTGGGCATGCGCAGGTCCAGCACCATGACATCGGGCTGGTGGCGGTTGTACAGCTCGGTGGCTTCTTCGCCGTCGGCGGCTTCGGCCACCACTTCCATGTCGGGTTGGCGATTGAGGATGGCGGCGAGGCCATCGCGGACCACGGGATGATCGTCCGCGAGGATGACGCGAATCTTGCGAACCGGCACCGGCGCAACCGGCACTATGGCGCGGGCGGAGCTCATGGGATATTCCGGCGCGGCAAGCGCACGCTCACGCGCGTGCCCTCGCCCTTGTGTGTTTCGATCTGCCAGGTGCCGCCGATGGCGGTGGCGCGCTCCTGCATGTTGCTGAGGCCAAACCCGTGCTGCGCGCAATCCTCCGGTGAGCCTTCCATGCCCTGGCCATCATCGGCCACGGTGAGCAGCCAGTGCGCGGTTTCACCGATCAGGCTGATACGCACATGCTGCGGATGACCATGACGCACAGCATTGCTGACCGCTTCCTGGGCGATGCGCAACAGCGCATGTTCATGCTCCGGCGCAAGGCCCGTGGCGGGCGCCCGGCCCTCGAAGCTGCACTCGGTGCGCCCCGGTACGGAGGAGCGCTCGGCCAGCTGGCGCAGCGCCAGTTCCAGGCCACCGCTGCGGGTTTGATCGGGGCGCAGTGCCATGACCGAGCGACGCGCCTCGGCGAGCCCTTCGCGCGCCAGGTCGCGGATACGCTCGGCAATCAGCCCCTGCGTGGCGCAGCGTTCGGTCCCTTCGAAATCCTCGGCGGCGGCCAGCTGCATGAGAATGCCGGTGAAGGCCTGTGCCAGGCCATCGTGGATTTCGCGGCCGATGCGATTGCGCTCCACGAGCACGGCGGCTTCCTTGGCTGAATGCGCCAGGCGCATGATCTCGATGGCCAAGGTGGCCTGCTGCGCGAGCGCCACCAGCAGTTCGCTGTTGACCAGCGTCGCGGCCCCGCCGTCCTTGAAATACAGGGTGATGAAGCCGACATTGCGACCGCCGAACAGCAGCGGAAAGGCGACCATGCCGGTGAGGCCGGCGCGCTGCTGATACTCCTGCAATCCCGGCCACGAAGGAACGTCATCCCCGGCCAGCAGGTTGCAGAACATCGGCAACTCGGCGCGCGACAGTTTTTCGCCCAAGGCATTGCCATCGGCGGGGATGCTGGCCGTGAACGCGGGCGGCACGAGCCGACCGGCATCCACGTGCGCCACGATCTCCCAGACTGCCGGATCATTGTGGCGGATGATCACATTGCCGGCCGCCGCATCGAACTGGCGGGTGGCCTCCAGCAGCACGTGGCCCAGGAAGTTGCGCGCATCCGGCTCGCTGGCCAGCCGCTCGAGATTGCCGCGGATGACGGCGTTGGCCTTCGCCAGCTCGTTCATGCGCAGGTCGGCGGCCTGCTCACGCTCCCGGCGCACCACCTCGATCAGGCGCTCGCGATGCAGGCCGGCGCCGATCACACCGGCCGCGGTTTCGAGCGCGGCAACTTCGGCCGGATCGATCGCACGGCGCTGCCGGGTGTTGTCAAACGTCAGTGCGCCAAAAAAACCATTGTCTACGAATATGGGTACGACGGCCTTGGTCAGGGTGCTGCCATCGACCGGGCTGCTCTGGACAACGCCAAGGTGCGTCGGATTCATGAGCACGCTGCGGCCGGCGCGCAACTCCTGGCAGGTCGCGAAAATGGTGTGCTCGGGACAGCCGCCCTTGTTGGGATTGCCCAGATAGGCGGTGACCCCTGAGGCAGTCCATTCGCCCGCGACCACCATCCAGGGTTGCCCATCGGGCCCGGGCTCGGAGCGGATGAGACAGACGCGATCGGCGCCGGCGGCGGCGCCCAGTTCGCACAGCACCGCGGGGATGGCCTCCATGACGTCGGTGGCTTCCAGCAGCATGCGGCTGGCGCGCGCGGAAGCGGCGAGCAGCCCTTCACGATGCTGCAGGGACACACTGATCTGCGCGAATTCCTCCGCGCAGGGCCTGGCGGTATCGTTCCGCGCAGCCTCTTCGGCGATGTCCGCACAATCCGGGCCGCAGTCCGCGGCGCGGGCTTTCATCCCGACACTCATTTCGCCCCTTTCGAACACGACGTTCACGCCAGTCTACCGCTGTGGCGGCACGGCTGTCGTGATGCGCGCCACGGGCAGGGAGGCCCCCTGCCAGCCGCCCCCAAGGGCCTTATAGACCGCGATCAGGCTGGTGGCCGCATCGGTGCGGCTCTGCGCCAGCTGATCCTGGGCCTGAAGCTGTGCCCGCTCGGCATCCAGCACGTCCAGGAAGCCTACCAGGCCGCCCTCATACCGCGCCCGGGCGATCTGCGCCGCGGTGTCGCTTTCGGCAGCGGCCGCCGTCAGTTGCACCAGCCGGTCGCGCTCGCGTGCATGCGCCACGAGGGCGTTTTCGGTCTCCTCGAGCGCCTTGAGCACGGTTTGCTGGTAGGCGGCCAGATCCGCGTCGGCGCCGGCCCGGGCCCCGGCAATCCGGGCCCGCACACGCCCCAGATCAAAGGCCGGCCAGGAGATGGCAGGGGCGATCAGGAAGGTCTTCGTACCCGCCGACCCCAGGGCGCTCAGGTCGCTGGCCGCGAACCCGAAATTGCCGGTAAACGTCACCTTCGGGAACAGGTCGCCCACGGCGACCCCGATCTGGGCGGTCGAGGCGGCCAGCTGGCGTTCGGCCACGCGGATGTCCGGTCGCCGGCGCAGCAGGCCCGCCGGGTCTCCGACCGCGGCCATCCGCGGCAGGTCGGGCAGG
>DATHOA010000138.1:0-5555 GCA_035485475.1 Steroidobacteraceae bacterium | reverse complement strand
TTGGTGGCTTCAAACACCCGCACCCGGTCCATCACCTGCACCAGGGTGTCGTAGGGGGTGTCCTTTTCCAGCAGCACCGAGGCATCCGTCTTCTGCGGAAACTTCGCCTTCACCTGCTTCAGGAAATCCGTCAGACCGTCGTAGTCATAGCCCTGGGCCGTATTGGGCAGGTCCTTCAACGGTCCGGTATTGCGGTCGGCGACCTCGAGCAGGTTATGGCGCACCAGTACCTCCAGCTGCAGATCCTGCGGCAGATCCGGCATCTTCGCGTTGGCGGCCGGCAGGTCCAGCTGCAGCACCACCGTGCGGGAAAACACGGCGGTCATCAGCAGGAACGTCACCAGCACGGTGAAGATGTCGATCATGGGGACGAGCATCAGCTCCGCGGGCCGCCGATTGCGGCGCGCGAGCTTTCTGGCATCGTATGAACGGCGCATGTGCCTTCTTCCGCCTGAGCGCTTAGGCCGCGGCGGGAGCTGGCGCCTCGGGGCGACGCTCGGTGACGGCATTCAGGAACTTCACCGAGGCCATCTCCAGGCTGTCGATGAGTTCGGTGGTCTTGGTCTGCAGGAAGGCATGAATGAACAGCAGCGGCACCGCCGTCATCAGGCCGAACGCCGTGCAGTTCATGGCCACGGAAATACTGGCTGACAGCAAATTGGCCTTCTCCGCCGGATTGACCGTAGCGACCGCATGGAAGGCGTTGATCAGACCCATGACGGTGCCCAGCAGTCCGAGCAGCGTCGCGAGATTGGCGAACGTCGCCAGATAGTGCGTGCGCTTCTCCAGGCGCGGCACTACTTCCATGAGGCTCTCCTCCATGGCCTTTTCGATGTCGTCCCGACGCCGTGCCGCCTGGATGCGCGCCAGACCGTAGTTCAGAATCTGCGCGATGGCCGATTCCGACTTGGAGGTGACCTGCACCACCTGGCGGAAGTTGCCCTGCGACAACATGGGCACGATCTGATTCCACAACTGCCGGTTACGTGTCGAGACAGTTACCAGGTAGATGTAGCGTTCGATCGCGATCGCCAAGCCGATCACGAGAACTATCGCGATGGGGAACATGAACGTCCCGCCACCCTGAAAGAACTTGACCAAACCATCCCAAATATTCATCAGCAACTCCCGAAACAGCAAGCGAACCTAGACAAACGGCCCCAAGTTAATGACATAAGCGAAAAATGCCACGACCTAATTCTCATCCCGTAGGGCTGCGCCGCGGCGGTGCCCTCAATGGGCCGCCGGCGTCCCCGCCTCCGGTGCCGGCACGGCCTTTTGTGCCGCAACTGTGTGGTAGTACCGCTCTTCGCGGTTGAAAACGTCACGATCTACCGGTTGCAGCACCTCATCGACCAGGCTGTTGGCCGGCTTGCCGGTCAGATCGCCGAGGTCCGAACGTTTCCACGGCACCACGTACATCACCTTGGGCAACTCCTTGTTGCCGGTGATCTGTGTCGTGTCCAGATCCAGGTGATCCATGGCCTTGCCCGGCTGGGATGCTTTGCCAGCGGCCGCCGGCCCACCCGCCTTGGCGGGGGTGGTGCTGGCGGCCGCGGGTTTCGGCTGCGGTGGCATGGCCGAGGTATTCACGCCGGGTTGCAGGTCATCCCGCGCCTGGGCCTGCGCCTGGGCCTGGGCCTGCGGGGGCGCCTGGCCGAATGCCGGCATCGCGCCAGCCAGCAATACCACAACAATTCTCAGTGTACGCATGATCATTCTCCCGCCTTGTCGGTCGCAGGTGGCGCGGCGGCGCCGGGGGCGGTCGCCTTCTTGGCGGCGCGCTGTTTGAGATCGGCAATCCAGCCCGTCGCGGCCTTGTCGTCCGCGGCCAGCTCCTGGTAATGCTCCATGGCCGCCAACGCCGCGGCGGTATCATCCAGGTACAGATCCAGGACGATCGCCAGATTGCGGTACGCCGGCGCGAAGTTCGCATTCGCACTGATGGCGTGGTGGTACGCATCCGCAGCCTCGTGGAATTTTCCTTCCTGGCGCAGCGTCACGCCGAGCTCGCACCAGCCCTCGGCATCATTGGCATCGCGCTGTACGGCTGCCTGCAGCGACTGGTCCGACTTGGCCAGGTCACCGTGCTTGCGATACAGAATGCCAAGATTCACCAGGGGGCCCGGATAGGTCGGATAAACGTTCGCAATCTGCTGGAATTCCAACTCCGCCTCGTCATCCTGGCCGGCCTTGGCCAGTGCGACCGCGCGCGCGAAATCCGCGACCGCACGCGCCGGTGGCGGCGCGACCGGCGCGGCGCCGGGAACGACTGCTGCGGCCGGGGGCGATGCGGTCACTGGTGCAGCAGCGGCCGGTGACACCGGCACGGCAGCGGCCGGGACCGGCGCCCCGGCGCCGGCGGTCGTTGCCACCGGCGTAGTGCTGCAGGCGCTGCCAAGCAGGCTCGCCACCAGCAGCGCACCCCATCTACTGCAGCGTTGTGACCACATCCTGGGTGACCTCCGTCTTGCCATAGCGGCCCGGTTTGAGCTCGGCCAGGGCCGCAAAGCTCTTCTTCACCCACTCATCGTAAATGCCATCGCGGGCCAGTGCTGTGTTGATCTCGTGAATCTGGATGGCCTGCTCCTCGAAGGGGAATGACTGGTCTTCGAGCAACGATTCGTACTGCTCCAGTTCATCCTTGTTCAGCTTCTTGGGTCGTTCGGATTCCAGCACGTCTTTGCCAAGTTTGCGGTAAAGCTCGGCGGTCTCAAACGTGGCGGCGGTGGTGACCTCGGCCACGTGATAGTCGGCAGCCGTTTTGTAGGCCGCCAGCGCGGCCTCCATGGACTGGCGCTTGGCGGCCAGGCTCTTCTTGAGCGGTATGACCAGGCGAATGGCACGGAACGAGTCGCGCAGCGGCTGCGCGAGTTTCAGCTGTGCAGTGGCCGCGAGGTACTTGGTGCGATCGGTGCGCGCAGCGCCGGCCTGCGCATCGGCGTGGACGATTTCACGCAGCCATTGCTGTTCGCGCGGGGTGTTGCCGGCTTTCGCGGCCTGTTGCGCCAGCTGCTCGCGCACTTCGATGGCAGCGGGTATCGGCGTCGGATACTCGGCGACCTGGCGCTCCATCATGGCGACCGTCTTTACCTGGTTGCCGGCTTTGCCGTACAGGTCAGCGGCGCGTGTCAAGGCTTCGCGGCGTACCGCCGGCTCTTCGCCGGCATTGGTCGAGATGTGTTCGAACTCCACCGCTGCATCCGCGGGCCGGTTCGCCTCCGCATAGGAGACCGCGAGCTTGCGCGTCACATCCTCCGCGTTTGCCCCGTTCGGATATTGCTTGCGATACGGCTCCAGCACCGCAATCGCCTGGTCCCATTGCTTCAGGTTGATCAGCCCGGCCGCCGCATCATATTGCGCGGTCCCGACGATTTTCGAATCCGGTGCGACCTTCGCCACGCGCAGGAAATCAGCGACTGCACCGCTGGCATCGCCGGCCTTCTGCCGCGCTTCGCCCTGGCGGTAGACGGACTCGGCGATCCGTTCGGTCAGATCGGCGCGCAGTTTCACATTGGCCGGATCCGCTCCCACCAGGTGATCGCGCGCCTGGATGAAAGCCGCCTCGGCCTGATCATAGACACCGAGGTCGTACTGGGACTGGCCGATGATGTTCCATGCAATGCGCTGCTGCGCCGCGTCCACCGGCGGATTGCGCGCCAGCAGCAATTGCGATACCTGGATCGAACGCGGCAGATCGTGCGCCGCGAAGATGTCCTCGGCCGCCCGCGTCAGCACGCCGCTGCTTTCGGGATGCTCCGGAAAGGTCTGTGCAAACTTGATGTTCGCCTCGATCTCCTGGGCATGCCAGGCGCTCTTCGGTTCGCCGCTGAGCCCCTCCTCCCCCTTCTGGTAGGACACCAGGGCCGCATAGGCCGCCGCGGCCGACTTCGGATTGCGCGGATAGCCGTAGGCGGTGTGTTCGTATTCGCTCGCGGCCTGCGCATACTGATGACTTTCAAACAGCGCATCGGCCAGCAGATAATTGGTGCCGGCGGAGTCGGGCGCATCGGGGAAGGAGGTCAGGTAGCTGCGATACCAGCGGGCCGTTTGCTGATAGTCAGCCGGCAGCTTGGATTTCTGGGCCGCGGCGTGGAAGAAGGTCGCCAGGTCCAGCAGGTTGGTCTGCAGCTCCTTGACCACCACCGGGAAATCCGCGCGCGCCCGTCCCTTCCAGAACGGCGCGGCGAAATCGTAGTGTTCGGCGTACTCGCGTTTGCCATCGATCACCAGTTCGGTGAATCCGCCCTTGGTATAAGCCTCGATGGCCTGCATGGCCAGATCCGGCGCATGGATATTGTCGGGGTCCCGGGCAACGAAGGCCCGGTAGGCGCCCGCGGCATCCTGGTAGCGCTGCTTCTCCACGTACAGGTCGCCCAGCCGTGAGTACAGCAGGTAGGCGTAGGGTGGATTGCCGCGCTTGGCCAGGAACGCATCCACGCTCGGCGCCCCCTCCATGTACGAGAAGGTGATGCTCATCACCCGCAGGGTGTCATCGACCAGTTCGTGATTGGCGCGCGAGAGCTGCTCGAGCGGCCGCATCGCGGCGCCCGACGCCTGCACACCACGGACCAGTTCCTGGTCGAGGACGCCG
Source organism: Steroidobacteraceae bacterium (assembly GCA_035485475.1). Classification (GTDB taxonomy): domain Bacteria; phylum Pseudomonadota; class Gammaproteobacteria; order Steroidobacterales; family Steroidobacteraceae; genus DAIDKA01. Next base: position 961 of record DATHOA010000138.1, on the reverse strand, counting down.
GCGAAGGGCGGCAGGCTTTCCTCATTCTGGGATTGTTTGAACAGCGACCAGCCGTCCTTGTACAGCGACTGGGTGTAGAAGGCCGAAGCCGGGCCGAGTTTGACGACCAGCGCATAGGCCGTCGCGGCCTGGCGGTAATCCTTGGCGGAGAACAGCAGCTCCCCGCGCCGGAACTGCACCTCATCCATCATGCGCGTGCCCGGATAGCGGGCGATCAGCTGGTCGAGCGTGGCCAGCGCCTGTTCGGGCTTGTTGGTGACCTCGTAGGCGCGCGCCATCTGATACAGCACCTGGTCGTTGCGCGCGTAATCCGGGTACGCCTTCAGCAGCGCCGTGTAGAGCCGGATCGCCTCCGCACTGTTCAGATCAACCTGCGACAGATCCTTGTCGAGCTTGTCGATCTGGTCGCTGTCCTGATTCAGATCGCCCAGGCGGCGCATGGCTTCGGCCCGCAGATTCGGATCGGTGCGCTGCAAGTCCAGAAAGCGCTTGTAGTTGTCCATTGCCTTGGCCGAATCGGCGGCGGCCGAGGTGTTGCGCGGTACCGTCACCGGCGCCTTGCGCACCAGATCGCCGATGGTCGGCGCCGAGTTCGGTGGCGGATCGGCGCCGAACGCGCCTGCGGTGAGGCAGGCCCACGCGCAGGCCGCGCCCAGCCGTGCCGCGCGCCGCGTGCCCGTCCGGATGCTCATTTCGCAGCTCCGGGCGCATCACCCGGTGGGGCCGGCGCCGGCGCGGGGGTCGGGGGGGTCGCCGGTGCAGCGGGGGTGGGCTTTGCCGATTCACCGCTGGCGGCCTTGTCATACATGGTGGCCAGGGCGAAGCGCGCCTGCACTTCGTAGGTGTCCAGCCGGTCTTTCTGGTCGGAGAGTTCCGCGACGGCAATCTGCTGCAGGTAGGCCTGCTGGCCCTTTTCGGCACTCGCCAGGCGTGCCTGCAGTTCCGTGATCCGGGTCTTCAG
>DATHOA010000137.1:0-27671 GCA_035485475.1 Steroidobacteraceae bacterium | reverse complement strand
ATGCCGCTGACCATGGGCGCCGAGAAGCTGGTGCCAAGATTCGCATTGGCGAACATATCGGTATACGTATTGGTCTGCGGTACCGTCGTACCGCTGTTCACGGTGGTCAGAATCGAATACAGGCAGGCCGAGCCGGGCGTGGTGTTCACGCAGTTGCCAGCCGGTGCACTTAAGGCGACCTCCGTCCCGAGGCTGCTGTAGCCCACCTTGGTACCGGCCTGGCGCAGCCCGGCCACGGCAATGGCGCCGGCACAATTGGCGGGCGTATCCACCGGACCGCCTTCATTACCCGCCGAGACCACCACCACCACGCCCAGCGCCGTGACCTGCTGGATGACATCCAGGTAGGACTGCGGGCAGCTCTCACCCGTCGAGCCAAAACTCATGTTCTCGATACGCGCCGGATTGGGGTTGTCCGGCACATTGGTCACATGCACTCCGGCCGCCCACAGCATGGCCTGCTGGATGTCGGAGTCATAGCCGCCGCACTTGCCCAGCACCCGAACCGGCAGAATCTGCGTACCCCAGGTGATGCCCGCGATCCCGGTGGCGTTGTTGGTCAGCGCGCCGAGCAGCCCGGCAGTGCGCGTTCCGTGCCAGCTGCTGTTGGTGACGGTGCAGCCCTTGAAGGGCGCCGCGGCCGACTCCGCGCTGGTGATCCAGTCGCCCGGGTCCGATGCATCGGGGCCGCGGCCAACACCGTTGTTGGCGACCGCTGCGCTGCTGATGAAATCGTAGCCGGCCAGCAGTCGTCCGCCCTGGGACGCGCTCAGCAGATCAGGATGATCAAAGCGCACGCCGGTATCCAGATCCGCGATCACGACACTGGCGGTGCCGGTGGTCGTGTCCCAGGCCGAGAGCGCATCTATCGCGGCAGGGGTGGTGGGATCACTTTGCAGGTACCACTGCTGCATGAACAATGGGTCATTGGGCGCCTGGTGCGCGTAGCGGCGTTCATCGAGCGCGGCGTATTCCACATCGGCATCGGCACGCAGCCGTGCCAGTGACGTGGCCAACATCGGGCCGGCCTGCTCCGGCGCAAGCTCCAGCACCTGCATGCGCGCGGTAATGCTGCGCAACAGGTTGAAGCTCACTCCGGTATGCCCCCCGATGCGATTCAATCGGGTCGCGATGGTATCGTCAGCGCCGCCCACGGCCGGGAGGGCCCGCAATTTGAGGATGATGCGCGGCGCGGGGACGACCGCGGCAGAGACGGGATGATGCCGCACCGGATTGAGTTCGGCCGCCGTGATCCACTGCGGGACGGTGCTGCCGCCCAGCATCCATGCCAGCAGGGTCAATGGCAGAGCCCGGTTCTTCTGTGGCCGCATCTACCGGATCATGGCAGAACAGTGCCCACCGGAAGTGGGCCGCGCGTCACGCAGCGACTACACCGATGTGAATTCACCCGGCTTTGCGACAACGCGCAGCGGCACCTGTTGCGTGATGCAGTGGATATTGCCGCCGCCGAGCAGGATTTCGCGGGCCGGAACGCCCACCACTTTCCGCTCTGGAAACAGGCGCTTGAGCACGCGCGCCGCCACCCGATCCGTCTTCGGATCCAGCAACGGCATCACCAGTCCACCATTCGCCAGATAGAAGTTGACATAGCTGGCGGCCAGTCGCCATCCAGCGACACGCGCATGCGAACCGCGCTTGTGTTGCACGCCGGAGGCCTCGCGTGCGCTCATGTGCAGCGGCCCGGGCGCGGGAATCCTGTGGACCGTCAGGCGCCGGTCGCGCGCATCGCTTGCGGCCAGCAGGCGCTCCAGCGCATCGTTTGAAATCGCGTATTGCGGATCGGCCGGATCATCGCACCAGGTCAGGCACACCTCGCCCGGTCGCACGAAGCAGGCCAGGTTGTCGATATGCCCATCGGTCTCATCATTGAAGACGCCGCAGCCCAGCCAGATGACGCGTCGCACGCCCAGATAGGCCTTCAGATGCCGTTCAACCTGTGACCGGGACAGTGTCGGGTTGCGATTGCGATTCAACAGGCACTGTTCCGTGACCAGCGCCGTGCCGTCGCCGTCCACGTGAATCGCACCGCCCTCATTGATCATCGGCGCCCGGTAGCGCGCCGCATCTTCCACTTCGAGCACCTTGCGCGCCACCTGGTCATCCAGCTCCCAGGGCGCATACAGGCCACCGTCGAAGCCGCCCCAGGCGTTGAACGGCCAATCGATGCCGCGCAGCTCCCCGGCGGCGTTGACCACCCCGGTGGGTCCGACGTCACGCATCCAGGCATCATCATGCGACAGTTCCACCACGCGGATCCGTGGCGGCAACTGTGCGCGTGCCGTATCAAACTGTGCCGCCGACACGCCCATGGTCACCGGCTCAAAGCGCGCAATGGCCGTCGCCACCGCCGCGAACGCCGCCTGCGCCGGTTGTGCCTGGCGCCGCCAGTTGTCGGGCCGTTCGGGCCACAGCATCCAGCAGCCCGCGTGCGGCGCACTTTCCGCCGGCATGTGGAAACCATCGCGCGCCGGCGTACCCCGCAGCGTCGCCGTCATGCCTTGGCGCGCTCCAGGGCCTGACCCAGATCCTCGATCAGATCATCGACATCCTCCAGGCCGATGGACAGCCGCACGGTGCCCTCGGTGACGCCCGATACCGCGGCCTGCTCGGGCGTCAGGTCGCGACTCGACATCATCTGGGGTGGCACCACCAGCGACTCGGTGGACCCGAGGCTCGCCGTGATTGAAAAATACTGCAGCGCATCGGCGAAGCGCGCGGCAGCGACATCCCCGCCGCGCACATCGAGTGTGACCACGGTGCCGAAGTGCTGCATCTGCCGGCGTGCCAGTTCGTGTTGCGGATGGGTGGGCAGCCCCGGGTAGTGCACCTTGGCGACCGCCGGGTGCTGCGCCAGCATTTCTGCGATGCGCTGGGCGGCCAGGGTCTGGGCCTCGTACCGCAGGTAGTAGGTTTTCAGTCCGCGCGCAATCAGGAACGCCGCATGCGGGTCGAGAATCCCACCCAGAGTACCGAAGTCACCGCGCAGGCTGCGAATGATGTCGCTGCGCGCGATGACCGCGCCGCCCATGACATCGCCGGCCCCGGAGGCGTACTTGGTGAGGCTGTGGACGAAGATGTCTATTGGATACTGGCCGTGCTGATGCAGGCCCGCAAAGGTATTGTCGAGAAATGTCAGGGCACCGTGAGCCTGCGCGAGCCGGGTGATCGCTTCGATATCGGCCACCTTCGTTACCGGGTTGGTGGGCGACTCGAACACCACCAGCCGCGTCGGTGTGGTGCGCAGCACGCGCTCGATGCCTGACAGATCCTCGATGGACAGCATGGTGCTGTTCACGCCAAAGCGCCCGAGCAGCCGGCGGATCAGGTAACGCGTCGGATTGTAGGTCTCGACAAAACACAGTACGTGATCACCCTGGCGGGTGAGCGCCAGCAAGGCCTGCGAGATCGCCCCGACACCCGAGCCCGTCACCAGGCAGTCATCGCGATCCTGCATTCCAGCCAGCTGCAGTTCCAGCTGACGGGTCGTGGGATTCGCGGCGCGCGAATAGAAGAAGCCGGGCCGGTCGCCGCGCAGAAACTCCAGGGTGTCATCGAGAGTTTCAAAATCAAACTTCACCGACTGGTAGATGGGCATCACCAGTGGCCGATTACCCTGCGGTAACTCCACCTCCGGTGGATGATTGACGCTGGTGGATTTCTTCATTCCCTTATCTCCGCGAATTCAAGCATCCGGGTCACGGCCTGCATAAGGGTAGCATCACGCTTTGCGACGCACAGTCGCACGAACGGCATGGGTGGTGGAGCGACGTAGAATGGCGACAGTGGGATGCTCGCCACACCCGCTTCGACCAGCAGCCGTTCGGCGAACCGCACATCGGCCTGCGGCGCCAGGTCGGGCTGGCGCTGCCCGGCCGGACCGGGCAGCGCGCTGAAGTCGAGCAGTTGGAAAAAGGTGCCCTGCGCGGGCGGCAGGCCGAACGCGGAATCCTTCAGGCCCTGGCGCAGCAGGTCGCGCTTGGCCTGGAAGAATCCGGAAAGCTCACTCCACACCTGCGGCTTCTCCTGCAGGTACTGGGCGATCGCCTGCTGCATCGGGGTCGCGATGGTGAAGGTATTGAACTGGTGCACGCGCCGCAGTTCGATCGTCAGTGCCGGCGGAGCGATACAGTATCCGACGCGCCAGCCGGTGGCGTGCAGCGTCTTGCCAAACGAGAACACCACGAAGGCGCGTAGCGCAAGTTCCGCATGTGCCAGGACGGAGTGATGCTTGCGCCCGTCATACATGACGTGCTCGTAGACTTCATCCGACAGCACCAGGATGTCCCGATCACGGATCAAGGCCGCGAGCGCATCCAGATCCGCGGCCGTTGCCACGGTGCAACTGGGATTGTGCGGTGAGTTGATGATGATCAGGCGGGTGCGCGGCGTAATGCTCGCCGCGACGCGCTCCCAGTTGTAGGCAAAGCTCGGCGGAAACAGCGGGATATGGATGCAGCGTCCGCCTGCCAGACGAATCGCCGGATCGTATGAGTCATAGGCCGGGTCAAAGACGATGACTTCATCACCGGCGCCAACCACCGCCTGGATGGCCGAGTAGATGGCCTCCGTGGCGCCGAGCGTCACGGTGATCTGCGATTCCCAGTCCGGCTGCACGCCGTAGCTGGCCTTCAGTTTGCCGGCGATTACCTGGCGCAGGGCGAGGCTGCCTTCCATGGGGGCGTATTGGTTATGCCCTTCCCGCACCGCCTGCGCCAGCAGCTCACCGATCCGCGGATCGATGTCGTAATCGGGAAATCCCTGGCCGAGATTCAGCGCACCCAGTTCGCGCGCACGCCGGGACATGACCGTGAAGATCGTCGTGCCCACGTCGGGCAGTTTGCTGCGCCCGAATTCACTCACCTAGGCATCTCCAACACCGGCCATGGCCGCACCGATGACCCCGGCCTGTCCGGCGAAGTGCGCCGGCCGCAGTTCCGCGTCGCATTTGAGCAGGGTCGAGAACTCCGCGTAACGCTCACTGACGGCGCCCCCTAAGATGATGACATCCGGCCAGAACAGCGCGTGGATCCGCGCCAGGTACAGATTCACCCGCTCGATCCAGGCCGGGAAATCCAGGCCCAGTGCCGTGCGTACCTGCGCGGAGGCGAACTTTTCCGCATCCATGCCGTTCAGCTCCAGATGCCCGAGCTCGGTATTCGCAAACAGCCGGCCGTTCACGAACAGCGCCGAGCCAATACCAGTACCGAAGGTCAGCATGATGGCCGTGCCGGTCACGCCCATGCCCGCGCCCCAGCGCATTTCGGCAAGCCCCGCCGCATCGGCGTCATTCAGGAATACCACCGGCCGGTTGAGCGCCTGACCCACGACGGCGGCGCCGTTGGCGCCCAGCCAGGAATGGTCGATATTCGCTGCCGTGCGCACGACGCCATGGCGCACGACGCTGGGGAAGGCGACCCCGACGATGCCCTGTGCCTGCGGCAGCCGCGCCGCCAAACCCGCAATCACCGCGGCCAGCCGTTCCGGCGTCGAGGGCTTCGGCGTGAGCGCCGAAATCAGCTCCCCGAGCAGGTGGCCCGTGGCTACATCAACCACTCCCGCCTTCACCGACGAGCCGCCGACGTCGATTCCCAACAGCTTCTGACTCATATGCAAGCCTTCACAAATATTCGCCTTCAGTGATTCGCGGCGGCCGCCAACTGCATGTCCCGTTCGCGGCGCCGGTTCTGATACCGCATCCACAGCGCCGACACGATGATCCCCGTCGCCACGAGCAGCACCATGAGGGTGGCCAGTGCGTTCACATCCGGACTGACGCCCAGCCGGACCTTGGAAAATATCACCATCGGCAGGGTGCTGGAGCCGGGTCCGGCAACAAACTGCGTAATGACCAGATCGTCCCAGGACAAAGTGAATGACAACAGCCACCCCGATACCAGCGCCGGCGCGACCAGCGGCAGGGTGATCCGGCGAAACACCGTCCCGGGCCGGGCCCCCAGGTCGAGGGCGGCCTCCTCCAGGGACTCATCAAAACCGACCAGCCGCGACTGCACGACCACTGCCACATAGGCGGTGCAGAAAGTGATATGCGCCAGGATGATGGTCAGCATGCCGGTGCCGCGCGGCCAGCCAATGGCCTGCTGCAGGGTAATGAACAGCAGCAGCAGCGCGAGGCCCGTGATCACCTCCGGCATGACCAGCGGTGCAGTCGTCAAGCCGACCAGCAGCGTGCGGCCGCGGAACGGACCGAAGCGTGCGAGCGCCACGCCCGTGAGCGTGCCGAGCACCATGGCGCCGCTGGCGGCGATGAGCGCGATGCGGATCGACAACCACGCCGCCCCCAGAATTTCATCGTTGCCGAGCAGTTCGCCATACCATTTGAGCGTCGGGGAGTGCGCCGCATCCCACACCGTCACCAGGCGCGAATTATTGAGCGAGAACACCATCATCGAGAGGATGGGTGCGTACAGGAACGTCACTCCCACGGCCAGCATCGTGCGCGGAAACCATCCCGATGACCTCATCGATGACTCCCGATCTGTCGGCCACCGGAGCGCTGGAAGAGCATGATGGGGATCACCAGCAGCAACAGCATGAGGATGGCCACGGCACTGGCCAGCGGCCAATCCCGGTTTTCAAAGAACTCATCTGACAGGACTCGGCCAATCATGAGCTGGTCGGTACGGCCCAGGAGCGAGGGCACCACGTACTCGCCCACCGCCGGGATGAATACCAGCAGGGAGCCGGCGATGATGCCGGGAACCGACTGCGGCAGGGTGACGCGCAGGAAGGCCGTGAAGGGTCGGGCGCCCAGATCCGCGGCGGCCTCCAGCTGGGCTCCATCGTGCTTTTCCAGATTGGCGTACAGCGGCAGGATCATGAACGGCAGGTACGAGTACACGATGCCCACATACACCGCGAAGTCCGTCTGCAGCATGGTCAGCGGCGCGTGGATGAGCCCTAAGGACATCAGGATGTTGTTGATGACGCCGTCGTGCTTGAGCAGTCCAATCCAGGCATAGACGCGCAGCAGGAAGGACGTCCAGAACGGCAGCACGATGAGCATCAGCAGCATGCTGCGGCGGCTGCCGTGCGCGCGGGCGATGGCATAGGCCATGGGGTAGCCCAAGAGCAGGCACAACAGGGTCGATACCGCGGCGACCCGCAGCGAATACAGGTAGGCGCTGATATACAGCGGATCGGTGAACAGGAAGGCGTAGTTGCTCAGGTGCAGGGCCGGATGCGGCAGCCCGTTGATCCATTCCAGGAATGGCGCGTACGGCGGAATCGCCAGCCGCTCCTGGGAGAAGGACAACTTGAGCACGATCAGGAAGGGCAGCAGGAACAGCAGGATCAGCCACGCCAGCGGTATGCCCGCCACCAGCCGCCGCCCGCGTTGATTCACATTGTGAGGGTGCTGAGCCATGCAGCAGGGCCTACTCCGTCAGCACGACGGGGCTGCCGGGCTGCCACGACAGGTACACGAGCTCATCGCGCGCAATGCGCCGCTCGGTGTCGCGCGCCGAATTCGGCAGCGTCACCCGTACCTCGCGCCCGGAATCAAGCGCCACCAGGTATACCGACGCGTCGCCCAGGTAGGCAATGCCGCGGACCCGCCCGCGGGTGACATTCTCGGTATCCGGATTCACCTCGCTGAGGCCAGCGGGCGGCTCGCGGCTCATCGCGATCTTCTCCGGGCGCAGGGCCGCCCAGACTGTGGCCTCGTGGAGCGACGGCAGCGGCCGATCGACCCTGATCACGCAGCCCAGCTCAGCGCAGCGGATACGGCAGCGCGTCTCGGACTCCTCCAGCACCTGGCCCTCGAACAGATTCACCGAGCCGATGAAGTCGGCGATGAAACGCGTGCCGGGGGATTCGTAGATCTGTGCGGGCGTGCCGACCTGCACGATGCGCCCGTGGTTCATGACGCCCATGCGCGTCGACAGCGTCATGGCCTCTTCCTGATCATGGGTAACGACGATGAAGGTGACACCGAGCGCCTTTTGGATGTTGATGAGCTCGAACTGGGTGTGCTCGCGCAGCTTGCGGTCCAGGGCAGCAAGGGGCTCATCCAGTAGCAGCAGCTTGGGCCGCTTGACCAGCGCGCGCGCCAGGGCGATGCGCTGGCGCTGACCGCCGGAGAGCTGGTGCGGCTTGCGGGCTTCGAAACCGCCCATTTTCACAATGTCGAGAATTTCCCCGACGCGGCGCTTGATCTGCGCGCGCGGCACCCGTTCCTGTTCCAGTCCGAAGGCGATGTTCTTCGCCACCGTCATGTGGGGAAAGAGCGCATAGGACTGGAACATCATGTTCACTGGCCGCTCATACGGGGGCACCGTGCTCATGTCGCGTCCGTCCACCAGGATCCGCCCGGCCGTTGGCGTCTCGAACCCGGCCAGCATGCGCAGCAACGTGGTCTTGCCCGATCCGGATCCACCCAGCAGGCAGAAAATCTCACCACGGTGAATATCCAGGCTCACATCATCCACCGCGACGAAGTCATCGAAGCGTTTGCTCAGGTTCTCGATACGCACGTACGCGGCCGGCGTGCCCGGATCGGCTGTTTGTTGCTGGTTCACCGTTACGCCCTATTCGCCGGTCTTGAAGCGCGTCCACATGCGATTCAACAATCGCGTGAACTGTGGGGATTTTGCCAGTTCCGGCACCAGCGTCGCACGCACCTGCGGCGGCGGGTAGATGCCCGGATCATTGCGGACCGCCGGTGTCAGCCGCTCCAGTGCCGCATCATCGCCATTGGCGTACTTGAGAAAATTGCTGTTGCGCGCGGCAATGTCCGGGCGCAGCAGGAAATTGATGAACAGATGCGCGTTCTTCACATGCGGTGCATCGGCCGGGATCGCCACCATGTCGAAATTGCGCATCGCCCCCTCCCGGGGGATGCGATACGCCAGCTCGATCCCCCGACCCGCTTCGAGCGCCCGGTCATGCGCCTGCTTCACATCTCCCGACCAGCCCATCGCCAGACAGATCTCGCCGTTGGCCAGGTCATCGATGTACCGCGATGAGTGCACGTAGCGGATATAGGGGCGGATGGCCAGCAGGACTTTTTCCGCCGCCTGCAGGTCCGCCGGTGCTTCACTGTTCGGATTGCGACCCAGGTACAGCAGTACCGCACCCAGCATTTCCGTGGGCGTATCCAGCATCGCCACACCGCAGTCCTTGAATTTCGACACCACCGCCGGATCGAAGATCATGCTCAAGGAATCCACCGGTGCATCGGGCATGCGCTCGTGGATCTTGGCCACGTTGTAGCCGGGCCCGGAGGTGATCCACATGTAATCCACGCCGTATTCATTGTCGGCGTTGTAGACCGCGGAGGTGCGCGCCACTTCCGGGTCCACGTATTTGAGATTCGGCAGCAGCGCAGTGTTGAGTTTGCGGTAGACGCCCGCCGCGACCTGGCGCTGCAGGAACGGACCGGAGGGCACCACCACGTCAAAGTTGGAATGACCCATGAGCAGCTTCGTCTCCAGCACCTCGTTGGAGTCGAAGACGTCGTAGTTGACCCTGATCCCGTACTGGCGCGCGAAATCATCGATGACACCCGGCGCGATGTAGTCGGACCAGTTGTAGACGTTCAGGACGGGTTCGTCGGCGCTGGAACCGCCGGAGCAGCCGCCAAGGCAGGCCAGCAGTACGCAGCCTGCCATCAGGTTACGGACAGTAATTCCCATCAACCTATACTACATAGCCTGCGCGGTGGCCGTTCCGTCACACGTTCAGCAGCAGGTGCTCGCGCTCCCAGGAGCTGATCACCTGCAGGAACACCTCGTACTCGGCTTCCTTGACCAGCGCGAACGCCTCCACGAAGGTCGGCCCGAGAAGCTCCACCAGCGGTTCGCAGGCCCGCAGCTCCCGCAGCGCCTCATCCAGGGTGCGTGGCAGACCGAAAGGCAGATCGTGGGCGCTGCCCGTAATCGGATCGGTGGGCTGCAGGCCCTCCGTCATGCCCAGAAATCCACAGGCCAGCGAGGCGGCCATGGCGATGTAGGGGTTGGCATCGGCGCCACCGCAGCGGTTCTCGACGCGGCGCGCGGCCGGAGCGGCGTTGGGCACACGCAGGCCCGCCGTGCGGTTGTCGTAGCCCCAGTGGGTGTTGATCGGCGCCGTCTGGTAACGGGTCAGGCGTCGGTAGGAGTTCACGTTCGGGCAGAACAGCGCCATGGCCGCCGGCAGATAGCGCTGCAGCCCGGCGATATGCGCGAAGAACAGCTGCGAGGGGGAGCCGTCGGCATTGCTGAAGACGTTCTTGCCGCTCTTGCGGTCCACCACGCTCTGGTGGATATGCATGGCGCTGCCGGGCTCCTTGGCATGCGGCTTGGCCATGAAGGTTGCGTACATCTTGTGGCGCAGGGCCGCCTCGCGTGCCGTGCGCTTGAACAGGAAAGCCTGGTCGGCCAGATCCAGCGCATTGCCATGGATCAGATTGATCTCCATCTGCGCCGGTCCGTCCTCGTGGATCAGCGTGTCGATCTCGATCTCCTGGTCTTCGCAGAACTGGTAGATGTCGTCGAACAGCGGATCGAACTCATTGACGGCGGCGATGCTGTAGGACTGGCGCCCCGGTTCCGCGCGGCCGGAACGCCCCACCGGTGGCTTCAATGGATAATCCGCGTCGAGATTCGGCTCGATGAGGTAGAACTCCAGCTCCGGCGCCACCACCGGGTCCCAGCCGCGCTGGGCGTACAGCTCCAGGACATGCCGCAGCACATTGCGCGGCGCCATGGCGACCCGGCGCCCATCGCCGTAATAGCAATCATGGATCACCTGCGCGGTGGGCTCAGCCGCCCATGGCACACGCCGCACGGTCTTGGTGTCGGCCTTGAGGATGATGTCGATTTCCGCAGGATTCATCGCATCCCCGGTGTTGATCGGATAGTCACCGGTGACGGTCTGCAGGAATACGCTCTCGGGCAGCCGCAAGCCCTCATCCACGGCAAATTTCACCGCCGGCATGATTTTGCCGCGGGCAATCCCAGCCATGTCCGGAATGATCGCCTCGACCTCGGAGATGCCGTGGTCGCGGAAGAACTGCTGAATATCAGTCGCCATAAATCACCTGGTCTGTGCACGCTCACGGCTGGCATCGCCAAAGGCCGCAAATAACGCCCGCGAAAATGAGTTGCTCATCGCCCGCCACTCCGGGTGCCATTGCACCGCCACCGCGAAGCTGCGCGAGTTGCGCACCTGGAAGCCCTCGATCAGGCCGTCCGGTGCGCGGGCCTCCACTGCCAGGCCTTCGCCCAGCCGCTCGACGCCTTGCCAGTGCAGCGAGTTGACGCGAATTTCCGGCGCGCCCGCCAGTTTGATGAGCAAGCCGCCCGGCTCCAGGCGCACGGCATGTGCAGGGCCGTACTGGACCTCCAGTTCAAGCGTCTCATCGTCGCGGTGATCCAGGTGCCCGGGCACTTCATGAACCCGCTGCAACAGCGTGCCCCCGAAGGCCACGTTCATCTCCTGAAAACCGCGGCAGATGCCCAGCAACGGCACCCCCAGCGCCACCGCGCGCGGAATCAGCGTCAAGGTGGTCGAATCGCGCTGCGGATCGTGCAGGGTGCCGGGAGCGCTTGGCACGCCCGCGTAATGATGCGGCTCGACATTCGACGGGCTGCCGGGCAGCACGATGCCATCAAGGTGGTTCAAGGCCTCCTCGATGTCGCCGCCATCGCCCAATGCCGGCAGCAGTACGGGAATACCGCCGGAGCCATCGGCAATTGCCTTCAGGTACTTCTCGCCGGCCAGATGAAACGCGTGATTGCCAATCATGCGGCGATCGGCAGCTATGCCGATGACCGGGCGTCGGGATTTCATGGGTTGGTTTCGGGGTCCGTCTAATATATTAGACGGCTTCCGCCTTCAGGTCCTGTTACAGGCCCCTATTACACCACATGGCGCAGCTCGCGGCTGCTACCGCGGCGCACATTTTGGCGCGCTGCAGATCGGTGGTAAACTAGCGCCTCAGCCCGACATATATAGCGATTTGTGGATGCCCGGCGGCGTACCCGGAAGCCCATGGCCGGTGTGCCAGGCGTAGCGCTGGGCGCATCCAATATTTTAAACACTTGAGAGAATCAGGGTGGTCGTCATGGCCGACCGGCCACTCGCACGCACCTCGTACTCTGCCACGGCCGGCGCTGCACCGGCGCGTGCGGCACTGGCGGGCAGCCACCGCTGCGATGTGTGTGTCATCGGCGGCGGCATCGCCGGCACCTCCACCGCGCTGCATCTGGCCGAACGCGGGTTTGACGTAATCCTGTTGGAAGCCCAGCAGATTGGCTGGGGCGCATCCGGGCGCAGCGGCGCCCAGGTATTGCCGGGGGTCGCCGCCAGTCAGGAGAGCCTTGAGAAGCTGATCGGCGTCGACGACGCCCACAAGGTCTGGGACGTGTCGGTCGCCGGCGTGCGCCTGGTGCGCGAACTCATCGCGCGGTTCGGCATCGATGGCGAATTTGTCGCCGGGCACATGCTCACGGCGGTGAAACCGCGCCATGATGTGGAGCTGCGCGCGTACGTCGAGGAACTCCAGCGCCGCTATGCCTACGACGGCATCCGCTACATGCCCGCCGCCGAAGTGCGCAGCGTGATCGCCAGCTCCCGCTACCGGGGTGCGCTCTATGATGCCAATGCCGGACACCTGCATCCGCTGAAATACACCCTGGGACTGGCCGCCGCCGCTGCGCGGCTCGGGGTGCGAATCTTCGAGGGCACCCAGGCGGTGGATTTCACCGGCCGTGCGCCGGTACGCGTGCGCACTGCCGGCGGGGAGGTGCGCTGCCGGCAGCTGGTGTTGTGCGGCAATGTTTACCTCGGCCGCACCGCACCGCAGCTGCAGGCGCGGATCATGGCGGTCGGCACCTGCATCGTGGCCACGGAGCCGCTCGGCGCGGCGCGCGCACAGGCCCTCATCACCAACAACGCGGCCGTCGCCGACATGAACTGGGTGCTCGATTATTTCCGGCGCTCGGCGGATGAACGGCTGCTGTTCGGCGGGCGCGTCAGCTACGCCGGGTTTGATCCGGACCGCATCGCCGCCGCGACCCGCGCGCGCATGACGGGGGTGTTCCCGCAATTGCGGGACGTGAAAGTGCAGTTCGCCTGGGGCGGCCACGTGGCCATCACCCGCAACCGGGCGCCGGACTTCGGGCGACTGAACCCGGATGTGTACTACCTGCAGGGATTCTCCGGCCACGGCATTGCCCTGGCCGGCATGGCCGGGAAAATGGTCAGTGAAGCCATCGCCGGGGAGGCCGAACGCTTTGATGTCTTCGCCCGCATTCCGCACCGCGCGTTTCCCGGCGGCGCGGCGCTGCGCCGCCCGGCGCTGGTGCTGGCAATGATGTACTACCGGATCAAGGATCTGCTTTAGGACGGATTTCGAAGCAGCGATGGATGCGCGGATTGCGCTCGAAATCCACGGCGATCGTGGCGCGGGAGATATCCGTGACGTCGTGACGTTCGCTGAGCGCCGCATCGAGCTTGAAGCGCTGCGCATTGGTTGAGAACACCAGCAGGCCATCGCGATTGAGCAGCCGTGTGCACAGATCAATGAGCGCGCCGTGATCACGACTCACATCCAGCACCCCCTCCATGCGCTTGGAGTTTGAAAACGTCGGCGGATCCAGGAACACCAGATCGTAGCGTTCACCCGCCGCCACGGCCTCCTCCAGCCACTGCCGGCAATCCGCCTGGATCAGTTCGTGCGGATCACGCGCAATGCCGTTCAAGTCCAGATTGCGCCGCGCCCACTGCAGGTAGGTGCGTGACAGGTCCACTGAGGTGCTGGCGCGGGCACCCCCGGCAGCGGCGTGCACGGTGGCCGTGGCCGTGTAGCAGAACAGGTTCAGGAAACGACCGCCGCGCGCCTGCGCGCCCAAGCGCTCGCGGGTGATGCGGTGATCCAGGAACAGTCCGGTGTCCAGGTAGTCGTCGAAGTTCACCCAGAAGCGTTGGCCGGCCTCGCGCGCCATATGAAATACGGCCTGGCTTTCAAGCTTGCGGTACTGCCCCGCGCCGGACTGCTTGCGACGCAAGCGTATCCGGATACGTGTGCCCGGCACGCCGGTGACTTCGGTCAGTACCGATAGGGCCTCACCGCGGCGGCGACGCGCGGCCTCCGGATCAATGCTTGCGGGGGCCTCGTATTCCTGGACGTACAGCCACTCCTCGGGGCCGCTGTCCCCGGCAATCCCATAGCGGTCAATGGCCAGGGCATATTCGGGCATGTCCGCATCGTACACGCGCACATTGAACACACCCTGGTCACGCGCCCAGCTGTCCAGGCGCTTGAGGTTCTTGGCGAGGCGGTTGGCGAACATGCGCGCGCCCGGTGCTGCGGCCGACTGCGCATCCGGGGTCAGTCCCGTGCGCTTCTGTCCGACTTCGCGGAAATGGGTGCTCTCCACCGTCAAGCGCAGCAGGCGACACTCGATCGCGCCATTCCACATGGTGTGCGTGCGGCGCGCGCGGATGCCCAGTTCCAGTCCCAACTCCGGCGTACCGGTGAAGACAGCGGCATGCCAGCCTTGAAACTGTTCGCGCAGCACGATGCCCAGTTCACGGTGCGCGACGCGCGCACCGGCCATGTCCTCCATGCGCACGCCGTAGGGCGGGTTCGTGGCCACCAGACCCACGGCCTGGCCGGGCAGTGGCTGTGACTGCGCGAGCAGCCCGCTCGAGAAATGCACCCAGGATGCGATCCCGGCGCGCTGGGCATTGGCGGCCGCGGCGCGAATGCTCGACGCATCCCGATCGACGCCGCGCAGCGGCAGGTGCCCGGCCGCAGGTTCGCGCTGCTGTGCCTGCGCCGCCGCCCGCACCCGCATCCACAGCTGCGGATCATGACCGCGCCAGCCCAGAAACCCGAAGTAGTCGCGTCCCAGGCCCGGCGCGCGCTGCGCGGCGATCAACGCGGCCTCGATCACCAACGTTCCGGAACCGCACATCGGATCCAGGAACCCCGCGCCCTCCGCGGCGAGCTGCGGCCAGCCCGCGCGCAGCAGAATTCCGGCAGCGACGTTTTCCTTCAGCGGCGCCTCGCCGGCCTCGCCGCGATACCCGCGGCGGTGCAGACTTTCCCCGGACAGGTCGATGGAGACGGTCACCTGCTCGCCATTGGCGTGCGCATGAACGCGCACACCGGGACGTTCCCGCTGCACATCCGGCCGCAGCCCCGCCCAGGCGCGCAGACCATCGCAAATCGCATCCTTCAGCTTCAGCGCGCCAAAGTGGGTGTGGGTGATTTGCGGATGCTGGCCGCTGAAATCGCAGGCAAGCGTCGCCTGCGGTCCCAGATGCCGGGTCCAGTCGATGCGCCGCACTTCGGCATAGAACTCATCGGCGGTCGCGGCATTGAAGCGCGCAATCTCCAGGAACAGCCGGTTGGCGGTGCGCGATTCCAGGCATACCCGGTAGGCACATTCCAGTGTGCCCACGAAGGTCACACCGGTGGTGCGCTCGCGAATCTGCGTGGCGCCGCAGGCGTTGAGTTCCTGGACCAGCAGGTCCGCCAGGCCCCGCGGGCAACTGGCGATCAATGACAGCGCCGCACTGTGCTCGGGCGATTCACTCATCGGTTGGTATCGGGGTACTGTCTTGGCGGGGTGACACAGCTGACAATTTCACACACTTCGCGGCCGACGTTGCGGAAGCGATGCGGCAGCTGGCTGGCAAAGTAGTAGGCATCCCCGGGACCGAGCACGCGGCTCGAGCCCCCGATGGTCAGCTCGATGCGCCCGCGTATGACGAGGCCCCCCTCCTCACCCCGGTGCGCCAGCATTTCATCCCCGGTCGCCGCGCCCGCCGCGTAGCGCTCGTGCAGGATCGACAGTTGCCGGCCGCTGCGCGGGGCGGCCACGAGGCGCTGCGAAACCGCCTCATTGCCTACCTCGACCAGTTCATCCGCGCCAAAGAACATCTGCGGAGCGCTGGCCTCATCCAGGGTGAAGAATTCCGCCATGGACATGGGTACCCCATCGAGCACCTTCTTCAGCGAGCTGACCGAGGGACTGACGCGGTTCTGCTCGATCAGGGAGATCAGCCCATTGGTGACTCCGGCGCGGCGCGCGAGCGCCCGCTGCGACAATCCGAAGGCCACCCGTACGCTGCGCAGCTTCGCGCCAACGTCGATACTCATATTATGTAAACAACTAAGATGTTGAGGATACTCAACGAAGGGGGCGAAATTTCCGCCCTTGTAGCCCAAATTGTCAACTTTCTTTATCATCGCGCCCCTCGTTCACCGCCGTCGCGACCCGGAGCACATACGATCATGTCCACGCCCTCGCTCGAATCCCTGTGGATGCCCTTCACGCCCAACCGTCAGTTCAAAGCCAAGCCGCGCATTCTTGCGAAGGCCTCGGGCATGCATTACTGGAGCGGCGACGGTCGGCAGATCCTCGATGCAGTGGCCGGACTGTGGTGCGTCAACGCCGGTCACGGGCGCCGCGAAATCACCGAGGCGGTGGCACGCCAGCTCGAGACCATGGATTACTGCCCGCCCTTCAATATGGGACATCCCGGCGCCTATGAACTGGCGAACCGCGTAGCGGCCCTCGCGCCCGAAGGGCTGGACCATGTGTTCTTCTGCAACTCCGGCTCTGAAGCCGTGGACACCGCATTGAAGATCGCCATCGGTTACCACGCGGTGCGCGGCGAAGCGCGGCGCACGCGCATCGTGGGCCGCGTGCGCGGTTACAACGGGGTGAGCTTTGCCGGCATCTCGGTGGGCGGCATCGCGGCCAATCGCAAGATGTGGTCGGGAACGCTGCTGCCGAATGTGGATCATCTGCCCCACACCCATGATCTGGCGCGCAATGCCTTCTCGCGCGGCCTGCCCCAGCACGGCGCCGAACTCGCCAATGAGCTGGAGAAGATCATCGCCCTGCAGGATGCTTCCACCATCGCGGCCGTAATCATCGAACCCATCGCCGGTTCGACCGGCGTGCTGCTGCCCCCCGTGGGTTACCTGCAGCGCCTGCGGGATATCTGTACCAAGCACGGCATCCTGCTCATATTCGACGAGGTCATCACCGGCTTCGGTCGCACCGGTTCAGCCTTCGCCGCGCAGGAGTTCGGCATCACCCCGGACATCATCACCTGTGCCAAGGGCCTGACCAATGGCTGTGTGCCCATGGGCGCCGCCATTGTCAGCCGGGCCATCTACGAGGCCTTCATGAAGGGCCCGGATGGCATCGAGATATTCCACGGCTACACCTACTCGGGGCACCCGACCGCGTGCGCCGCGGGCCTGGCCACGCTGGACATCTATGCGCGGGAGAACCTGCTGACCCGTGCCAAGAGCATTTCCAAGGAATGGGAAGAGGCCTCGCACTCTCTGCGCGGTCTGCCGCATGTCATCGACGTGCGCAATTACGGCCTGATCCTGGGGCTGGAGTTCGATCCCATGGCCGGCAAGCCGGGCGCCCGCGCGTTCGAGGTGTATGCGAAGTGTTTTGAGCGCGGCCTGCTGGTGCGCCAGACGGCCGATATCCTGGCGCTTTCGCCACCGCTGATCATCGAATCCAAGCACATCGATCAGATCTTCGAGACCCTGCGCTCGGTGATCAAGGCCCTGTAACGCCAGGTAGGAAATAGCACCGTGCCGTGCGACGTCACCACGCCGCACGGCACGCCCCACTATTCCCAACATGCCTCAATCGGCCTGTGCAACCGTGCCTGTGATCGGCTGCGGGCCCAGCAGTTTCACGCTGACCCGGCGCTGGAACGCGTACTCGTCCAGGTTGCCACTGGCACTGGCCGCGTCCGCACCCAGCGCCTCGATCACGATGCGATCCTCGCTCAAGCCGGCATTCGTCAGCACTGCCGCCACCGCCTCGGCGCGATCCTTTGACAGCAAGGTGTTGTACTGCTTGGCGCCACGCGGATCCGCGTGACCGCTGACCTGGATCTTCACACCGGCCATGCTGCTTGCCAGCTGCCCAAGGGTCGTCAGCTGGTCGATGTCCTCGGGCGTCAGATTGGCATCGCCGGTCTTGAAGGAAATGTTCACCGTCAGCTCGCGGGCATGGTCCAGCGAGCCGTCCAGCTGCATCACGGTCTGCGTCAGCTTCGCTTTCTCGGCATTGCTGCCGGAAAGGTCCGCCGCCAGCTCATGGTTGGCGACCTTCTGCTTGTGATAGTGCTCGCCCAGCAGCGCCCCGGTGATCGCACCGGCAACCGCACCGATGGGACCGCCCGCCACCGCCCCGATGGCCAGACCGCTGAACAGCCCGATATTCTCCTCCGCGGGCGCCGACTTGCCGGCCTGCTGGGTGGTGCCCTGGGCAACGCAAGGCAGCGCTGCCGCCACGGCGCATGCAACGCCGAAACCCACCACGATCCTGTGTACCTTGCGCGCATTCGCATTCATGACCCGTACCTCTCGTTAGCGCGGCGGCACGTTGCCTCCGCTACCGGTACAGTTCACACCCGCAAGCGGCCCGCGAAATGCGGCAAATGTGCGTAACAGGCGAACCTTTGTGGCTGATTGTGGCGGGTTTGCGGGCGGCGCTACTCGCGGGCCAGATGGTCGGCCGCGACCAGCTCGCGCACCAGCCCCGGTCCACGGTAGATGAGCCCGGTATAGACCTGGATCAGATCGGCGCCCGCCGCGAACATGGCGGCGGCATCGGCGGCGCTGCTGATCCCGCCGACACCGATCAGCGGCATATCCGCACCGAGCAGCCTGCGCAGCTGCCCAATCACGGCCAGGGAACGTTCGCGCAGCGGCTCACCGCTCAAGCCTCCGGGACGCTGCGCATGCGGCAGGCCTGCCACCGCGGCCCGGTCCAGCGTCGTGTTGGTCGCAATCACGCCATCCAATCCGAGCTCGCGGATCACCTGCGCCGTGGCGGCCAGCTCATCGCTCGACAGGTCCGGTGACAGCTTCACCAGCAGCGGTACCTGCCAGCCGATGCGCTGCGCCAACTCGGCGCGCGTTGCCAGCAGCGCCTGCAGCAGTGGGCGCAGCTGCTCGCCTTCCTGCAGCTGGCGCAGCCCCTGCGTGTTGGGGCTGCTGATGTTGATCGTCACGTAGTCGGCGTATTCGTAGACCGCCTGCAGCGCCGTGACATAGTCGAAGGTGGCCTCCTCGAGTGGCGTGGCGGCATTCTTGCCGATGTTCACGCCGCACACGCCCGTGTAGAGGCGCGTACGCAGGTGCGCGATGGCGGCGGCCACGCCCGCATTCGGGAAGCCCATGCGATTGATGACGGCGCGTGCCTTGGGCAAGCGAAACACCCGCGGTTTCGGATTGCCCGGCTGGCCCTGCGGGGTCAGGGTCCCCACTTCGACGAAGCCGAATCCGAGCGCGCCCATGGCGTCCACGCACGCCGCGTTCTTGTCGAAGCCCGCCGCCAGGCCGATGCGGTTGGCGAAGCTGAGCCCCATCAGTTCCACCGGCTGCGCGGGCTGATCGGCGGCGAGCACCCCCAACACACCCAGCCGATGCGCGACCCGCAGGCCGGTGAGCGTCACCTGATGTGCAGCCTCCGCATCGAGTGCGAACAGCAGCGCTCGGGCCAGTGCGTACATCTAACCGCGCAGGGCCAGTTCGTCGGCCGCAAACTCGAGTCCCAATGGCTCGATGATGACCCGACGCGGACCGGGCTCGACGCTGCCGCAGGCCCAGGCCTCCACGCCCGTCGCGCGCACGGCAGCGAGCGTCGCGGCCACATCGGACGGCGCCACGAACAGCGCAAAGCCGGCCCCCATGTTGAGACTGCCGTAGGCCTCGCGCGCATCCATGCGCCCTTCACGCTGCATGAAGCTCAGCACTTCGGGCACTGCGGGAATGGCGTGCATGCGATAGCTGAAGTCGGCCGCGTGGCGCATCAATTTGCGCCAGCCATGGCCGGTGATGTTGACGCAGTAATGGGGCAGAACGTGGGCCGCCCGCAGGGCTTTGAGCGCCGGCGGATACAGGATGGTGGGATCCAGCAGCGCCTCGCCGAACTGGCGACCGTCACTCAGGCGGGTGGCATAGCCTTGCGGCAAGGATTGTTCAAGCTTGCGCGCCAGACTCACGCCATTGGCGTGAATGCCGCTCGAGGCGAACAGCACGATCACATCGCCCGCACGCAGCTCAGCGCCGAGCGTGAGGTGCGCATGGGAGGGCACGATGCCCATGCAGGATGCGGCAAGATCAATGCTGCCGGGGGCCACGACCCCCGCCAATGCCGGCGTCTCCCCGCCTCCCCAGGACACTTCGCACGCATCGCAGGCGGCCTGCCAGCCACGCACCAGATCTTCCATGCGCGGCACATCGCCGAACCAGTCGCTGCCGCCGGCTGCCCAGTATGCGTGGAGGCAAAGGGGCACGGCACCGACCGTGACCAGGTCATTGACGGCCATCGCGATCGTGTCCTGCGCGATGGTGTCGTAGTGGCTGCGGCCACTGATGGCCCGCATGGCATCGGCGACCAGCGACTTGGTGCCCAGGCACTCGACAATGGATGCCAGCAACACGCCGTGACTTTCGACGACGTACGCCGACTCGCCGCGCGAGCTGTCAATTTCACGGGCGCCGTGGCCCGCGAGATGCCGTGCGGTGCCGCGCGCGGCCTGCTGGGCACGGATCTTCAGGGCGTCGATGCGGTGGTAGTCGACCCCGGCACTCTGGTAATCAAGGGGCGCCTTGGACAAGGGCAGCTCCGCATTCGCAATGGGTGGAAACTGCGTGCATCGTAACAGGCCGCGGCTGCGGTATCGTAGGGCCCCGCATTGGAACCGCCCATGAAATACGCAACACACCGTTCCCACGAGGCCATTGTCATGACCCCGGCCACGCCCCCTACCGCCAGCGTCATCTGGATGCATGGTCTGGGCGCGGACGGGACGGATTTTGTGCCCCTCGTCCCGGAGTTGCGGCTGCCGGACAACAGCGCGCCGCGCTTCATTTTTCCCAACGCCCCGGTGCGCCCGGTGACGGTCAACAACGGCATGTCGATGCCGGCCTGGTACGACATCTACAGCTTCGGTATCAAGGACCGGGAGGATGCGGCCGGCATTCGTGCATCCGCGGCCCGGGTGCAGGGGCTGATTGACCGCGAGCATGCCGCCGGCATCAGCACCGCGCGCATCGTGCTCGCCGGGTTCTCCCAAGGCGGCGCGATCGCACTGCAGGCCGGATTGCGCTACACCCAACCCCTCGCGGGCATCCTGGCGCTGTCCACCTATCTGCCGCTGGCGGCAAGCCTGGCGACTGAATCCTCCGCGGCAAACCGCGCCATACCCATCCTGATGTGCCACGGACGCCAGGATCCGGTCGTGCCGCTGGAGCTGGCGCGCAAATCCTTTGAGGCGTTGCAGGCCCAGGGCTATACCCCACGCCTGCTCGAGTACTCCATGGAGCACACGCTGTGTGCCGAGGAAGTCGTCGCGATCAGCCACTGGCTGGCGCAGGTGCTGCCGCCCGTTTAAGAGCCCGGCCGACCCAGTTCGCGCAACAGCTCCTCGGCAAAGTAGCCGGTGGGAATGCTGCCCTGCTTCATGAATTCCAGGTGAAAGCGCTGCTCGGAGAACTCCGCTCCGAACAGCCGCTGCGCCCGATGCCGCAGCGAGAGGATCTGATCCTTGCCGAGCCGGTAGGTGATCGCCTGGGTCGGCCAGCGCGCGTAGCGGGCGATTTCACTGCGCGCGCTCCCGCAGCTGGCGCGCTTGGCGCCGTCGGCCAGCGCCTTCGGGTCATGGCATGAACCGGGTATGAAATCGACGCTCTCGGAATACAGGGTCACGGCATCTTCGAACGCCAGCCGTCCGGTGTGGATGCCCGTGTCGATGCGCACCCGCAGATCGCGATACAACTCACCCTGCAGCTGATACAGGCGCTGCTCGGGCGAGTAGAACCCATGCGGGGCGCCGGGCTGCGGCTCGGCCATCAGGCCTTCCGCATACAGTGCCCAGCCTTCCGTCGCCACCGAATCCTCCCACATCGATGAGGAGTCCTCCACGGCCCCCGGCGTCAGCCAGCGCACTGCGGAGATGCCCGCACGATATTCGGTCATGACTTTGTAGTTCCAGTCGTGACCCGGGAAACCTTCGTGCGCGGCCAGGTCCGGCTGGACGTCCAGGTTGTGCAACTGGCGCAGCAGGTCCGGATCATCCCCGGTCGGTGTCACGTAAAAGCGACCCACGCCGTCCGGTGTGAAAATCGGCGCCGGATAGTAGGCGGCACTCTCGATGTCCGAGCGCAGCGGCGGCGGGGTGATGGTCACGTCCAGGCGGTAGTTAGCGGGAACCTCGAACAGATGCGTGCGACGGGCATAGTCCACCAGCTGCTGGCCGGTCTTGCGATACGACTCCAGCATCGCGGCATCATTGGCCGGAGCCTCCTGCCCGAGATGCTCAAAGACCATATGCACGGTCGCATCGGCCGACCCCGGCGGTAGCGCCCAGTGATGAGTCTGCGCAATGCTGCGCGCGAGCGTGATCATCTGGGCGCGAGTGGCCTGCACGATCGGCCAGGACTTCGCATACAGCGCCGCCGCCGTGGTCTCCAGGTGCAGATTGTTGTGCAGCGCCCAGTCGTACTCGACTGCACCGGCGGCAAAGCGATCGACCCTGAATTGCGGTTTCAGCCCCTTCACATCCGCGGCCGCGGCATTCACAAAGAAGGTGCTGGCGATGTAGTCATGCAACTGCTCGTAAGCCGCCCCCGCATCCTTGCCGGCCTGCTGCAACTGATGCTGCAGCGACTCGCGGTTTGCGCCGGTCATCAGCTGCGCGGCGAGCGCGGGCAGCGTCTTGGTGAAATACTCCGCATCGGCCGCCGTACTGTTCAATCCGAAGTCCCTGAGCATGCGCCAGTCCGGCGGATGGCCGGCGCGTATGCCAGCGGCCAGCTGTCCGCGTGCCGTCACCAGATAGGCCGGCACGGCGCGAACGCGGGCGAGCAGGTGCTGCCACTGCGCCTCGGTGCCCGTGGTCGCCGCGCCCGTGGGCTTCATGCCCTGGATCTGCCAGTCGACTGCGCGCAGTGGCTCGTCCACGTACGAATCGAGCGAATTTTGCTGATGACGCAGCACCTCGTGCTGATGCAGCAGGAATTCGATCTGCGCCAGTGCGACCAGACGGTCGATGCGCCGCCGCGCCGACAGACGCCGCGGTTCGGCCTGCGTGAATTGGCTACGCAGCTCGCGCAGATGTTGATCCTCGGCCGCGATCGCCGCGGGTGAGTAGTCGCGCAGCGTGCCATCCACATCGGCCAGGACCGGATCCAATGCCGAGCCACCCAGATAGGTCGCCATGAGCGGGAAACGGCTCATGCTGTAGACGACGTAGGTGTGCTCGAGTGTCGCGAAGCGTGCGTCGGCGGCGGACTCGGCCGGCGCCGCCTGCGGCGCCGCATTGGCCGCGGCGGCCCACAGGGCCGCCAGCAGCGCAGCCCGCGGCGCGGCGACTTTACTCAATCCAGACACGGGTACTCCCGCGCAGCTCATCCTTAAGGGGCGATCATCCTGCCACAATCTGCCCGAATTGCCCCACCGGGATGGCCGAATACCCCGTGTACCTTGGAATCAACCGCCAAACCCGCAGGTGAATTCCATGCTTCAGGATCTTCCCATCTGGCTTGCGCACTTCCGCAGTCAGGCAGCACACCCCCGGCTGGTTCCCACGGCGCTCGATGACACACTGACGGGTCGCGAACGCCGTCTGATCGCCCAATCCATCGCCACGTTCCAGCTGGGTGAAAGTTCGCAGGGTGCGCACCTGCGCGCGGCCGTGCGCCAGCACTGTGGTGCGCAGGAGCAGCATGCCTGCATCGAAATCTTCGATCTGTTGATCGCCGAGGAACAGCGGCACGCCAGCCTGCTCGGCGCCTTCATGCAGGATCACGAAATTCCGCGGCGTGAGCACGCTTTCACCGATCAGGCATTTCGCGCCCTGCGGCGCCTCGGTGGCCTCGAGGCGCGGCTGCGGATTCTGGTCACGGCGGAGATCATCGGTATCGTCTTTTACCGGGCGCTGGAGGGAGTGACCGATTGCCGACGACTGCAGATCCTGTGCCGCAGCATCGCTGCCGATGAATTGGCCCACGTCGCGTTCCAGTCCCAGCTGCTGCTGCAGATGCGCGGTGGCAGGCACGGCATCGCGAAACTGCTGACCGGCGCCTGGGAGCAGTGCGTGCTGAGCGCGGCCGCGCTGGTGGTGTTCGCAACGCAGCGGCGAGTCCTGAAATCGGCCGGCTACGGACCCGCGCTATTCCTGCACGACTGCCGCAGCCAGTACGCCTTTTACCTTAAGTGGCCACCCACCCTGCGGCGCTTGTCGCCGCATGGCACTTGAGTGCACGCTTGATGGGATGAAACCCACTCATACCTTCCGCGGCGTGGTCATGAAGAGCAACCCGGCCGCGCGCCTCAAGGCACTGGCGCCCAATGGAGCGGTTCCGGCCGGCGGCCCCGGCAAGGCGCGCGTGCGCGTCGGACGCGAAACCTCCGGCCGCAGTGGCAAGGGAGTCTCGGTCGTCACCGGCCTGCCGCTGTCGGTCCTGGAACTTGAAGCACTCGCCACCGCGCTGAAAAAGCTGTGCGGCGCCGGGGGCGCCGTCAAAGACGGCAATATCGAAATCCAGGGCGATCACCGCGACCGGCTGGTGCAGGAACTGGTCAGGCTGGGATATGAGGCCAAACGCGCCGGTGGCTGATGGGATGCCAGCAGCCACCGGCAGCTCCGATCCGCAGCACACACTGAAGCCGCTGCTGTGGCTGGTGTCCGCCAGCTTCTTCATGCAGACGCTGGATTCCACGATCGTCAATACGGCATTGCCGGCGATGGCGCGTGACCTCGGCGAAGCCGCGCTGCGCATGCAGTCGGTGGTCATCGCCTACTCCCTGACCATGGCCATGCTCATCCCCGCCTCCGGCTGGATCGCCGACCGTTTCGGCATCCGGCGCGCGTTCCTGGCCGCCATCGTCGTATTTACCGGCGGCTCCATCCTGTGCGCCGCCTCGCACACCTTGATTGAGTTGACGGCGGCACGTGTGCTGCAGGGTGCCGGCGGCGCCATGCTGCTGCCCATCGGACGGTTGGCACTGCTGCAGACTTTTCCGCGCGAGCGGTTGCTGCCGGCGATGAGTTTTGTGGCCATCCCGGGACTGGTCGGGCCGCTGATCGGGCCGACCCTCGGCGGCTGGCTGGTCGAGGTGGCCAACTGGCACTGGATATTCCTGATCAACGTGCCCATCGGCATCCTCGGCGGATTTTTCACCTTGCGCCACATGCGCCTGGGCCGTGCGCACTCGGTGCCGCCGTTTGATTTTGCGGGCTATGCGCTGCTGGCGGTGGGCATGATCACGGTGTCCGTTGCCCTGGATGGCCTGTCGGATCTATCGCTGCATCATGCGACGGTGCTGTTGCTGCTGGTGTTTGGCCTGGCAAGCCTCGTCGGCTACTGGCTGCGCGCGACACAGCAGGCCCACCCCCTGTTTGCGCCAACGCTGTTTCGCATCCCGACCTTCAGCATCGGGCTGATCGGCAATCTGTTCGCAAGGCTCGGCAACGGCAGCATGCCCTATCTGATCCCCTTGTTTCTGCAGGTGGAGCTGGGGTTCGCGCCCTTCCATGCCGGCCTGATGCTGCTGCCCACGTCGCTGGCGGCGATGCTGACCAAGCGCGGCGTCACCGGCCTGGTCCATCGCTTTGGCTACCGCTCCGTGCTCGTCGCCAATACCTTGCTGGTGGGCGCAGCCATGGCCAGTTTTGCCCTGCTCGGCCGCGCCAGCCCGCTGTGGGTCATGCTGGTGCTGCTGTCGCTGCTGGGCATCGTCAACTCACTGCAGTTCACGGCCATGAACACCCTGACCCTGAAGGATCTGGACGGCCCGGAGGCCAGCAGCGGCAACAGCATGCTGTCCATGGTGCAGATGCTGGCCATGAGCCTGGCGGTCGCGGCCGCGGCCGGCCTGCTGGCGGCATTTACCGACTCATTCGGGCATGAGCGTGAACTCACGGTCTTCCACGCCACATTCCTGTGCGTCGGGCTCATGACGACCGCTTCGGCCTGGATCTTCTGGCAATTGCCCAACGACGACCCGGATCGGCGCGCCGGAACAGATGTTCCCGAGATGTCCTAGCACTGGCGGAAATTGCGTTATATTCTTAACGATATATCGCGCTTCTGGGGCAGTGTGCAGTCAAAACCGTGGTGACGCAGTCTTGCCGTTGCGCTTACGGTCGCCGGGCTAGAATCGCGCCATAACTGAAAATCAATCGACTTCACAGGTCTTCGAAGCCCACTTACGGTCCGCCAGGGGGACAACATGCGATCCATCATTACGGCAGGTTTGCTGGTCGGGCTGGTATGCGCCGCACCAGTCTTCGGTGCTGACGCGAACGCCGGCAAGGCCGTCTTCCGCGCCCAGTGCGCGCTGTGTCACAGCGCCGAACCGGGTGATAACGGCGGGGCTCAGGGCCCCAATCTGAACGGTGTCTTCGGCCGTCATTCCGCTAGCAATCCGAACTTCGGCTACACCGCCGCCTTGAAAGCTTCCGGCCTCACCTGGGATGCCGTCACGCTGAACCGTTTCCTGACGGCCCCCACCACCGTCGTCCCCGGCTCCGCCATGGTGATACCGGTCGCCAACGACACCGAGCGGGGCAACCTGATTGCCTACTTCCAGGCCGTCAAGAACGGCACTTTCAAGGAAGCGGCCGCACCGGGTGGTGGCTTCGGCGGACCTCCGCCCGCACCCCCCGGCTCTGGCAAACCGATCAAGGGGAGCGATGACTGGAAGAATGATGTTCCGGGTCGGGCCCATCGCATCGATCTGGCGAAACTGCCGCCGCCGTTCGACACCCCGTCAAGCGCCAAATTTCCGCGTCTGGTGCCCAAGCCGGCCAATGCCAGCGTGAAACTGCCGCCGGGCTTCACGCTGACGGTGTTCGCCACCGATACCACTGGGGCCCGCAAGATGCTGCTGGCGCCCAACGGGGATATCCTCCTGTCCGAAACGCAGGCCAACAAGATCGTGGTGATGCGTCCGTCGGCCGACGGCTCCCACGCGGACCAAATCACCACCTACGCGCAGGGCCTGGTACTGCCGCACGGCATGGCCTTCTATCCGGATGCCCAGCATCCCAAGTGGCTGTACGTGGCCGAGACCAACCGCCTGGTGCGCTATGCGTACAAGCCGGGTGATACGCAGGCCAGCGGTGTGCCGGAGATCGTCGTAGCACAGCTCTCGCCCGTCGCGGGCGGGGGGCACTTCTCGCGCGATGTCGTGTTCTCGCCGGATGGCAAGAAGATGTACGTGTCGGTGGGCTCACAGTCCAACGTCGCGGAAGACATGCCGAAGAAGACTGCGGCTGAAGCGCAGGCATGGGAAGCCGTGCACGGGCTCGGTGCCGCCTGGGGCAACGAGGAAAACCGCGCCGACGTGCTGGTTTATGACGTGGGCTCCAACAAGCCGGGCAAGGTGTACGCCAGCGGCATCCGCAATTGCGTGAGTCTGACGGTGCAGCCGCTGACCGGCGCGCTGTGGTGCACGACCAATGAGCGCGACCTGCTGGGCGATGACCTGGTACCCGACTACTCCACGCGCGTGAAGCAAGGCGCCTGGTACGGCTGGCCCTGGTACTTCATGGGCAACCATGAGGATCCGCGCCATGCCGGTGAGCGCCCCGATCTGGCGGGGAAGGTCACCTCCCCGGAGGTGCCCTACCAGGCGCATTCG
>DATHOA010000136.1:0-4958 GCA_035485475.1 Steroidobacteraceae bacterium | reverse complement strand
TTGTTTGAGGTGCAGCTTCTTGACGGGAAGCAGCGCCCGCCTGGGCGCAGCCGATTGTCGGTTTGACTGAAGGTCGGTGTGGACAAAGGTCATTGCAAACAAGGCTGAAAGATCACGAGCCGGGGCGGAGCATACACGAGTACCCGGGTATGTGCTTAATTGTTAAGGGCCTGGATGGGGGCCGGGATGCGCCCACCCCGGCCCACGAAGTCCCGGCTGGACTGCCGGTGCACCGCCATGACGGGGGCCCGGCCCAATAAGCCGCCGAATTCCACAAAGTCGCCCACCGTCTTGCCGGGGGCCGGGATGAGGCGCACGGCGGTGGTTTTGCGGTTGATCATGCCGATGGCGGCCTCATCGGCAATGATGGCCGCCAGGGTCGTGGCCGGGGTGTCCCCGGGCACGGCGATCATATCCAGCCCCACCGAGCACACGCAGGTCATGGCCTCGAGCTTGTCCAGGGTCAAGGTTCCGGCCTGGGCCGCCTCGATCATGCCGATGTCCTCGCTCACCGGAATGAAGGCCCCGGAGAGCCCGCCGACGTGGGAGGAGGCCATCGCGCCGCCCTTCTTCACGGCGTCGTTGAGCATCGCCAGGGCGGCCGTGGAGCCGTGGGTGCCGACCCGTTCCAGGCCCATAGCCTCCAGGATCTGGGCCACGCTGTCCCCCTGGGCCGGGGTGGGCGCCAGCGACAGATCGACAATCCCGAAAGGGACGCCCAGCCGCTCCGAGGCCCGCCGCCCGATGAGCTCGCCCATCCGCGTGATCTTGAAGGCCGTGCGCTTGATGATGCTGGCCAGCTCGCCCAGATCCGCCTGCGGTGCGCGGCGTACCGCGGACAGCACGGCTCCCGGGCCACTGACGCCGACGTTGATGACGCATTCCGGCTCACCGATGCCATGGAAGGCACCGGCCATGAAGGGGTTGTCCTCCACGGCATTGCAGAACACCACCAGTTTCGCGCACCCCAGGCCATCGCGGTCCGCGGTGGCCGCGGCGCACTCGCGGATGATTTCCCCCATCCGGCCGACGGCGCTCATGTTGATGCCGGCGCGGGTGCTCGCCACGTTGATCGAGGCGCATACCCGTTCGGTCACGGCCAGCGCCTGGGGCAGCGAATCGATCAGTTTGCGATCCCCGGACGTGAGCCCCTTGTGGACCAGCGCGGAGAAGCCGCCGATGAAGTTCACACCCACCGTCAGCGCTGCGCGGTCCAGTGCCTGCGCCATGGCCACGTAGTCATCGGCCGCCGAGCTTTCCGCGACCAGGGCGATGGGGGTGACCGAAATGCGCCGGTTGATGATGGGAATGCCGTACTCGCGCTCGAGCTGATCACCCACGCTCACCAGCTTCTCGGCATAGCGGCAGATCTTCTCGTAGGCGCGCTGCGCCGACTGCGCCAGCTGCGGGTGCGCGCAGTCGCGCAGGCTGATCCCCATGGTGATGGTGCGGATATCCAGATTCTCCATCTGGACCATCTTCACCGTCTCCAGGATCTCCTCGGGTTCAAAGTGAACGCTGCGCATGGCTTAGACCCGGTGCATGAATTTGAAGACATCCTCGTGCTGCGCGTCGATCCTCAGGCCCAGCTGCGCGGCCTTCTCCTGCAGCTGCAGCTTCAGGGCATCCAGGCCGATGGCCGCGTGGCTCATATCGGCCAGCAGGATCATCACGAAGAACTCGCCGAGCAGGGTTTGGGAAATATCGACGATATTGACCCCGGCGTCGGCCAGCACCCGGGAAGTTTCGGCGATGATGCCGGTACGGTCGTGACCGACGACCGTGACGATGATGCGATGTGACCTGTCCGACACGGCAGCCTCCGGCGCGAGCGCCACAGCATACCTATTTGCCGCGCATGTCGCCCTGCAGCAATTCCGCCAGCTCCTCGGCGTGCGCTTCCTCGACCCCCAGGATGCCCTCCAGCATGCGTCGGGTGGTCGGATCGTCTTCGCCGATGTACGCGATCAGGCCGCGATAGCTGTCGATGGCGATGCGCTCGGCGACCAGATTTTCCTTGATCATTTCGACAATGGAGGAGGCGGGGACGTATTCCGCATGGCTGCGCTGCGTCAATGTCGCGGGGGAAAAATCCGGCTCCCCGCCCAGCTGTACGATCCGCTCGGCGAGCAGGTCGGCATGGGACAGCTCCTCATCCGAATGCACCAGGAATTCCTCGGCAGTTCGTCGGGAAGCCAGCCCGCGCGCCATGAAATGATGGTGTCGGTAGCGCAAAACGCACACGATTTTCGTCGCCAGCGCCGCATTGAGGAAGCCCAGCACGGCCGCCCGGTCGCCGCGATAGGTGGCGTTCATCGCTCCCGGCTCGATGTTTGAGCGCGCCCTGCGGCGCAGGTGCTCGCTCTTCGCAAACTCGGGGACGCCTGCGCCGCTTTCTTGTGCTTTCATTGTCGAAATCCTTGCTGAGGCGAAGGCGGAAAAGTGCCACCGATATTTCGGCGCGCCTGTCGGAGCCGGTCCCCGTCCCACGTAGGCGATTTGCCATGTAAGGGCCGTGCAAGGCGACGTAGGAAGGCGACTACGATGCCTGAAGCACTCATGTCGGCAGACCGGTGTGTCGTGCGTTAATACCCTCCATCATTCACATGCCGAGACGGCAGGAGATACACGTGAAGTCAGGAATCATCATCAAGGCGGCGCTCGCGGCAGCAGTGCTCGTTGGTCCCATGGTTGCCCTGGCCGATGAACGGGACGCGGATGCGAAGGACGTGGCCCAGGGCACGACGGTCTATGTGCGCGATTCGGTGATCACGACCAAGGTCAAGGCGCGCCTGGCGGCGGAACACCTCACCAGTCTTGCCCGCATTCACGTCGACACTGATGCGAACGGCGTCGTCTACCTGAGCGGAACGGCGCAATCCCAGGACGCGATCGACACCGCGATCCGTCTGGCCCGTGATACCGAACACGTTCGTGATGTGCGCAGCGACCTGACCGTGCACGAGGACACGGTGGAGAGCGCGCATCAGAGCGACTAGTCCCCCCTGAGGTTTCGCGACACGCGGAACCTATGCCCGCCAACTCCTCCCTCGGACCGGCGGGCATTTTTTTGTCTACAGTTCGCGGCGCACGGGCAACCAGGACAGCAGCGTGACCAGCAACCGCCGCCACGGGTTCGGTGCCGGTTCTGTCTGGTACACGACCACCATGCCCTGCTCCTGGGTGGTCCACTGCAGGTGGCCTGCACGTGCGGACGCTGCGGTGACGATGGACGGCTGATAGGCATTCTGCGGCTGGGCCATGCCGTTGAAGCGTGCTGTGGTCACCTCGGCCAGATCCGGACTGTCAATGATCAGTCCGATTTCGGTATTCAGGTGCCGCGAGCGTTCGTCGAAATTCATCGAGCCGATGAAGATGCGCTGGCGGTCGAACACCATGAGCTTGCCATGCAGGCCGTAGGTGCCGTAGCGCGAAATGCGTGCGGTCTGGCCGCTGCCCCGAGTGCTGCCGAGCTGCGCACGCACTTCATAGAGCTGCACCCCTTCCTGCAGCAGCTGCCGCCGCGAATGGACATAGCCGGCGTAGGCCAGGATGTCGCGCGTGGATTGCAGGGAATTGGTCACAATGCCGACTCTGGCCTGGCGCTGGCGCAGCGTTTCGAGCATCGCCGACTCGCCCGCGGTCGGGATGATGTAGGGGTTGATCATCAGGAATTCGGTTTGCACCTGGCGTGCGGCGGCCAGCACGTCCCGCACCATGAGGTGTCCGGGTTCGCCCGCGTCCGCGCGCTTCTTGTCCGGGCTGTCGCACAGCACCTGGGCCGTGGCCCAAACCAGCGCCAGTTTCCCATCCAGGAGACTGGCAAAGGGCTCGCCACTGGCGATGCGGGCGGAATAGTCGATGCCATCGACGCGCGCCGGGGATTTGCGCCTCGCGACCCGCTTGGCATAGGCCTGCGAGAGCGCTTCGGCGGGCACTGCGAGTTCACTGTTCCAATACTCATCGAAGGTACCCGACAAAGTGTGGACCAGCGGACCTGCGACAAACACATCATCGTCTGCGACCTGGAACTGCGGATCGATCTGGAAGTACTCATTGCCGATGTTGCGGCCGCCGATCAGCGCCAGAGTATTGTCGACGACCAGCAGCTTGTTGTGCATCCGATAGTCAAGGCGCGCCGAGTTGCCGGCGAACTCCAGGGCGCGCAGCAGGCGATTGTGGCCGCGGTACCGAAAGGGATTGAACACACGCACCTGGGTGCCGGACTGGCTACGCAGTGCCAGGACCTGCTCGTCACCGCGCGTCGTATCCCCGTCATCCACCAGCAGCCGAATCGCGACGCCACGCTGCGCGGCGCGGGTGAGGGCATCGAGGATCAGATGGCCGGTCGTGTCGCCGCGGAAGATGTAGTACTGCAGGTCGAGGGTTTTCTGCGCCGCATCGATCATCTGGATGCGCGCCAGCAACCCATCGACACCCGCCGTCAGGATATGGAACGCGGAGGCGCCGGAATGGGCCAGCGCCAGGGAGTTGAAGCGGGCCCCGAAGCTCGTCTCTTCCGGGTGCGCCAGCGCCGTGGAAGGTGCACGGGGAAAGTCCCGTCCGGGCTGTACGGTTGCGCATGCCGTCAGCAGCATCAGCACTGCGCACAAGGCTGCGGTCAGGCGAGCCGGGAGTCGTGGACGCAAGGCGAGCCTCCGAAAGTGCCTAGCCCCAGTCTTACAGATTCTGCCGATTCACATGCAGCGAGAGGGCCGGCTGCGCTGTAAGATTCGGCCTACGCGCGTGCGCGCGTCCACCAGCCCGCGTCGCGGGCTGCACAGGGTATATTCGACGCTGCACTGCGAGATCAGCGCGGGAGGGGAGTGCCTGAACATGCAGCCGAATAATCCAGTCGCCGGCATATCGGAGGGCCTGGATGAGCGTGCCGCTGAGTTGTCGGAGCTGGCGGCCAACCTGCAGACCATCGCTGAGTCCGAGAAGATACTGCTCGCGCG
>DATHOA010000135.1:0-5391 GCA_035485475.1 Steroidobacteraceae bacterium | reverse complement strand
ATTGTTGAGCGGATGCGTATCCATTGGGCCGGTCGGTGTCGATCCGGATCGAAGCTTCACCGGGTTGAGAGACGTACTCGCCGATGTCGGGGACGGCGGCGCCGTGGATATATTTCTTGTGCACGGTATGCGCGCCGATATGCCCCAGACCTATTCGGACGTGATCCCCGGCGTGTCGAACCGTCTGGCCCTTGTGCCAGGCACGACGGATTCGACGGTGATGCTGGTACCCACGGCGCCCACCATCACGTTGGATGGAGTCCCGGTGTTCAGCAGCGACAATTGGGATGGCTTCAGGCCGCGGGTCACCGTCGAGAGATATCACACCGCCACGGGTAATAAGCAGGTCAATTTCTATCGCTTTGAGTACTGGGAAGCCTTGGCGCTCATGAAGTGCAGGCTCATCATCGCCGAGGACACGCGCGTGGTCGGTGCGAGCGCCCGATCCGCATATTGTACGCAGGACCCGTATCGAGCTCCCGGGGGCGCGCGCCTTTCGTCCAATTCGGACTATGGCAATCGCTTGCTTAAGACGGAGATCATGGAATGGGGACTGGCCGATGCGATGATTGCGACGTCGGCCTACCGGGCTGTATTGCATCAGGCAGTGCGCGAGATGTTCGCCCTGGCCGTGCGCGAAGCCCGGGGACGGGACGGGCGTCCTGTAGACCAGCCGGGCGTGGATGCCGTGACGGAGCTAGGGCAGCTCGCCAGCTCGAACAGGACTCGCTTTGCATTCATCAGTGAGAGTCTCGGGAGCTATGTGGTGCACGACGCACTGGCTCAATCTACGGCCCAGACGGGGGCAGCACTTGCCGAGCGAGCCGCACTCCAACCGGACGCGAACGTCAGGGCAGTGGAGGCGATAGCACCCATGGTCGTGATATGCGGCGCATCGCAGGTACATATGTTTGCCAATCAGCTGGCGTTGCTTCGGTTTTCGGAACTTCAGGTGCTCGGCATGGATGGAATGGACGTGGGAGGAACTGCCCAGCAACTGCCGGACGATCCGACACCCGGGCGGGCTCACTTCTTCCGAGGCTGTCCACCGCCGGCCGCGCTTACGCAGTCTGCATCGACTCCGGCTCGTTTCGGTGCGCAGCAGGTCGTTGCGTATCATGAGCCCAACGATCTGCTGACTTATTACACCTCGGACAGGCCAGGCAACGTCGGCACCGACAACGTGAATACCACCAATGTCGTCGTCCCCTATACGACGCAATGGATCTGGTTTCTGGCGGCGGATCCGATTACTGCGCACACCGGTCAACCGGAGCAGGCGGTGATCATGGACATGGTGGCCTGCGGAAGGGCCGCCGGGCAGCACCCTTCCTGCAGACACTAGGGATCATTCGAGCGAGGCTACCGTGGCGGTGAAGGGCGCCCAGAAAACCGGATCCCGGGGACCCTGCTGCAGCATCTGCCTCATGGCGAGCGTCAGGGCCGATTCGGGCCGTCGATGCGCTTCCAGAAGGCCCTTGTAGAACGCCTGCATCAGGGTCGCGGTGGATCGATCCGGCACGGCCCACAAGGAGGCGATCACGGACTGCGCGCCGCGCGCCAGGATCACGTACCGCAGACTGAACAGTCCTTCCCCGCCAATGTCGGGGCCCAGCGCCGTTTGACAGGCGCTCAGCACTACCGTGCGGGCATTGAAGCGTCGGGCCATGAGGTCACCGGCCCAAATGCGATTCTCGAGGGACCGACCAGCCGCATCATAGGTGCTCAAGACCAGCGACGACAGCTGCGGAATCTCGGCGTCGGTCGTCGCGTGTACGGCAAAATGGATATAGCGGTAACGCTCCAAGGGCCGCGACAGCACCGCGCTGCGCGTCGCCGCGAATCCCGTCAGGTAATCCACTGCGAGGGGCGCCGCCATCCGGGCGATGCCGCTCGCCTCGGTGGCAGTGGCGGGAAGGCGCTCGAGGGCACTCATGTTCAGGGCACTGCGCAGACGCGGTGGCTCGGCCGCAAGGGCCAGCCGGGTTTCGGCCGCGTGTTGAAGGCGCGAGTCGTCCGCGCCATAGACAGCATCCGCCACCAACAGCATGCGCTCATCGGTTGGCTGTGGGTCCCCATCGGGTGCCAACACCGTCGCGATGGACGAGCCGTAGGCGACTTCGTACTTTTGGACCAGGAACGAATCCTCAGCAGCCGCGTCGGTAGGCAAGGCCGCAAAGGATACGTAGTGGAGTGGGCCGTCTGGAATGACAATCAGTCGTGAAATCCCGGGCGCCAGCTGGGACAGTACCGGTTGCAAGACCACACGACTCAGCTTCGCACCGGCACGCAACCGCTCGGGCGTGCTCGCACCATTGGGATCGCTGTACGCCGAGTGAGTCGCCTCGGCGGCACGCCGCAGCACATCCGTTGGTCCTAGATCAATAAGACGCAGCTGTGAGCGGGTCTGCAACCAGGCATAGGCTTTGGACGGCCCCAACCAGTAGGAAAGGATGGCTACATCGGCTGGCGGCACGGCGAGGGCGCCGGCTTGGCGATGTGACAGCGCGGCGCCCGATCGGCCCAGCATCGCCAGTTGCGAATCCAACACGGCCAACTTTTCGCGCAGGTGGGAGACATCAGTGCGAATGGCGGCAACACGCGCGTCAGTCACGGACGGAGCACCCCCCGCCTCCAGTCGGTCCTCGTGGGCCGCAAGGTCGCGCAGCAATTGGGACTTCTGGCTCAAGAGCAGATCTACCCGCGCCTCGTTGCCGTGGCTGTAGTCGGCCACGCCGATATCCTGCATCGCTCGGGCCCGGGAGCGTTCGGTGACGGCCAGAGCCGCGCGTGCCGCCCGCTGCGCGCCGGTGCGGTCATCAGCGTTGACGGCCCGTTGATAGGCCGCCGCGAGTAAATCAACCTTCAGATCGAAGGCCGGGCGCAGGGGCTGCATCGAGGTGGCGCGCAGTTCCGGGTCGGCAACTTGCACCCGCAGCACCTCCGTGAGTTTCAGTCCCGCATCGAGGTCATGCAGCGCGAGGTCGGAATGTCCGGCTGCGGCATCCACGCGTGCCAGCGCGACCTCGGTCTCGAAGGCCGC
Organism: Steroidobacteraceae bacterium; assembly: GCA_035485475.1. Taxonomy (GTDB): domain Bacteria; phylum Pseudomonadota; class Gammaproteobacteria; order Steroidobacterales; family Steroidobacteraceae; genus DAIDKA01. Next base: position 2,348 of record DATHOA010000135.1, on the reverse strand, counting down.
GGCGTCCAGCCCGAAGGCATGATCCGTGGCCAAGGCCGCCTGCAGCCCGGTGCGTGCCTGGGTAAACTGCCCGGCGCGAAAATCCAGCACGCCGCGCTCAAATTGCAGGAGTGCGCGGCTCACCGGATCACCGGAATCGGGGATGCTCATCGCCGCTGTCAGATCTTCCGCGGCGGCCTGGTTGCGGCCCAACAGCGACTCGGAGTCCGCAATTTGTGCCAACAGGTGTGCGCGGACTATGGGACTCGTGGCACGCGCGAGCGCCTCGCGATTACGCTGGATCGCCTCCTCATGGTGCCCGTCCTGGGCTGCGATCATGGCCAATGCGCGCAGCACGCTGACCGAGTCTCGACCTTCACCTCCGCGGGCAAACGTGTCCAAGGCCTGATGCAGGAAGGCGGCTGCAAGTCTGCGATCACCGGCAGCGCCGTAAACCATGCCGATGCCGAACAGGCTCCGGCCCCGTTCATTGGAGTTCTGCATCCGCGGTGTCAGATCCAGCGCCTGCGCGTGCAGTGCCAGCGCCGCATCGAGATGACCCGCCGTACGATTGGCCAGCCCATAATTGTTGAGGATCAAGGCATACAGGTTCGGGGACCGCGCGACATCCGCCAGACTCAGCGCGCGCGCGAACGTCATCAGCGCGGTCGATGCCCTGCCGAGATCCCAATTGACCAGGGCGATATTCTGCAGCACGAGGGCGAGACGATAGCGCTCCCCCAATCCCTCGTAGAGCGCCCGGGCGCGCCCGTAGTCCCGCAGTGCCGCGGTATAGTCATCCGTGTTGTACAGGGTCAGACCTGCCAGGTTCAGTTGCTCGGCGGCATCAAATCGCTCGCCGCGCTTGAGGTAGAAGGACGCCAGGCCGCGCAGCTGATGCAGCGCTTGACGCACCAGGGCGCGACTATCGGCGCGTACCGGTCCTGCGGCCGTGGCCGCATCCGGTAGCTGCGCCAGCTCCATCCAGGCGAGCGCCTGCAGGGATTGTGCGTTGGCACGCCCCGCCGCATCACCGGCAAGCTGATGCTGCCTTGCTGCCTGTGCCGACCAGCGTGCGCATTCCTGCCACTGTTCCAGGTTCTCGCAGGACAGTGCTGCGAGCATGTGCGCCACCTGCGCACGCAACGCTACATTGTCCGGCGCGAGACCCACGAATGCACGCAGGTACTCCTGCTGCGCGCTGGCGTAGAAATCCGCCGCAGATGCTGCGTTCGATGTACCGCGTCCGTCTGAAATCAGCCGCGCCTGTGCAATAGCCGCATCGCCGGCGGCGAGCGCCCGCGACACGGACCGGCATGCATCGGTCTGTGGCGCCTCCGCATCGTAAGCCCGTATCTCCACGCGCCGTCCCACTCCGCCATCGGCCGTGGCGCGAGCGCCAATCGTGGTCCGACCAGATTGATCCGTGTGCAGCAACAGGCGCAGCACGCCGCGGCGCCGCACCGGATTACCGGCGCGCGCCGTGGCCATTGCCGCCGCGGCGACTTCAACGTCCACATCAACTCCGACCTCGCGCACTTCCAGCAGGACGCTGTGACGGGCGGGCAGTGCCACCGATAGCGTAGCCGCGCGCTGCGCTCCGAGATCCAAATCCCACTGTCCCAAGGATGCCGCCACGTGCAGGTCGGTGGTACAAGGTTGGGTCGAATCGGCAGCGGGCGGCTGCGCAGCGGGCACGGCCATCGGACCCGCAGGTAGCAGCAGCACAGCTAAAAATCTGCAGAATCCCTTGAGCCGTGCGGCCGCGTGCTTCATGGAATCGCTGGCGGACTGTGGGTTAATCGGTAGCGGCTACGACTTGTAACCGGAAGGCGGGCGCGGGCGCGGGCGCTGCAGAGCCGTCGGCATCCGATGTGAGGGTAATGTCGAGCGTGTGACCCACCACATCGGAGAGCGGCAGATATAAGTCCAAAAAACCATCGGCATCGGTGCGCAGCCGATCAAGGATCACGGATCGTGTCCCCACGATGGAGTCGAGTGCGACGTCCGCCGAATAACCGTCCCGGCCGGGGGCCGTATCGGGGTAGATCTTCAGCTGCAGCACGCCAGTACGCCGCGGTACCACCAGCCGATGCGCCGTGTCCGATCCGCGCAGCCTCAGGAACGTCATGTCGACATGGACGCCGGCGCGCAGCTGAAGTGGAACCTCGCTCGGGCTGCGATAAACAACCAGCTCAGCGCGCCAAGGTGACCACATCAACAGCAGGCCACAACCGATCACCGCTGCAAGGGCTGCCGCGATGGCCCACGGCGGCCGATAACGCAGCGCCGCACGGGGCTTCAGATCACGCATGCCGATCTCACGCAGCCCGCGCTTCATGGTCAGGTCCAACTCCACCATGCGCGCG